>JAUSBQ010000096.1 GCA_030651965.1 Pseudolabrys sp. | reverse complement strand
GACTGGATGTCGGCGGCGTCCTTCGTCGGCATGGCGGGCACCCTGTTCCTGCTCGGTTACGACGGCATCGCATGGGTGCTCGGATGGACCGGCGGCTTCGTGCTGGTGTCGATCCTGATCGGACCGTATCTCCGCAAGTTCGGCGCCTATACCGTGCCGGATTTCATGGCGTTCCGGTTCGGCGGCAACTTCGCCCGCGGCATCGCCGTGGTGGTGCTGGTGTGCTGCTCCTTCACTTACGTGACGGCGCAGATCTTCGGCACCGGTCTGATCGCCTCGCGCTTCCTCGGCATGCAGTTCGAACTTGCGGTGTTCGCAGGCCTCGTCGGCATTCTGCTGTGCGCGATGCTGGGCGGCATGCGGGCGGTCACGTGGACGCAGATTGCACAATACGTCGTGCTGATCATCGCCTACCTGACGCCGATCATCATCTTGTCGACCAAGCAGTACGGCATTCCGATCCCGCAGTTGACCTACGGCAATGCGATTGCGGAAATCACCGCCCGTGAAGGCGCGATGCTGGCGTCCGGACTGGCCACGGTGGCCAATCTCAAGCCGCACATCTCACCTTTCGTAACCTACAGCCCGCTGAACTTCTTCGGCATCGTCATCTGCATGATGGTCGGCACCGCTTCGCTGCCGCACATCCTGATGCGCTACTTCACCACCCCGTCGGTGCGTGAAGCGCGGCAGTCGGTCGCCTGGTCGTTGCTGTTCATCTTCCTGCTGTACTTCTCGGCGCCCGCTTACGCCGCGTTCTCGAAGCTGGAAGTGTACACCAACATCATCGGCCGGGATCTGACGCAGGTCCGTCCCTGGATGTTCACCTGGGGCGAACTGGGCCTGATCCAGATCTGCGGCAAGAATGCCGCCAGCATCGACGCCATCGTTGCTGCCTGTAAGGCGATCGCCGGTCATCCGGGTGTCGTCCGGTTGCAGGACTTCGTGATCAATACGGACGTGATCGTGCTCTCCACGCCGGAGATCGCGGGCCTTCCCTACGTGATCTCGGGTCTGGTGGCCGCGGGCGGTCTGGCGGCGGCGCTTTCGACCGCTGACGGTCTGCTGCTCGCTATCGCCAACGCTCTGTCTCACGACGTCTACTACAAGATGATCGACCCGAACGCGCCGACGATCCGCCGGCTCCTCGTGGCTCGCGTCCTCTTGCTGGTGGTCGCTGTGGCGGCGGCGGCAACGGCGGCGACCAGACCGGGCGACATCCTGGCCATGGTGGGCTGGGCGTTCTCGCTCGCAATGGCCGGCAACTTCCCGGCGCTCATCATGGGCGTCTGGTGGAAGCGGACCACGGCGCCGGGCGCGAGCGCCGGCATGCTGGCGGGCTTCGGCCTCTGCATATTCTACCTGGTGACCACCCGTTACTTCCCCGGCTTCGGTGTGAAGTACGCCGGCATGAGCTCGCTGCTCAATCCGGTTTCGGGCGCTCCGCTGGTGAATATTGCCACGGCTATGGCCGCACCAAACGCCATGGACGGCTGGGTCACGTTGGCCCATCCGCTTGCCAACAAGGTCGGCTGGTTCAACCTCAACAACATCGCTTGCGGTTTGTTGGGCGCGCCACTCGGCTTCCTGACGATCTACGTGGTCAGCCTCATGGGCAAGGAACCGTCCAAGGAAATGCAGGCTTATGTCGACGAAATCCGTAAGGCGCGTGGCCGCACGGTGCTCGAAGAAAAGACCTGACCGTTCATACGGTTCGATCTGGAGCGGGGCCCTTCGGGGCCCCGCTTTTTTTTCGGTTGCCGGACGATCCGGCAACCGCCATGGTGCTGCAGGGAGAACGAGCCGTGGGCGAAGCAACGCTTTTTTCTTATTGGGTTTATCAGCTGCCGAATTTCATTCTGGCGGTCGTGATGTACACCCTGCTGGGGCGCGTGCTGCTCGGCCTGTTTGTCGATCCGGATTCGCCGAACTACATCTGGCGCTTCTTCTGCCGCCTCACCGACCCGGTCGTCGCCGCCATTGCCCTGGTGACGCCGAAGGCCACCCCGCCGGTCGTCATCTGGCTGTTCGGCTTCGTCTGGCTGTTCTGGCTCCGCGTCGCTTTGCTCTACGGCTTCCTGCTGATGGGCGCGGTCCCGAAGGTGACCTAAGCCATGGAACGCAATTTCTATTTCATCGGCATCGCCTTCTTCGGCATGATCAACGGCATCTTCAACCAGACCGCTTTGTTGTTCGCGCTCATCCACGTTCAGGTGCTGGCGCCGGCTTTGCTGTTCGGTTCGACCGGGCTGACCTTGATGTTCTCGTCGCTGATGGTGTCGACCGCGACCATCGTCCTCGCCGGCATTCCCGCCGCGCTTTACGAACGCTTCGCCGGCATCAAGGACGACTCGACCCCGGTCTCGCTGTGGATCTGGCTTGCCGGTACCGCGCTGCTGACGCTGCCGGCGATCGGTAATTTTTTCCAGTTCGGACTGTAACAGCCTACCTGCCGGAACAAGTTTGCCGGCGCGGTGTTAGTCAAATCGCAATTCCCATGCTTGGGGGCATGGCACGGCATTTGCATTTCTGGGTGTGGGGCGGGTGGTCGGAGGAGGCAGCCATGATCCCGTGCGAGCGCTACGCGTTTTTCACTCTTGCCCGCGACGCCAGCTTTTTCCTGCTCGCCGCGGTGACCTTGATGATCGGCTTCAGTTTCGCCCCGCCGCTGGCCTTCAAGATCGGCGCGACGGTGGCCCTGATTTTCACGCTCGTCATGCTGATCCGCAGCTACCTGCTGACTGAGGAGCGCTTCCGGCGCTGCGAGGTCTGGCGCGGCCTTGAGCCGGAGGAGCGCCCGTCCGGCGAAGATGGCGTGCGGATCGCACGCGACTACATGCAGAATCTGCTGTTGCGCTTTGCCAAATCCGGCTCGGCCATTGCCGGCGTTCTGTACGGCTCGGCCCTGGTGCTGTCGCTGACGGCGACGAATTCGGAGATTGACGGCTTCGTGACCGCGGGCATGGCGAGTTTGCAGTAATATAGGCGCCGTCGGAAATCGATTTCGCGCGGGGGCGCGGTATGCAGGAAATGCGGCGGATTGCGTTCGAGACCGTGCAGCGCGCCTGCCTGTTCGGTTCGCTGGCAATATTTTGCACCATGGTCGGGATGTCGTTCGAGCCGCGGCTGGCGTTTCAGGCCGGCGGTACGCTCACCGCGATGATGGCGGGCGTTTTGATCTACAAAGCCCGCGAGGCGCGCACCAAACCTTACCGCAAGACCGAGATGTGGCTTTATCTGCCGGAAAAACTGCGGCCGCCGGCCGACCACGCGCAATGGGCGAGTTCGACGGTGTTGCGCGAGACCTATCTCACCTTCGCGATGTGGACCTCGGCGATATCGATCACGATGTGGGTGGTGGCGCTGGTCTTCGGCCTGTTCGGAATTTGACGTCAGGGTCACCCCACGCTGCCGATGAACTGAAAGATCACCTCGCGCACATGCGGTTTGCGGCGGTGCTCGATCAGGTAGATGCCTTGCCAGGTGCCGAGCGCCAAGGCGCCGCTCGTCACCGGCACATGCAGCGAAATGCCGTTGAGCATGGCCTTGATATGCGCGGGCATGTCGTCCGGCCCTTCGGCGTCATGCACCCAAGGTACGTTCTCCGGCGCCAGCCGCTCAAGCGCGGCGGTCAGATCGGTCTGCACGTCCGGGTCGGCGTTCTCCTGAATGGTCAGCGACGCCGAGGTATGGCGCAGAAAAATCAGCAGCACGCCATCCCGCGCACCGCTCTCTGCGACGAAGGCTTTGGCCTCAGTTGTGATTTCGCTGAAACCCGCGCCCGGCGTATCGACGCGCAAGGTCGCGGTGGCGATGGAGGACGCCGGGATCGTGGTGATGGGGGAGAGTTTGCGGCGCATGAACCAACCTTGACATTCCGGGGCGCCGCGGCAGCCCCTACCCCTTGCGCTGCATGTCCTTCTGCAACTCGGCGACCATGTCGATGAATTGCTGCCAGACCTTCTGGATCGCCGCGCGTGCCCATTTGATGTCCTCGTCGGTCGGCAGCTTGAGCGTCCCGGTCTTGGCATCGCCTTCGCCGCGCGGCGCCAACTCCGCCGGCGGTCGCGGCGGCTCGGCCGGGGCACGCAACGCGGCGATCTCGGATTTGAGCTGCGTCACCTCGTTTTGCAGGCGGGCAAACTCGCTATCCAGCGCCGCGCGGTCGTCGGGCACAGCCTGGCAGGCCCAGCCGGTGCTGCGCTGGCTGCACAGCGCGACCTGGCCGCTAACGCTGTCGAAGCGCAGGAAGCCGGCCTCGACGCGGCTGAAGGCATAACGCGCGGTGGCTTCCGGCGGCGCTGGCTCCTGTGCCGCGTCGGTCGTTCCCGGTGCAACGTCTGCTGTTTGCGCGGCAAGCGGCCCGCAGGCCAGCAGCACCAGGCTGGCGGCGGCAGCGAGGCTCAGGATTCGCATGGCTTCAAGTCCTCCGCATCGGCCCCGGCGCGAGAGCCTAACACCCCCGGCGGCGGCGCTGAACTGCACCAGCGCCTTGTCCTGTGGGCTATCATGCCGCAGTGCACGCAACCGGCATTCGCGCCCACCGAAAAATCAAGAATTTTTCATATCATATCAATTGCTTAGGCTAGAATGGCGCTTCCTTGACTCACGCGTACCCGATCAGTATGGTCCGCGCGGCTTTTAGGGCGGTGGGACTAAAACGGGCCTTTCTACTACGCGAGTCGAAAGCATGGCTGACGACAGGCGCGGGCAAGGTGACCGTCAAGAACCGCCGGCCGACGAGGCTGCTCTCTCCGCGAGGCTCCAACGTCTCGGCGACCGGATCGCAGATGCGAACCGAGCTCCCGAAAATGCGGCTGGTTCTCGCGCGGGCGCCGATCCTTCGGCGTACGCACGCGGGTTTCGCATGTCGACCGAATTGGTCGCCGGCGTGCTGGTGGGGGCGATTATCGGCTGGCTTCTCGATCGCTGGCTCGGTATTTCGCCGTGGGGGCTCATTGTGTTTCTGCTGCTCGGCTTCGCCGCCGGCGTTCTCAACGTGATGCGGGCGGCGGGTGTCGTTCGTGACCAGTCTGACCGATTAGAGCCGAAATAGAGCGCGAAGAAGCAAATGGCCGCCAACGATCCGATCCATCAGTTCCAGATCATTGATCTCTTTCCGGTCACCAAGATCGGCACCTCCGAGATCGTTTTCACCAATTCCGCCGCCTTCATGTTCGCCGCGGTTATCATCATCACCGCCTTCCTGGTGATCGGCACTGCCAAGCGCGCGTTGGTGCCCTCGCGCCTGCAATCGGCCGCGGAGCTGTCCTACGAATTCGTCGCGACCACCGTGCGCTCGACCGCCGGTTCCGAAGGCATGCGGTTCTTCCCGTTCGTCTTCACGATCTTCATGTTCATCCTGACGCTGAACTTTATCGGGCTGATCCCGTACACCTTCACCGTCACCAGCCACATCATCATCACCGCCGCGCTGGCAATCACGGTGTTTCTCACCGTGTTGTTCTACGGCCTGTATCGGCACGGCCTGCATTTCTTCAATCTTTTCGTGCCGAAGGGCGTGCCGGTCCTGATCCTGCCGCTGATCGTCTTCATCGAGGTGCTGTCGTTCGTCTCGCGGCCGATCTCGCACTCGGTGCGTCTGTTCGCCAATATGCTGGCCGGACACATCACGCTGAAGGTTTTCGCCGGCTTCATCATCCTGATGGGCAGCGCCATGGGCACGGTCGGCTGGCTCGGCGGCATTCTGCCTTTCAGCATGATCGTCATTCTCACCGCGCTCGAAACGCTGGTGGCTTTCTTGCAGGCCTATGTGTTTGCAATTCTGACCTGCATCTACCTCAACGACGCAATTCACCCGGGCCACTAAGGCCCGGCGAACCTAAACGAAAAGGAGCTTGTTATGGATCCAATGGCAGCGAAATTCATCGGCGCGGGCATCGCCTGCATCGGCATGGGCGGCGCCGGCGTCGGCGTCGGCATCATCTTCGGTAACTACCTCTCGGCCGCTATCCGCAATCCGTCGGCGGCGCAGGGTCAGTTCGGCAACCTGATCTTCGGGTTCGCCATCACCGAAGCGCTCGGCATCTTCTCGCTGCTGATCGCGCTGTTGCTGCTGTTCGCGCTGTAAACTCTTTTGGATTGCGCATGATCTTGTCCGAAAACCGCTACACACTTTTCGGGATCATGCGCGACACGCGCTGGAGCTGACGATGGCAGAACCACTCAAGACGGGCACCGAGCAGCCGGCCGGCGATCATAAGGGCGGCTTCCCGCCCTTTCAGTCGCAGACCTTTGCGTCGCAGCTCGTCTGGCTCGTGATTGCCTTCGTCCTGCTCTATGTGCTGATGGCGAAGTGGGCGCTGCCGCGCGTAGGCTCCATCCTCGAAAGCCGTCAGAAGCGGATCGATGGCGACATCGCCGAGGCGGGCGCGCTCAAGGCGCAGTCCGACGCGGCGGTGGCGGCCTACGAAAAGGCGCTGGCCGATGCCCGCGCCAACGCGCAGGCGATTGCCAACGAAACCCGCGACAAGCAGGCGGCAGTGGCGGAAGCCCGCCGCAAGACGCTCGAAGACGAGCTCAACGCCAAGCTTGCGGAAGCCGAAAAGACCATCGCCGCCACCAAGACGGCGGCGATGAGCAATGTCCGCGGCATCGCCGAGGACGCCACCCGCGCCAT
>JAUSBQ010000095.1 GCA_030651965.1 Pseudolabrys sp. | reverse complement strand
ATCGGCGCCGACCCGGTACGGATTTTGCGGGCGCTGCAAAAACTTCGCCCCTGACGGCGATTTCTGTCCGATCCGAAGATGATCCGGCGGGGCGCAAATGAGCCATAAGATTGCTCGGCTTTCGCTCGACTTCTGCGCGCGACAGAGCGTGTGTGGTGGCGAAAGGACGCCACCATGGATGCTCAGACTCTCGACCTCCTGCTCAAAAATCACCTCGCTGAAATGCGACAACGCCTCGAACAAGCCGCCAGCATCGCCAAAGCAGCGGAAGCCTGCGCCGAGGCCGGCAATGTCGACAAGGCCGTCGAGATCGCGCTCGACGTCGAGCAGCTCATTTACGAGGTGACCACTTTCCTCAATGCCGCCAGCATGATCAATCGCATCAACAGAATCTGATCATCCCCCACGTTTATCCCCCTCCCCGCCAGCGCCGATGGCCTCCGCGGGCGCTATGGCAGTGGCGGCCGACGAGCCGTCAGTCCATGGAGGAAAATGTGATGACCAACACAAAACAGACAGCTATTGCGCCCGCCGGTCAAAGCTCACCCGTGCCGCAGCCTTCATCTCCAACGCCCAAGCGCGCGGCGAAGGCAAAAGCCACCTCTCGCCCAAAACCGAACAGCGGGCATCAATCGAAACAGGATCGCGTCCTTGCCATGCTGCGCCAAAAGGGCGGAGCCACAGTCGCCGCCGTCATGAAAGTGACCGGCTGGCAGACACATTCGGTGCGGGGGTTCTTTGCCGGTGTCGTGCGCAAAAAGCTGAAACTGAATCTGGTCTCGCAGGAGACCAACGGAAAACGGACCTACCGCATCGCTGCCGGCAAGCCGGTGGGCGCCAGCCGGTCGAAGCGCAAGCGGGCGCACTGATGCGGTCCGTAGTTGACCCAGCAGTCGAGGTCGAAATCGAACGGCTTCGATCCATGCCTATCGTTGAACTTCGCGCGCTCTGGCGTGCGAAGTTCAAATCTGACCCGCCAAAGGCATTCGGCCCAGATCTCCTACGCCGGAGCATCGCCCAGAAAATTCAGGAAGATGCCTATGGCGGGCTCGACCGAGCGACAGCTCGATTGCTGAACCAATTGATTGCGCAATACGCCAAGACCCCTGGCAAAATTGTGTTGCCGAGACGGATTAAGCCCGGAGCAATCCTGGTCCGCGAGTGGAAGGGTACGAGCCACCGGGTCACCGTGGCAGAGACGGGCTTTGTCTATCAGCATCATCCCTATGAGAACCTGTCCGAGATCGCACGCCTGATTACCGGCACCCGTTGGAACGGTCCTCGATTCTTTGGCCTGCGGGCCGGCAAGGAATAATCCCCAATGAAGGGAAAATCCGACATGGCTCTTCGCTGCGCCATCTACACCCGCAAATCGACCGAGCATGGCCTTGAGCTTGAGTTCAATTCACTCCACGCCCAGCGCGAAGCTTGCGAGGCCTATATCAAATCGCAGACACATGAGGGCTGGAAGGGTCTAGCCAAGCACTATGACGACCCGGCCTTCTCCGGCGGCAATATGAATCGTCCTGCCCTGCAGAGCTTGCTCAAGGATATTGATGCCGGGCTAGTCGACGTCGTCGTGGTTTATAAGATTGACCGCCTCACCCGCTCGCTCGCCGATTTTGCAAAACTGGTTGAGGCCTTCGACGCGAAGAAGATCTCCTTCGTGGCGGTAACACAACAGTTCAACACGACCACATCGATGGGTCGGCTGACGCTCAACGTCCTTCTGTCATTTGCCCAGTTTGAGCGAGAATTGTCGTCCGAACGTGTCCGCGACAAGATCGCCGCCTCCCGCAAGAAGGGCAAATGGATGGGCGGCAGCGTCCCGCTTGGCTATGACAGCAAAGAAAAGAAACTAGTCGTCAATCCAAGCGAGGCAAAGACGGTTCGCATGCTATTTGAGCGTTATCTCGCTGTAAAATCGCTCCTGAAGCTGGCCGAAGAACTTCGCAAAAATGGCATCGTCACCAAGAAGCGAGCAACTACCGGCAAGATCGTCGGCAGCATTCCCTTTACTTACGGTCCCCTCGCCTATCTTCTAAAGAACCGCACCTACTTGGGAGAGGCCGGCCACAACGGATCCTGGTTTCCGGGCGAGCACAAGCAGATCATCGACCGTGCCACCTTCGAGAAGGTCCAGGAGCTCTTGAAATCCAACACCGTCGCTCGCACAGGGCGCCAACAGAAAACTGGCGCCCTGCTTACCGGCATCCTCTTCGATGATCGCGGCAACCGGATGAGCCCGAGTTTTTCGGTGAAGAATGGGATTCGGTATCCATTTTATATCAGTTCAGCAGTTCGGAATGGCCGCAAAACCCAAGTCGGGTCGGTCCGACGCGTTTCGGGTATGGAAATCGAGGCCGCCGTATTAAAAGCGCTGCGGACGAAAAGTCAGGATGGAGAAGCCAATGCGGAACTCTCGCCCCGGGATCTGATCGAACACTACGTTGCCCGCATTGTCGTACACACAACACGAATCGTCCTAACGTTAAACGATTCAGGAAACCTGAATCGCACGTCGATTGAGATTCCTTGGCAAGCTGGAGCCCAGCGCGGTCTCGTTGAGATCGACGAGCAGAGCCCGCATGGCGGTGATCAACCACCAAATCCACAACTGGTGCAGATCGTCGTCCGTGCCCATGCGTGGCTCAAACTCCTCACCGACGGCACGCACGATTCCATCGAAGCTCTCGCAATGGCTATCGATATGCATCCGAAAGTCGTCCGTAAGCGAATCTGCTTGGCCTTCCTAGCGCCCACAATTACCAAGGCCATCCTGCAGGGGGATCAGCACGCAAATCTGGATTTGGGCGACTTAAGTCAAGCTGCGTCACTCAGTTGGGACGGACAGCGCAATCATCTGCTGCTTGGCGTTTAACGTCCATTCATGGAATAATATCAAAATATGTGCTATTCGCTAAGGACGCGGCTCGGCAGCTCCGATCACCAGCTCTTACTTACACAACTAGGGACTGCCAATCATCGGCGCGTCATCCGAACATTATGTTACTCTTGATCGACGAATTGGCCAGTAGATTTCAGAGCCGGGATAAGCGTTTCGTCGGCATACGGACATCCCGTCCGTTCCACAACGCGCTGCCGCTCCTTGCCACTCTCTGCAGGTGAATGACCGTCACCACACATGAGCCGGGCCAGCATCGGTGCATAGCCGGGCTCCCACGCCTGCGCCGACGCGAAGGTCGAGCGCAGCGTAGCCAGGATCGCCATTCCGGAAAAGTCGAGATCGCCCCAGAAGAAAGTGGGAATATCCGTTGTTGAGAATAAAGCCTCTTCAAACACCACAATTGACTGCGAGGGACTGTTGCGGGTGTAGTACACGCTGCATCTACCCGCCTTACGAAGTCGCGCTGCCGCGCCGCGAAAGCCGCTTGAGAAAATCAGCGCATACTTCCGCACATCGCTTCGTTGCTTGAGGCGCTCGAAGGAAACATGGTTTTCGACGAACAGAAATGACGTCGGTTGATCTGAGAGGTGGACGTTCAGCACAACCGGCTGCTCTGGAAAGGGACATTCGTCGGCTTCCAGAAGCGCTGCGACGGCGTCGGCACGCCCATCGAGGACTTTTGAAAGTCCCCAAAATATGCGCGACGATACTTCGCGCAGGAGAAGCTGTTCACCTGCTATTTCGCGGACCGATAGAAAGCGGGCGAACACGTCCTCAACCGGGCGGCCCGCGATCACGATCGGCATGGCGGCGAGTTGAGCCCGTACCGCTTCCGGCAAAACAAGATTTTGGCCCTCTACCAAGGCCCGCCATTGCGCAAAATAGGATTGCCCCTTACGAGGACGTCTCAGTTTGCTTCGGATCAAATCCTCGACATCGTCAGACCACGAGATGTCAAGGTAGGGTTGGCGCTCTTCGCGGGCGCCGTGCTTGCGGTGCAGCCGATAGCCGACTTCGCCCCATGTCGCTTCCACAATGCCATCGACGGCGGCCCACGCAACGTCGCGAGCCGCGAGGCTATCAGCATGGTGGATTTCGGGCGCCATGGCCTCGTCAAGGTTGATCCGCACGCGATGGGTTCGCCCGGCGGCCGGCTGGCTATCAAGGCGATCAAGCGCCCGCGCGAAGATGCGGCTGATGAGCGGCTCGTCGAGGGCTGCTTCCATGTTCATAGGTGTCGAATGGATAAGGCTCATGACCCGCTTGAGTTCGCTGCGCGCGTTGATTCGCTTGTGACGACGCGCAGTGGAGATTCCGAAGTCTTCTCGAACGCGGCGGTCGCGCTCGCCGCTACGGCATTGCGGTGCGCCTCGTACAGCGCGCGGACACGGGCATTATTTAAATCGATGATATTTACGTCGGAACGATCACCGCTGGCCGTCTCGTATTTCGAGAAATTGATCCGCGTGTCGAACTCGTCCAGGACAGCCGCCATCGAACGCGTTGGAGCCGCGCAAGCGATTTGTAGCCCGAGCTCCTTTAGGAACCTCAGGACGCGCCGGGTACGGCCCTCATCCATTGTGGAAAATACTTCATCCATGAATATGGAGCGAAAATGGGCCTTCTTCTGCTGGGAAAACATCTTGAAAGCGGAGGCCATGACCGCGACTCTAATCACGTAGACAGGTGTCTCGGATTCCCCGCCGGAACCCGTGCCCCATTTGGACAGGGCGACGGAGTACTCGCCCCGGCGGCGTTCGAAGTCATACGCCCGATAATTGCGATAGTCCGCAATTCGCCTCAGCTCCGTCAGCGCGTGTTCGGTATCCTTCTCATCCAATAGAAGGTCGCGAATCCTCAACAGCGTGTCGCGCTCGACTGGCGACAGCTCGGTCGTGTTGAACAGGTCGAGATCGGCCTTCCGGGTCTCGGACAACGTCCGTATTTTCCGGAAAAGGTCGATGTAATCTTCATACTCGGCCTTCAGTGAACTGATTAATTTATACGTGTCACCGCCAAAATTGATCCGTTCCAAGTTGCTGTTCAGGGCCATGATGGTGTCGTCACGCCCATCCACATTGCTCAAAACTGTGGCGCAAAAATCGGTCGTAAAGGACGAGGTGAAACTTCGCTCGGCCATTTCGCATTGCTGCCGTCGTTCCGGCAGGCCTGTGTCCTTCTGCGAACGCATTTGTTCGCGGATTTGCCGCCAGACATCCTGAATCCAGATAACAACGGTGTCGGCCGGAAAGCGCGGGTCGTATGAAAACACCTGTATCTGAAGCTTCTGAAAGTCGAGCGCATCGCGATTATAGGTCGCAAGCTTGGTGGTGGCTTCGTTGACGCTATTTGTAGCCGTTGAACTGCGCTCGCGACTGCGGCGATCGTAAGAATCTTGAGACCTTCGCTCTTTGATCTCATCGGCAAACCGCTTTGGCCATTCGTCGCGATCTATAAAAGCACGCTTCATCAATTCCTGATGTTGCGCCGTCGCCGCTTCGGCCTTCGGGTCGAGGTCGGTCAACTGCGTTCCAAAATTACGGATTTCGGTATCGAGACCGCCGATAATGGTTTGGAGTCCGCCCTTTTCCTCGCTGAGCGTTTCAATTTGCTGCGCGAGGTCTTTCAAATCAGCTTCGAGGGCTTTAGCCTTTGCTTCAAGGCCCGCGACGGCGGAAAGATCCAGCCCGGCAAGTTCTTCTGCGGCCATGCGCCGGAGCGCCGACGCCTCGTCAAAGCGTTTAGGGTCTTGTGCGGTCAGCGAGACGGCGGCCGGCGCATTGATCGACAAAGCCTTGTGTAACATGACTTTGCGGCTCTCCAGGTTCTCGATTTCCTTTTTAAGCTCCTCGCCGCGCTTCAGAAGAAGTTCGCGTTGGCGGCGGCGGATCTCGGCACCGAATACCAGGTCGTCCTGTGCGCACCGGCGTTGCTGATATCGGTAGCCCTGCGTAGACCAGCCATCTTGCATGACACCGCTGCGGGTGCTTTTCAGCTTCACGGTGTCACGCACCATGATGGTTCGGCCGTAGCGGGCCTTGAGATACCCCTCCGCCTCGGCGTCGTTGCTGATTTTCAAAAGGCTGACGATTGAATCCTGATCGACACGGGGGCGGTCCTCGATCGCAAGCGAGAGCTGTGGAACTGAAATGTTGCCGCGTGGTCCCGCGTTTTCACGCCGGAACGCCTTGGCTAGGGCGACGATTTGGGCTTCATAAGCCCGGTCGTAGAGAATGGTGAAACGGTCGTATCCGATATAACCCTCAAGGGCCGCCTGCCATTCGGGATTCGTCACTTCGACAACGTCGCAGAGCACGCGCGCCTTGCACTGCGGAATCTTAGACCGCAACTGTCCAAGAAACAGCTCGACGGGGGGAGGATATTCGATTTGACCCGTCTTGAGTTTCTCCACGCGGCGTATACCGTCGCGGACAGCCTGCGCGGCTTCTTCGTAGACTTTATCCGCATTGCGGTAGGAGACGTTGAACGCGGCGCGAAGCCCGGCTTCGCCATTAATGGACGCGTCCCAGACCTGGCTAATGCACGAAAGGATCGCCGCACAATTCCTCGTCATCACCTCCAGCGGCTGATCTCCAAGCCCGTCGCGAACCGCTTGAATTGAAGCTTCGAGCGCCGTCAAGTTCACAAGCGCGAATTGGTGCGACAAAGTCTCAAGGTTCACTTGCTCTCCGGAGAGATCCGAAACAGTGTTGACCACGCTCCGCATGAAGGTGACGTCGTGAGCGGCCTTGCTGAACCCGGCGGTGGCATGCAGGATTCGAGCAAGAATTTCCTCCATCAGACGGCCTTGTTCCTCGACAAGGGCTTCGAGCTTCTTCTTGGTGGCGTAAACATCGTTTCTGTTAATGCGCAGCTGTAGTTCCGCATGCTGCTCCTGTATTTTTGATTGTTGGACCTTTCTGGAATCGATCTTTTTTGTCGTCTCAGCAAGATTGAGAGCGTGCTGGTCCCGGGCCATTGTTTTCGAAGCCAGGGTTTCACGAACGTCGTCCGCCTTCCGAATCTCGATCAGGGCCTTGAACATCCGCTCGTCCATGAAAGCCTCGAACGCGCTTCTCAAGTCGCTTTCCGCGGCTTCGAGCTGGACGATGTTCGCTTCCATCCGCATGGCTTCGTTCTTCAATCGGTTGACTTCACGGATCGTTTCCATCAGCCGCTGAATGAGGTTCTCATTGTCAACCGTGTCCAAAATCTCGTCGCGGATGAGGCCGTCGATATCGTCCGGCTGCCTATATGCAATCGCGCTTACGAAGGCCTTCACCGCGCCATCCGCCTCCTCGCGCGAAACAGGGGCAGCATCCCCTTTCAGGTTGGCATAAAGCATGGCGAGGTATTCGCCGGCGCTCTTGAAATCCCGGACGGCGGCCGTGCCATACTTAGTTCGTAGCGAAACGATGAGTTCTTGAGCGGGAAGGACTTTTTCGCCGGACGGCATGAGGTCGGAGAGACCGACGACATGGCCGCGGACCAGGATGCGAACGATGTCGCCGTTGAGGACGGCGTCAGTTTCGCGCTCCAGGGATGCTTCGGCTCCGATGATCGCGGTGAACGGCGTGCCGTATGGACCGTCCGATTCATCCTTGTCCCATGACACGCATACATATCCATGCGCGCCCCCAGGCCGCAGGAAACGCCCCATGCCGTTGCCGCCCACCACGTAAGAAGCCAGTGTGCGGCGTGATTTTTTGGAAGACTGTCCCGGCTGGGCTTGAGCAATGTTGAACTTGGAGTAGCGGCTTCCGCCGCCGGCCATAACGGCTACGATGGCATCAATCAACGATGTCTTGCCGGAACCGGTTTCACCGGCCAGCAATGTGTGAGCCCCGAACGGATAGTCCATGTTCGGCAGACCGCCCCAATGCAACGTCGATACTTGCTTGATACGCATAAGCGCGGTCCGGTTAGACGGAAGGAAGGATCATGTGTGGCTCGGAGCGCTACGATCGGTGCGCTCAAGGGAGATGATTTGAGCGCTCTTGGGTTCGTCAGCTTTCCCGCTGCTCGGCTGCGGCTCGGCCGCATCGAGCGCGCTCGGCGTGTTTTCTTCTCCTGGCAGCCCCGCGGATTGAGCGACTTCAAAGACGGCTTGCGCTGCGCGCACATTTTGATCGAGCACCAACGTCAGAATTTCCGGCCGGATAACAATGACAGCATCTTCGTCCGCGAGGGCGTCAATCCTCACATCGATGGCACCGTGCTTCTTGAGTTTCATGAACAAGGCCCTCTGGTCCGCCTTTGTCGCCGGAAGGCCGATGCCAAAGGTCGTATTCATAAAAAGGGTGAGTTCGGTCAGCCTCACCCCGATCCGGCCCGCTGCATCCATTTTCTTGTCAACGAGTTGCTCGTCATAAAGCATACGGAGCGCCAAAAGAGCCGCAGCAAGGGCCTGGACGACGGACTGCTTGATTTCGCGCCGCGTCTCCAGGTCCTCGTCGGGATCGTCTAAGCCGACGTCCCGGTGGTGCGAAGGGATGAGGCGGAAGTGCGGAGGCCGCAGCGTATTGATCAGGATGATCGGAAAAGCGAAGGTTAGATAGTCTGTTAATTCGGCTTCGCAGCGCGCCGCAACGTCGTAGAGCCGGAGGGAGTCGCCGCCCTCCGACCGGGACAGCAAGCCCTTGGTGAGAAGGATGCCGCAGATCGCCCGGAAATCTTCCCGGCGGATGCCTTTGGCGTTCAATCGGCTCTCGACCTCATGCATGTCAGGCTCTTTGCGAAAAGCGGAAGTCGTCGGCCTCAAAGACTCCATTGCCGCGGCGTTCGCTTCGATGGACCACACCGAGCTTCGTCGCGTCGGTTTCTCCGCGCACGGACTCGACCGCGCATAAGGCGAGCAATAGCGAACGGGCGTCTTCGACCGGCAAGTCGAGGAGATCGATAAAGCCGTGCTCTGCGACGAGCGCTTCGAGCCGGTTTACGACGTCCTTGGACGAAATTGCGAAGGCTTCCTCGAGGGCGCTCTTGACGAATGCCCGCAGGCGCTCCTCGCGCGTGGGCGCTTCTATGTTGGCGTCGATCGGCGTTTCGCGGCGGCCCGCGCGCTCAGTCAGAGCGATCTTGCGCGGATCGATCAAATCGAGCCGGAGAGGCAGAATGCCGCGCAGCACTTCGCGGGTAAGCGCTTGCCGCTCCTGTTCGCCAAGTCCGCGGAACAGCACTGCAAAGTCGAGGAAGGGATTGCGGCCCGCCGTTTGCAGCCGGATGATCCGCATGATCAGATTCGTGAATCTGCTGGTGAACTGGCCGACGGCCTGCGTCAATTCCTCGTGTTTTGTGCGACGGGTGGAGCGGACGATCTCGCGGATTCGTTCGGTGATAAAGGCATGTAGCGCCGCTCCATTGGAGTCTTCCTCGATGCCCGGATTGTCGAGAGCAATGTTTTTGTCGATTGTTTTGAGATCGTCAGGGTTCATCGCTTCGATCTGAAGCGTCAGCCGGATGATCTCGGTAGCGTGGTTGTGAATATTGTCGCTGGTCAGGTAGCGTTCTCCACGCCGCTGGAAATCGTCGACACCTTGGAAATAGTCATTGATCGCTTCTTTCGATCCGGTATAAATGCGCGTCAAAAGATGACGCTGATGTTCATTGAACATGTCGGCGACTTGACAGACATCTTCAAAAATCGAGGTCGAATATTCATAGGCATCCACGAGATATTCGTGGTTTTTGTCCCGCAGAAATGATTCCAGCGCCGTGCGGCAGGCGCGAATGCTTCGCTGCCGGCCACCCGACGTTCTCCGCCGCGTTTCGGAAAACATCTTCGCGATCCGCTTCCCCTCGATGGTGAAACGCCACAGCACGGTCAGATGGGTTGCATCGGAGTAGGATTCGATAACCCCATAGTGAGTCAGTCGGACGATGAGCTTCCTGGCGTATTCACGATCATCGTGGGTTTGGTCGAGCTCTTCATCTTCGCCGGCTTGCTCAAGAGCGATGGGCTCCGGCGCGCGTACAATGAGGTCACGGTTTTTGGCGATGGCCGTCCCGACAATGTCACTCAGCCGCTCGCGGTTGAGAACCAAATCGTAGTCGGCAGCAACACCAAGTACCCGGTCATAGAGATCAACTGTGACTTCGAAGGCAATACCGCGGTGCCGGCCAGTAAATGGCCGAAAAATATCGTGTTTGACGCGCGAAAAAAAACGTTCCGTAGCCATCACACTCACTGGCTAGACGAACTGACAGGGAGGACACGCTAGAACGTTCCGAGAACAATTACAACGGAAAGGCGATGCGGTACTTTTCGCAAAAGTCTATACATTGCAATATTTGCACGAATTTGAGCTTCGCCGTGTACATTTCCTCAAAAAGTGTGCCGATTCCGCCGGAGCTAACAATGCACGTCTGAAGCGTCTGCCTATGAGACTGGCTCGCCGGCCGCCCAGTGTGATCGAATCCAGTCTCCGACTCGTTTCTCCAAAAAATGGGAATATTGCCGCAACCGAGCGGAGATTTTCGGCGGACAAGCCCCATGATTTCATATTTGGGAGTCCAGAGACAAATCGCATGAAGGGGAATACCCGCCCACAGCGCGGTATTTTCGACTATTAACGCCGTAGTGTGCAGAGCACGCACTGGTTGGCTGAGGTGGCAGGCATCGAACCGCGAGATGGTCATTTCGTTAGTCGCCAGTTGTAGCGCGTCACCGCTTGTAGCCCCGTGTAGCCCCACACGGCGATTTTTCGAACAAAGTGAGATTCCCCCGGGCTACAAAATGCAATTTCGTATTTGATTGCATGGCGGTCCCGAGAGGAGTCGAACCTCCGACCTTCGGTTTAGGAAACCGCTAGTGCTATCGGGGCACGCATCATCGCTGATGTCCGAACCGAATCTCGACCGCCGCCCTCATTTCTTCCGCAGCCCACGGCGCCGCAGCCTTGACGCCAAGTTGCGCGCCCTCTCGACGTTTCCGGTACGTGGCGTACGGGTGCTGTCGACGCCAATCAATCCGCGGCGTCGGCGGCCGTTCTCGACGCGTCCGTATTCGGACTGCGTGCGGTCCGTGCAGTGTCCAGCTGCCGCCGCAACGGCGCGCCCCGCACCTAGCGTCGCTTTCAGGTCAGCCATCACTTGATGGCGGAACACAAAAGGGGTGATCGCTTCGTCGTTGTCCGGCAGCGCGATCTTCCCCAAATTGTATAACCTTTTGCGAGCGGCATTCTTCGAGCCATTCGCGATCACCATACGGCCGCCGGCGGCGAAACAGCGCGCCGCAAGATATGCGGCCGGACCTCCCGCCTCGGTCGGATTGATTTTCACGGTGACAACGCCGGCACCGTAGCGACCGCCATGGTTCTTTACTGTCGCATTAATAATGTGAAGGCGTTCGGGCGCGAGCAGTTGGACCACGATCCCCTCCGACCGTCCATGCGGGCGATCACCCGGCACGAATTCCTCCGGTCTCACCGGAACGACTAGGGCGACGGCCAAGGTGTCGAGCACCTTTTGATCCTTCGGCTCATTCCACTCCTCCAGGGCAGTCAGCCAAACAAGCTCGTCCCAGTTCGGCGGCAGCAGGCGGAGTATGTGTTTCTTGCTTCTCGCGCCCGGCTTTGGATGCGATCCCTCTGCCTCACGCCAGCGGGACGCTTGCGATTGCAGCGGCGACACCCCGGCAGCGACCGGGGGATCTCGCTGCAGCGCCGGTTCAATCCGGTTAAGAACGCGCAACAAAATTCCGGTCCAGCGTTGCACCGCTTGGATATCGTTGCGCCGACCAGCGGCGAGGCATTTGGCGCATAGGCGGCGTAGCCAAACTCGGCTGACGCGATGCAGAGCGGAGCGGCGGTAGTAGTACGTGCTTCGAGCAATATTGGACGCCAATGCATCGATTGTCGGCTCGCGCCACATGCGCACGAACGTCTTCCGATAATTTCTGTCGGTTTCCGCGTTGACGGTGCGATCGGGCAACTTCACACAGACCACCGCTGCCCTGTTGATGATGTCGAGTACTTTCATAGTGACCTCGTTATTGTCGGCCTTGCTTTTCGGCCCTGCTTTTCGGCCTGGCGCTTCCCGCTCACGAAGCCGGCTTGTGACCCTGCTGGTTCAGGATGCTGGCGATAGCTTCCAACAGCAGGCTCTGCATGCTGGTGCCCCGTTCGATCGCGGCGAGCTTCAGCGCCCGCCGGGTTTCCGGACTCAGCCGAACGAGTACACCGCGACGAGCTACCTCGGCGGACTCACTGACTTCCTGGCTTTCGGCGCCGAACGGATCGGAAGCTGGTGTGGAGTCAGACGCGATTGAGATCGATTCACGCAGCGTGCGGGGTCGGATAGACATTGTTGATCCTCCGGTTGGTGTCCAAGATTCGATTGATGCCCCGCCATAGGGCGGCGTATTCAGCGGCAGCCGGCCCGATGGGATCGGTCTCGGCAACACCACGTCCGCCAATGGCTGAACAGGCGATGGAAACGCGGTTGGTTATCTGGCCCGACCAGAGTGGAGCGCCGATCCTGCGCAGGGCGCTGCGCGCGTCCCTCACCATTGGTGCGTCCTCGCCCTGACGACGCGGCGACGCCCCGTTGATGACGACGCCAAAGGGCTTGGCTGCCGAGCGAAGAAGTTCAATCCACTTCCGGGTGACGCCGAGATCGAGGATCGTCGGCCGCATCGGCAAGATTACGAAATCTGCCGCGCCGATGATCGAAAGAGCGTGAGCATCGATGGCCGGCGCCATATCGATGAAGACTCCGTCGAGAGCGGCACGCTCGGCACGAGCCAGGGCTTCCTTCAGACGCGTGCCGTCGGAGGACTGCACCGGGATGTCCGCAGTGCCGCGCGCGCGGCGCCAATCCCGTGTCGAGCCCTGCGGGTCAGTGTCGAGCAGACCGACCTTGAGCCCGGCCCGGTGGGCTATGACGGCGATGTTCGTTGTCGTCGTCGACTTTCCTCCGCCGCCCTTCCCAGCAATAGCGATCGTCTTCATGTGACCTCCTGACATGTTAGCGTCCCCCGCGACGGGGGCGCCCGGCCCCGCGCCGCTTCGCAGCGAGGGCATCGAAATCGAGATTGTCGAACACCTTCCAGTTGATGCTCTTGGGCAACGGCATGATGGCGAGCCGCTTGCATTCCTCAGCCTTGAGTGCGCGGTGACCGTACTTCTCGTGGACGTCGCCGAGTTCGTGGCCGGCCTGGAGCCGACGCGTGCGGCTCTGCACTTTTGCGCTCCGCATGGCATCGATGGCGTCGCCGCGTAACGAATGAAACACTTCGCCGCCGCCATTCGCACCGCATCGTCGCAACAGCCTGTTCATGACTTTGCTGAGATATTTGGCGGGGTCCGGATGCTCGTGAGCGGCGGCAAAGATCCAACCGTCCTGCTTGCGAGCCCAGTCGACGAAACCGATCTTTGATAGAAAATTGTGCAACACATAGAAGACCGCCGATTCATCGGTCTTCACGGGGATCCGTATCCACTGCCCCGCCTCGAACACGACACCGCTGGTCTGAGCGACCATGACGCCGTACTTTTCCCTGATGTCGGCTCCGCGGAGAAACGCGCCCATGCCCAGCCGCCGGCTGGTCAGAGCCGACAGGAGCGGCAGCAAAGCCTCGTCGAGGCAACCCGAGGCCACGCCGGTTTGAAAGACGCGGTCGAGGACCTCGAGCGAGATGCCCTCGCGCGGCACCGGCGCCTGCTGCATTTTCGGCCATCGCAGCTGTACGCCGGCGAAAGGATCACGGTAGCGGAAGTCGGCCATGCCGTTGCGCATCATCGTGCAGATGAAGGCGACATATCCATCGCTCAAGGTTTTGCGCCTCAGTGGCTGAAGCGCGAGATCCTGGTTAGCTTCGATGATTTCGAGGGTTGATTTTCCTTCGAATTCGGAGCGTTTGGTCGCGTTGGTCGGAAAACGCTGCATCTTCGAGACGTAGTGCTGCAGGTCCGACGGATAGTACTGATCGACCGGCCGGTCGCCGACGATTTCGAGGAAGGTGCGCTGATACTGACGCAGACTGGGGATCTGCGGGTGGTCCTCACCATCATTTTCGATGCGCATTTTGATGTAGGCCTCAGACACATCGCTGAACCGCGGCATGCCTGGCGTTGCCGCCAGAGGCGGCGGCGCGCTGGGCGGAACGGGGGCGTCCTCCGGCGCCGTGACAACAGGCGCTATCGCCGACGTCGTCGCCAGGACTTCGAGCGCGCGTTTGGGGTCCGCCGCATGCGCAAGGACATCTTTGAGCGCATTGCGCGTGAGTGCTTCGGCATTGTCGACCACCGCGCGGGCGCCGCGCTCGCCCTTGCCGACTTCGGTCTGCACCAGTCGCAGCGACGTGAGCGCTGCATCGAGGCCGTGCGCAAGCCCGATGGCTTGCGAGGGTTGCGCCACCGCCCGGGCGATGGCCGACTGGCAGGCGGCGATCACCTGCCGGGCGAGTTCGTTGTCTTGCTGGTCCTGGGATTGCGTCGTCATGGTGCCTTCTTCCTTGGTTGCTGCGGCGAGCGCGAAGACGGTCTGGCAAAGCGTCGCGCACCGTTGCGCCAATCGCCGAGCCTCGCCGCGGCCGCGCGGGCCTAGGGGTACCCGGATGATCGCTCTCGGGCCTGAAAGTCGGAAATCGTTGTCAAAAAGGCTGGCGGGAAGCCGGATTTGGAAGCGCCAGCCGGCGGGACCGCCCATTAAATAGGGCGGCGGCCTGACGCTGGACTTAGGGTTTCGGCGGCGGCCTTTGGCAGCCGCTGTTCCCTTCGCCGAGACTTCGGGGGGTGCTTCGGATGGGACTTCGGGTGGTACTTTGGGTGGTACAGGCATGCGTGACGGCCTCGGTTGAGGCGTCGCCGCGTGCGAAAAGGCCTGATTAGGCGGCCTTCATGCTGGAAATCGGGATCGAGGAATTGGCGGAGAGGGAGGGCCCCTCCGCCAGATTGATCGTCAACCATCGGTCCCCTACCGGATGTCTCTTCGGCTTTGCACCTCAAGTCGCAGCAGGCGGTGGTGGCCTGCGATGGCTATCTATGAAATCCTGTAGATCGCTGAGAGCGAACATTCGGCGCCTCCCGATTTCAGTGACGACGGGCCCCTTATTTTTCCAGACCAGGTCTCTTAGCGCCTGCTCCGTCAGCCCGAGTATATGAGCGGCGCGCTTGTAGTCGAACAACAACGCAGTCACGCCAGTTAGATTTTGGGCACGCATGTGCACGCTCCGTGAGGAGAATGCCGCTGCGCAAGCCCACGCAGATGGCTGCAGGCGTAATGAAACAGTAGCTCCTCGCCGGCTTGCGAGCGCCACCTTGGTGGTCCGCGCCCGGCCGGATCCGTCCGGCACCGATCAGATTAAGAGGAGGTAACGTACACCGTACGCGGGTCTAAGCCTGTGCATCTATGCTGAACCGAACTGTATGCACGTCAATGAGAATCTTGAAATGCTGTGCGCCGTCCCCGGATTTCTTCTTGCGCGAAGCATTAATCCTGTCGCATTCCGGCGCTTGGATTCTTGGCACAAATTTGGCACAGTTGGGGGCGAAATCCAGCGATCTCAGGCGAAAGCTGGCGATACTAAGATGTTGATTTTGTAGAGTTTTGGCGAACACCCATCCTGAATCATTGCCCTCCGAAGGCAAAGGTCGGACGTTCGAATCGTCTCGGGCGCGCCACTCCCCCATAATCCGGCTCCTGAAGGGCCTCTATTTGCGCCTGATCTTGTCCGAAAACCGGTGCCCACTTTTCGGGATCATGCGCTAGCGAATTCCCGCGCGCAGGAAGCTCTGGATGAAAGCGCGCTGGAATACCAGAAACGCGATCATCAGCGGCCCCGAGGTCATCAGCGCAGCGGCGCAGATCACAGACCAGTCGACGCCCTGATCGACCGAGGCGAAGACCTGCAGGCCGACGGTGAGCGGCCTGGTCTCAACCGAATTGGTGACGATCAACGGCCACAGAAAATTATTCCAGTGGTAGCTGACCGAGACCAGGCCGTAGGCGACGTAAACCGGCTTGGCGAGCGGCAAATAGACACGCCAGATCGTCTGCAAGGTCGAGGCGCCTTCCATGCGCGCCGCGTCGTCGAGCTCTTTCGGGATCGACTTGAAGGTCTGGCGCAGCAGGAAAATACCGAAGGCGGAGGCGACATAAGGCAGGCCGACACCGGTCAAGGTGTCGATCAGGCCGAGCTTCTGCAGCGTGCGGTAGTTCTCCAGGATCAGCACGTCCGGCGTCACCATCAACTGCACCATGATCAGCCCGAACAGGACGTCGGCGCCGAAGAATTTCCAGCGCGCCAGCCCGAAGGCGGCGAGCGTACAGATGACGAATTGCGCGGCCATGATGCCGAGCACCAGGAGGATGGTGTTGAGGAAATAGCGCGGGAACGGCGCCGCGTGCCAGGCATTGACGAAGTTCTGCAAGGTCAGCGGCGCGGTGAGATCGAAATGCGTGGCGAAGGCCGATGGGTGAAACGCCGCCCACAGCGCATAGAACAGTGGCAGCGCCCAGAACAGGCCGAACAGCCAGGCGGCGCCGGTGACGAGAACTTTTCGGAAGCGTTGCGAGGCCATGCCCGTCACCGGTAGTGGATTTTGCGGTCGAGCAGATAGAACTGCGCCAGCGCGACGCCGCCGAGCAACAGCAGCAGCACCGTCGACAGAGCGGCGGCGTAGGATGAATCCCAGAAGCTGAAGGCGACCTGGTAGATATAGAACAGCAGCAGCGTGCTGGCATTGTTCGGTCCGCCGCCGGTCATGGCGATGACCTGGTCGACGATGCGGAAGGCGTTGATCAGCGCGTTGATGGCGACGAACAAAGTGGTCGGCATCACCAGCGGCCAGGTGATGCGGCGGAACACGGTCCAGCGGCCGACATTTTCCATGCGCGCGGCTTCGTAAAGATCGGGCGGCACCTGCTGCAAAGCCGCCAGAAAGAAGATCATGAAGAAGCCGGCCTCCTTCCAGATCGTCACCGCCATCAACGACCACAGCGCCGTCGACGTGCTGCCAAGCCAGTTGACGTTGGCAAAGCCCATGCCGCGGATGATCTGGTTCAAGAGGCCGTAGTCGGATGTGTAGAAGAACAGCCAGATATTGGCCGCCGCCACCATCGGCAGGATCGTCGGCGTGAAGAAGGCCAGGCGCAGCGCGGTGCGGCCCTTGATGTGGCCGTTGACCAGCAGCGCCATGCCGAGCGCGAGCGCAATCGCCACCGGCACGGTGATCAACGCATAGAGCAGGTTGTTGTTGAACGCCTTCCAGAAGATCGGGTCGGCGAGCATCGCGTGGTATTGGTCGAGCCCGATGAAGGACGACGGCACACGGCCGCGCGGCGTCGAATAGAAACTGTCGATGACGGTAACGACCGCCGGAATGTGGGTGAAGCTCGCCAACAGCACGATCGCCGGCAGAGCGAGAAGCCAGCCCTGCACGTGGATGTTCAGTCGGCTGTTGCGTCTTGGCTGCATCGATTCCGGGTTGAGAGAGAATTACGAGTTAAGCAATCGCACGGCGTCAGTCTCAGTTTGCTCCCCTCCCCCTTGTGGGGAGGGGTCGGGGGTGGGGGTGCATGGCAAAGCACCGGGTTATCGCCATTACCCCCCTCCCTAACCCTCCCCGACAAGGGGGGAGGGAACAGACCGAACTTGCCGCTTGATCGTTTCTTACGCTTACTTCTGATACGGCCGCAGGATGCGCGTGGCTTCGGCTTGCGCATCGTCCATCGCCGCCTTGGCCGGCTTGGTGCCGGTGAGCACCGCCTGCAGTCCGTCATTGAGCGCCTTGGTGACGCGCTGGTTGTCGTGCGTCGACAACTCGGCCACCGCTTCCTTGAGCTGATCGCGCGCAACGATCGCCGGCGGGAAACCGGCGGCATATTTCTTCATCGCGTCGGTTTCCCAGGCGTCCGCGCGCACCGCGACATAACCGGTGGCGATGCCCCAGTCAGCGGCCTTTTCCGGCGAGGTCAGGAATTTGGCGAAGGCGAGCGCCGCCGCCTGCTTGGCCTTGTCCTTGCTCTTGAAGATGTAGAAGTTGCCGCCGCCGGTTGGCGAGCCGCCGCGTGCCTTCTTCGGCATCGCCGCGACGCCAAAGGCGAACTTGGCGTTGGTGCGCACATTGGTGAGGTTGCCGGTGGTGGTCCAGATCATCGCCGCCTTGCCTTCGAAGAAGTCCTTCGGCGTGGTGCCCCACTCGATGATGCCCTTCGGCATCACTTCGTGCTTCTGGCCGAGATCGGCGAAGAACTGCGCCGCCTCGACAACCTTCGGATCGTTATAGGCGACCTTGGTGCCCTCCGGATTGGCGAGGATGGCGCCGTTCTGCGTGGTCAAAGCCTGAAACAGCCAATACGGAAAACCCGACGACGGAATTTCGAGGCCCCACTGGGTGACGTTGCCGGCGGCGTCCTTCTTGGTCAGCTTCTTGCCGAACGACACCATCTCGTCCCAGGTGCCCGGCGCTTTTTCCGGATCGAGACCTGCGGCCTTGAACAGTTCCTTGTTCCAGTACTGCACGATGGTCGATCGCTGGAACGGAATGCCCCAGGTGTGGCCGCCGGACTGGCTGTTTTCCATGAAGGCCGGGTAGAACGACTTGAGCCAGGCCTTGTCCTCGGCCGACGTGGCGAGCGTTTCGATCGGCTCAATCAGATCGTCGTCGATCAGCGTGTACATGTCGGTCGACAGCAGCACCGCGAGGTCCGGCGCGTTGCCGGCTTTCGCGGCGGTCATCGCCTTGACGATCGAGTCCTGATAGCTGCCGGTATAGACCGGCTTCACCGTGATCCCCGGATTAGCCTTGGTGAATTCGGCGACGTAACCGTCAACGATCTTGGTGATCGGACCGCCAACGGCGATCGGATAGTAGAACGTGATCTCGGTCGCCGACGCGGCCGGTGCGCCGATCGTCATAGCCGCGAGCGCGGCGGCCGCGGTGATGCGGGCGAAATGTCTCATGGTCAATAGCTCCCCTGTGACTGCGTTGTGAGAAGAAATGGCGAAATCGTTGCCTCGCCATGCTCGATGACGAGACGTTTGCCGCTTGAGGCGTCGAAGACGTGCGCGGCCGAAGGCTCCCAGCCAAGACCCACTTGGGCCCCGACCGCGGGCGCGCCAGCCCCGCGTGTGCGCGCGAGAACCGGACGCTCGCCGATCGCACAAGTGACGAGCGCCTCGGCGCCGAGATATTCGACCGATGTGACAGTGGCGTGAATGCCGGACCTGGCCGTTCGATCAACGACGATGTCTTCCGAACGCAAGCCGAGCACGCGGCCGCCGTCGAGATCGAGAAAGCTCATCGGCGCGCCGCCGATGAAGCGCGCGGTAAAAATATTGGCCGGACGTTCGTAGAGATCGGCGGGCGTGCCGTTCTGTTCGATTCTGCCGCCGCGCATGAGGATGACGCGGTCGGCCATGCTCATCGCCTCGGTCTGGTCATGCGTCACATAGATCATGGTAATGCCGAGACGCTGCTGCAACGCGCGGATCTCGTGGCGCAGTTCCTGGCGCAACTGGGCGTCGAGGTTCGACAACGGCTCGTCGAGCAGGCAGACCGGCGCTTCGGCAATCAGCGCGCGGCCGAGCGCGACGCGCTGCTGCTGGCCGCCGGACAGCTGACTTGGCTTGCGCGCGAGCAGCGGTCCAAGGCCGAGCAAGGTCGCCACCTTGTCGAGGCGGCGCGCCGTTTCGGCTTTCGGCGTGCCGCGCACCGACAGGCCGAAGGTGATGTTATCGGCCACCGTCAAATGCGGAAACAACGCATAAGACTGGAACACCATGGCGACGCCGCGCGAGGAACCGGTCAGGCCGGTCACATCCTTGCCGGCGATTTCGATGGTTCCCATGCTTGGCTGATCGAGGCCGGCGATCATGCGCAAGGTCGTCGATTTACCGCAGCCGGACGGGCCGAGCAGCACGGCAAGCGTGCCCTCCTCGACTTCGAACGACACGTCGTCGACGGCGCGAGCCTCGCCCCACAGCTTGCTGACCGACCTGACGACGACGCTTTTCACTTTTTCCGTTCCGCTTGTGGCACCCGGTCGCCGTAACAATGCGCCATGAAGGTTTTGTGACAGCGGAATTAGAGCAGCGCCCGGGAGCCGGCGCAACGCCGCTTCACGGAACATCGTTGTTGCAGCGCACACATCCGCGCTGCGCAAGAGCGCATTGCAAACCGTCCCAGACTAAAATGAAGTGAGAGCGATCAGGCGCCGGCGTCGACCATTTCCACGGCCATCTTGCGCGGCGCGGGAACGTAAGCGTCGCCGATCTGCATCATCGGACGCGGATTGATGACGATCGAGCTCAAACGATCGTGCAGCGCTTTCGCCGACGTCGGCTTGACCAGAAATTCATGGACGCCGGCATGCAGCGCCTGCACCACCGTCGAGCGCTGCGCGCGGCTGGTCAGCATGATGATCGGCAGGTTG
>JAUSBQ010000093.1 GCA_030651965.1 Pseudolabrys sp. | reverse complement strand
GTTGTGCGGCGGCAATGCCAAGAAGCTGCTGGGGGTGTAGAGCGGGGACGAGCGAAAATACTACGCATGCAAAAAATCCAGCGTCGCGGTTTCGACGATCACCGCGGCGTCGGTGGAATGTGCGCCGGCGCGCGCCGCTTCCGCCTCGGTCTGGCTCGCCTGCAAGTACGCCCCGAGATGGCGCGCCCATTCGATGATGCGGACGTTCTCGTCGAGGCGCGCCGCCTCATAGGCCTTCAGCGCGCTCTCGACATCGTCGTGCTGCTGCAATGCATTGACCAGCGCGGCGGCGTCGTCGGCCGCCTTCGACACGCCGGCGCCGACATGCGGCCGCGCGACGAAAGCGGCGTCGCCGACGATCGCCACCCTGCCGAACGCCATCCGCGGCGATACCAGATCGTAGATCGGTTGCAGGATCGGCTCCTCGATCAGCCGCACCACCGCGCGGAACTGTGGCGCCAGTAGCCGCTCGGCCGCGTCATGCATCTCGGCAATCGCCTCTTTCCTGATCAGCGGCGGCGGTATCGAAATCGCATGTGTCTTGCCGCTGTCGTCGGTCAGCAGCCATTGCAGCTTGCCGTGCTCGTCGGCCGGCCGGTACCAGATGACGTTGGTGCGGCGTTTGCCGGGCCGCAGATCGTTGTCGGGCCCGGCCACCGGGTAGCTCAGGAATTGCTCGCCCGGCGGCAGGCCGAACGACATGATCGGAAACACCGCGCGATGCGTCTCCGGCGGAAACGCATCTTCCGCGATCATAGCGCGCCAGGCGCTATAGCCGGCATAAAGCGGCACGACCTCGGGCAGACACTGCTGACGCACCGTGGAGCGAATGCCGTCCGCGCCGACCAGAAGGTCGCCTTCGATAGTTTCGCCATCGGAAAAATGCGCCTGCACAGCGCGCGCATCTTGCGTGAACTTCGAAAGTCCCCTGCCGCGGTGATAGCGCTCCGGCGGGAAAGCATCGCGCAGCAGCCGGTAGACACGCTCCCAGGCGGTCGCCACCTGCGGGCATTCGATTTCGCGGGTGACGCGGCCTTGCGCATCGATGATCTGACGTTTGACGATGTGAACGCCGAGTTCCGAGGTCTCGAGGCCCAACCCCCGCAGCCGCGCGATCAGTTCCTGTTGGGCGACGATGCCGGCGCCGCGGCCGGACAATTCGCCCTCGACGCGCTCGTACACGTGGACGTCCCACCCGCTCCGCTGGAGCAGCAAGGCGCTCAGCAACCCGCTCATTGAACCGCCAATGACGATGGCGCGTCTCGTCTGACGACTGTCCAATTGTCCCATCTCAATCTTTCCGTTTCCGATCGACTGGTATATATATGACATCAAACAGGCATTGGAGGAATTCCCATGGCGCTTACCATGCTCGATAAAGCCGCCGAGAAAAAAGACACCTCGCAATGGGCGGCCGATATCGCCGCCGAATTCGCGCGCGAAGCCGGCAATCCCAATCCTTGCGTCGGCTCCACTTTGTTGTCGGAAAACGAACGCACGCGCGTGTGGATCATCCGCCTCGCGCCTGGCGAGCGCATCGGCTTCCACCGCCATGTGCTGGACTATTTCTGGACCTCGGTGTCCGGCGGCCGTGGCCGTCAGCACGTCCATGACGGCACCACCGTCGAATACACCTATGTGCCGGGCGAGACGCGCCACGAGACTTACGGCAAGGACCAGTTCAAGGTCCACGATCTGCAGAATCTCGGCGACCGTGAGATGGTGTTCATGACCGTCGAATTCAAAGACAGCGCCAACAAACCGATGCCGCTGCCGGAGGGCGTCCGCCCACAAGCGGCGGCGTGATC
This sequence comes from Pseudolabrys sp., assembly GCA_030651965.1. GTDB lineage: Bacteria > Pseudomonadota > Alphaproteobacteria > Rhizobiales > Xanthobacteraceae > Pseudolabrys. The sequence goes on along the minus strand of JAUSBQ010000093.1, from coordinate 6,388 downwards.
CCACAAGCTTTGCGCTCAAACGCCCGCCATCCAGCACGGCTGGACGCGGGCGTTTCATTTTTCCGCGCGAGAAAGCTTGCCGTGCAGCGGCCAACAGGCTAGCCAAGCCGCCATGCTTCCTGCAAAGTACGGGGGCTTGAGAAAAAAATACGTCTCGGAGGGGGAATGCCGGCCAATCATTCAAGTCAGTCGAACGTGCTGCCGCGCTTCCGCGCGCCCCTGACGCAATTTTGGTTCGCCTGAGGCCCGCATGGAATTCGATCTGCTGATCAATGCCATTATCGCCGGGCTCATGCTCGGCGGTTTCTATGCCGCGGTCACCGCCGGCATTTCGATTTCATTCGGCATGCTCGATATCGTCAATATCGCGCATCCGGGCTTCATCATTCTCGGCTCCTACATCGCCTATATCGTCAACGTGCATTTCGGCGTCGACCCGATCCTCATCGCCATTGTCGCGCTGCCCGGCTTTTATCTTCTCGGCAGCGTCATCTATCAGGTCTATTACCAGTCGTTCGAAAAGCGCGGCCAGGACTCGCTGCGCGGGCTGGCCTTCTTCTTCGGTCTGCTGTTCGTCACCGAAGTGTCGCTCAACCTGGTCTTCGGCGTCGATTACCGGTCGGTCGACGTGCCTTATATCGGCGGCAGCGTCAGCATCGGCGCCATGGAATTCCCGGTGCGCATGCTGGTGCCGTGCCTGGTGTCGCTGGTCATGTTCGGCGGCCTGATCCTGTTCATGTCGCGCACCTTCATCGGCCGCGCGGTCATGGCGGTGTCGCAGGATCCTCAGGCACTGCAGCTGATGGCGGTCGACCCGATCCGCATCAAGCGGATCGCCTTCAGCATTTCAATCGCGACGGCGTCGATGGCCGGCGCCTTTCTCATCATCATCCAGCCGGTGATTCCGTCGGCCGGCCGCGAATATATCGGCCGCGTCTTCGCCATCTGCGTGCTCGGCGGTCTCGGCAGCCTGCCGGGAACCTTGATCGCGGCGCTGATGATCGGCGTCATCGAAAGCATCACCTCGACATTTTATGGCCCGTCCTGGGCGCCGGCCGTTTCGTTCGGCCTGCTTCTGCTCACCCTGGCCGTGCGGCCCTCCGGAATATTTGGTCGCTAGATGCGCACACCAGCCTTCATCCTCGTTCTGACGGCGGTCGCGGCGGCGCTATATTTCGCCTTCAACTACGTCGGCAACGACTATCTGTTTTTCGCCGGCTACACCGTGCTGCAATACATTGTGCTGGCGACCGCCTGGAATATTCTCGGCGGCTATTGCGGCTATGTGAATTTCGGTTCGGCCGGTTTCTTCGCCATCGGCGTCTATACGACGGTGTTCTTCCATACCGTCGGCCAGCAGATCGACACGCTGATGCCGGAATTCCTGGTGGCGCCCATGCAGCTCATCTTCCCGCTGCCGCTGCCGATCCTGATTGTCCTTGCCGGCGCGGTTGCCGGCCTTGTCGGCCTCGGCATGGGCTATCTGACCTTGCGGCTGCGCGGCGTGTTCTTCGCCATTGCCACGCTGGCCTTAACGGTGGTGCTGGAGACCTTCATTGTCAACTGGTCGTTCGTCGGCGGCTCACGCGGCGCCTATGTCATTCCACCGAACGAAGTGCCGATCTTCGGCCACTTCATTCAGTTCCTGTTCGCGCTGATGCTGGCGCTGGTGATCCTGGCTTTGACCACCGCGCGCCTGATCGAGCGATCCAAGCTCGGTGTCGGCTTCGCCACCATCCGTGACGACGAACTGGCGGCCGAAGCGTCCGGCGTTCCCACCTTGCGGCTCAAGCTCGTCGCCACCGTCGTCTCCGGCGCCTTGATGGGCATGGCCGGCGCGCCCTTCCCGTTCTACATCGGCTATGTCGAACCGGCCTCGGCCTTCAACCTGTCCTATGCGGTGAATTCGATCGCCATGCCGATGATCGGCGGCACCACGTCCTGGGTCGGCCCGCTGGTCGGCGCCTTGCTGCTCGGCACGCTGCAACAGGTGGCGACCGTGACGATTTCCTCGGCGGTCAATCTGCTGATCGTCGGCCTGCTGCTGATCTTCTTCGTCATCATCGCGCCGCGCGGTATTGTCGGTCTGGTCCAGGACTGGATGCGCAAGAGCCGCAAGGAGACGAAGTCATGAGCAATGTCATGACCGGCGGCGCGGACACCTTGCTGAACATCGACCAGCTCGGCAAGCGCTTCGGTGGTTTCGTCGCGCTCGATTCCATCGACCTGTCGGTGCCGAAAGGCCAGCGCCTCGGCCTGATCGGCCCCAATGGCTCGGGCAAAAGCACGCTGGTGAACTGCATCTGCGGCACGTTGCAGAACGAAACCGGCAGCGTCACCTTCGACGGGCTGAAGATCGACGGCATGGTCGCGCATCAGCGCACCCGATTCGGGCTGGCGCGCAGCTTCCAGTTGCCGCGGCCATTCCGCAGCATGACGGTGGCCGAGAATATCCGCGTGCCGCTGCTTTACACGGTCAATGCCCGCCCCGGCACGCATCTGTCGCAGGGCGAACTCGACGACCGCTGCATGGAGTTGCTCAAGCTGGTGACGCTTGACGCCAAGGCTTCGAAATACACGACCGACCTCACCCAGGTCGAAATGCGCAAGTTAGAGTTGGCGCGCGCCATGGCGGCCGAGCCGAAGCTTCTGATCGCCGACGAATCGATGGCCGGCCTGTCGCATTCCGAGGTTGAGGATATCGTGGCGTTGCTGATCCGCATGAATGAGCGCGGCGTCACCATCATCATGATCGAACACATCATGCGCGCGGTGATGACCTTCTCGCAGCGTCTGGTCGTGCTGGTCTCTGGCAGGAAGATCGCCGACGGCAGACCGGAAGACGTGATCCAGGATAAAGAAGTGGTGGGAGCCTATCTTGGCCAATAGCACCAACAGCATCACCGTCGAAGGCATCGACGCCGCCTATGGCGCGGTGCGGGTGCTGGAGGACGTGTCGCTGCGCGTCGACAGCGGCGAGACCGTCGTGCTGCTCGGCACCAACGGCAACGGCAAAAGCACCTTGATGAAATGCATCATGGGCTGGGTGCGACCGACCAAAGGCAAGATCGTCGCCGAAATCGACGGCGAGAAGCACGATCTGTCCGGCCTGACCACCGAGCAGATCGTCGATCTCGGCATCGCGCTGGTGCCGGAGGGCCGTCGGCTGTTTCCGCGCCAGACGGTGGAGGAAAACCTGTTGCTCGGCGCCAGCCGGGCGAAGGCGCGGCCGCATATCAAGACCAACCTCGCCTTCTGCTTCGACACGTTCCCGCGCCTCGCCGAGCGGCGCGGCCAGCTCGCCGGCTCGATGAGCGGCGGCGAACAGCAGATGCTGGCGCTGGCGCGCGCGCTGATGCTCAATCCGCGCATTCTCCTGGTCGACGAGCCGTCGGTCGGCCTGGCGCCGCTGCTGGTCAGCCGCACCATCGACGCCATCGGCCAACTCAAGCGGCACTTCAACCTGACGGTGCTGATGGCCGAGCAGAACTTCACCCAGGCGCTGCGCATCGCCGACCGCGGCTATGTCATCGTGCACGGCAAGATCGAGTTCGAAGGCGCTTCGGCCGACGAGCTCAACAACAACGACCTGATCCGGCAATTTTACCTGGGGATGTAGCTCTCCTTCACCTCCCCCTGGAGGGGGGAGGTCACTTGTCGTCGCAACGCGGCGACAAGTGGGAGGGGGTGACCTGCACTGCTGTCACCCCACCCCGTCTCGCATCTTCGATGCTCGCCGACCCTCCCCCTCCAGGGGAGGGTGAGAAAGAAGAAAAAAAACGCCGCGGATTGCTCCGCGGCGTTTTCAGTTTCGCAGTCTGAAAAGCGACTTACTTGATCGCCTTCTCGTAAGGATAGATCACCTTGCCCGTCTCGAGCCGCTTCGGCTCCAGCACGGTCTGGGTGGTCATGCCGCGCCACGCATCGAGGCCGGCGTCGGCCGCGATATCGTGATACTGCACGGTGAACATGTTGCCTTCGGCCCATTCACCCTTGCCGCCGAATTTGATCGGCCCCATCACGGTCTCGAACTTCTCTTTCCGCAGCGCCGCAGCGACCTTGTCGTCCTCGATGCTCTTGGCCGCTTTGATCGCATCGCCGAGCACCTGCAACTGCGTGTAGCCCCAGCCGCCGAGATAATAGCCGAGCGGATCGACGCCCGCGGCCTTGGCGCGCGCCTGGTATTCGGCGAAGAAGTCCTTGGTGCCCTTGTACATCTGCTTGTCGTCCGGCACCCAGGTCTCGTAGTTGACGATGCCGTTCATCTTGTTCTTCAGTTTGTCCTTGAAGAACGTGGCCTGCAGACCGACCATGGCGCCACCGAACATCTTCGGCTTCAGGCCGATTTCGTTCGCCGCCAGCACGATGCCGACCGAGTCGAGCGGATAGGCGCAGGCGACGACGAGATCGGGCTCGAGCGCCTTGATCGCGCGCACGATCGGCGCGAAATCGGTGGTCTTCGGCGGCGGCGGATAGGCCTTGTCGTAGACGACCTTGAAGCCGTGCTTCTTGGCGTTGTTGCGCGCGCCTTCGCAGGCGTTCTGCGCGAACTCGGCGTCGGCGTAGGTCAGGGCGACGGTCTGCGGCTTCGGGTTCTGCGCCGCGGCGATATCGAAGAAGCCCTTGGTGAACGAATCCTTCGTCGCCTGCCCGGTCGGGATGACCGAGAAGTACTTCGGATATTTGAACTTGTCGTTGATATCGAGGCCGAACAGGCTGACGAATGTCTTGCCCTTGCGGATCACGACCGGCATGGCCGGGGCGATCTGGTTGGAGGCATAGCCCGAGACGACTAGATCGGCTTTGTCGACGTCGAGCAGCTTGGTGTAGATGCCCGGCACTTCTGACGGGTCGCTCTTGTCGTCGTAATATTTCAGCTCGACCGGGCGGCCGAGCAAACCGCCGGCTTTGTTGGTCTGGTCCTTCCAGATTTCCATGCCCAGCAGGGCCTGCTTGCCGTTCGGTGACAACGCGCCGGTCAGCGATTGGCTAAAGCCGATCACGATCGGCTTGCCGGCTGGTGTCTGCGCCTGCGCGCCGGAGACTGCGAACACAGCGCCAGCGACGAGAGCAAGACCCGCCCCCGCGATCCGTGCCAATGCCCGCGACTTGAGGCTTTGCATCATGGTAGCTCCTCCCAGAGTGGTTTTAGTTTTATTTCGGTGACCGATAATGCCAGCGCGCGAGCCGATGGTCTACCCGCGCGTACGCCGTTTCGCCGAATTACCATGCCGGGTCGCCGGCTGGCTCCGCAGTGGGCAGATGGTGGGACGTGCAACGATTTTCGGCAATGCGGCCGATTGCTGCACTGCACGGTGGGCCGTCAAACGCCTTCGACCATGATGGTCTCGACCTCGCCGGCGCCGCCGCGGCGGAACGCAGCGGCCGCATCGTATTCGGGCGACGTAAAACAGGCGACGCCCTGCTCCAGCGTCGGAAACTCGATGACGATGAACCGCTGGAATTTGTCCGGCCCTTCCATGATCTGGAATTTGCCACCGCGCGCCAGCACCTTGCCGCCGAACTTGGCGATGATGCCGGGAACGAGGTCGGTGTACTTCTTGTACTCGACCGGATCGTTGATCTTGGAACGGGCAACCCAATAGGCCGGCATAGCGAAGCGTCTCCCTGGACAGTGTCGTTGCGTTCACTGAAACTACCGTGAAACGACGATCCGCCATACGCAAGCAATAAGGAAACTTCATGCCGCGTCAGGTTATCGACATCTCGATCCCGCTGGAAAACGACGTCGCGGCCGACCCGCCCGGCTACGGACCGACAATCGAATATCTCGATCATCAGGCCACCGCCGCCGACATTCTCAAATTCTTTCCCGGTCTGAAAAAAGAAGACCTGCCGGACGGCGAAGGCTGGGGCTTCGAATGGGTGCGCCTGTCGACCCACTGCACCACGCATCTCGACGCGCCGTATCATTTCGCGTCGACCATGGACGGCGGCAAACGCGCGCTCACCATCGACGAGGTGCCGCTCGACTGGTGTCTGCAACCCGGTGTTAAACTCGACTTCCGCCATTTCGCCGATGGCTATGTCGCGACCGCCGCCGATGTCGAAGCCGAACTCAAGCGCATTGGCCACACACTTTCACCGCTTGAAATTGTGATCGTGAACACCAGCGCCGGCAAAGCCTATGGCCAACCCGATTACGTCGCTAAAGGCTGCGGCATGGGCCGCGAAGCGACGATGTATCTGCTCGAGCGCGGCGTGCGTGTCACCGGCACCGATGGCTGGAGCTGGGACGCGCCTTTTGTTTATACGATGAAGCGATACGCCGAAACGCACGACGCCTCGCTGATCTGGGAGGGCCATCGTGCCGGCCGCGAGATCGGCTACTGCCATATCGAGATATTGCACAATCTCGAAAACCTGC
>JAUSBQ010000090.1 GCA_030651965.1 Pseudolabrys sp. | reverse complement strand
TCGGCAGGTGCCGTCGCCTGGCCAAGGATTTCGAGGGATCAGCGGCAACCGAAGCTGCATGGATACTCGTCGCTCATCTGAGGCTGCTGACAAGGCGCTTGGCAGCCCCTAAAACATTGGGCGCATTATGAGTCAGACTCTCAGGATGACGGAGCGAAGGTGGACGCGATCGCCGAGCAAAAATCTTCCCTCCGCACTGCCGCCCTCGCGCTGCGCGACGCCATGCCGGCAGCCGAGCGGCAGTCGGCGGCGGAAGCGATCGCCGCGCGCGCCTTACCCGTTGAAGTAACGCCCGGCGCGACCGTGTCCGGCTTCATGCCGATGAAGACCGAGATCAATCCGCTGCCGCTGATGCGCAAGCTGGCGGAACAGGGCGCGCTGCTGGCGCTGCCCTGCATCGACAAGCGCGGCAGGCCGCTGATCATGCGGGCGTGGAAATTCGGCGACGCCTTCAAGGCCGGGCAATGGGGCATCCGCGAGCCGGTCCCCGAGGCGCCCGAGGTCGCGCCCGACATCGTGCTGGTGCCGCTCGCCGCTTTCGACCGCTCAGGCCAGCGCATCGGCTATGGCGCCGGCTATTACGACATGACCATCCACGCGCTGCGCGCCAGGAAAAAGATCGTCACCATCGGCATGGCCTTCGCCGCGCAGGAAATTCCGGCGGTTCCGGCGACGGGCCGCGACGAGCCCCTCGACTTCGTGCTAACGGAGCGCGAGATCATCGATTTCCGGTAGGTAGCCTTTCTTATGCGACTTCTCTTCATTGGCGACATTGTCGGGCGGTCCGGCCGCACCATCGTGATCGAGCGACTGCCGGGGCTGATCGCGGACTGGAAGCTCGATCTCGTCGTCATCAATGGCGAGAATTCTGCCGGCGGCTTCGGCATCACCGAGACGATCTACAACGAGCTCATCGACGCCGGCGCCGACGCCATCACGCTCGGCAACCATTCATGGGATCAGCGCGAGGCGCTGGTATTCATCGAGCGCGCGCCGCGTCTGATCCGCCCGGTGAATTATCCGAAGGGCACGCCCGGACGCGGTGCCGCCCTGGTCGATGCCAAGAACGGCAAGCGCGCGCTGGTCATCAACGCCATGGGCCGCGTCTATATGGACGCGATGGACGATCCCTTCGCCGGCGTCGAGCGCGAGATTACGGCCTGTCCGCTGGGGCAGGCCGACGCCATCGTCGTCGACATGCATTGCGAGGCGACCAGCGAAAAGCAGGCGATGGGATATTTCTGCGACGGCCGCGCCTCGCTCGTCGTCGGCACGCATACGCATGTGCCGACCTCGGACCACCGCATCATGGCGGGCGGCACCGCGTTCATGACCGATGCCGGCATGACCGGCGATTTCGACAGCGTCATCGGCATGGTCAAGGACGAGCCGCTCAGCCGTTTCCTGCGCAAGCTGCCCGGCTCGAAATTCGAAGCGGCCGGCGGACCAGCGACCATGTGCGGCGTCGCGGTCGAGACCGACGACAAGACCGGCCTGGCTTTGAAGGTCGGCGCCGTGCGCCTCGGCGGATTGCTGGAAGAGGCGCGGCCGAGGTTCTGGGAATAGCGCGCGAGCGTCGTTAACCCTCTGTTAACCATAACTGCCGTTCTCTGACCGAGAGGACGGTGACCATGGCTCTGCACGTCAACGTAAATCTTGCGCTTCGTTCCCTGGCGGACGATGCCCGCCGCGCCGGCGCTTGCTCGACAATCGACCCGCGCGCGCAGCTTGCCGCGCAATTCATTCCTTCCGGCTCGCGCGTGCTCGATCTCGGCTGCGGCGGTGGCGAGACTTTGCATGATCTGATGCCGCTCGGCTGCGGCTACCAGGCCGTCGATCGCATCGCGCATGGCAAAGGCTCGCTGATCGGCGATCTTGTCGGAAATCTTGCCGGCAGCGAATTCCCGACCCATGCGGCGACGCAATCCGACATCATCGTGATGCTGGGCACGCTGGAGAAGGTCGCCGATGTCGAGAGCCTGTTCACGCATCTGCGCTTCTGCAAGCAGGACGTGATCCTGAGCTATTGCCCGACCGACCTGGTGAGCGGGCGCGACCGCGAGGCGTTGAGCTTCGCCAATCATTTGAGCTATTTCGAGTTGGTCCAGTTGTTCGACCGCTACGGTTTTCGCGTCGAATGCACCGCGCCGCTCGGCGAGCGCGAGATGCTGATGCGGCTGACACCGACGGAGCGCGTCGCGCCGGTGACCGCTTGCGACGTCGCGGTGGTGTCTGACAGCGATGGCGGTACGTTCGGCGACCGGCTCGGCCTGCACATGATCAATGCGATGCTGCCAGGCGCCGCCAATGTGCATCACCTGACCTTCAAGACCCTTGCGCACGCGCGCGACCAATACGATCTCGTCGTGCTCGGCGTCGGCAACTGCCTGTTTCAGCCGCTGCTCGGCGACGATATCCTGAACATTCTGTCGCGCGCGAAATCCGCGATCGGCATTTTCGGCACGCAGTACCGCGAATTGATCCCGCGCCCGGCGATCGACCGCGTCATCGACCGGCTCGATACCTGGTACGCGCCTTACCAAGACGACGTGCTGATGTACGGCCGCGGCCGCAGCAATGCCGTGCATCTCGGCGACTGGCTGATCGATCAGTTTCCGCTCACGGAAGCCACGCTCGACGAGCCGTTGCAGATCGGCGTCGAGATCGGCGACGACATTCCGCTCGACCGCACCATCCAGGCGATCCAGCGCCACAAGCAGGTCTATTCGGCGCGGCTGCATCCCTTGCTGTGCGCGCTGACCTCGGCTCACCTCGCCGCCTATGCCGAGGAGCCGTCCGGCCGCATGCCGGGCATCGTCTCCGGCAAATTCCGCAGCATGCTGATCGACATCTTCGGACGCACGTATCCGGAGCGGGAGTTCTTCATGGTCGATCGCGACGCGGTCATGCGCTACAAGGCGCGGGTCCACGGCAACGTCGCCAAGGTCGCCGAGCGGATCGAGGCCATGCTGCGCAATGTGGCGGTGGCGAACTAAACCCCGCTCGTCCCCGCGAAGGCGGGGACCCAGCCCTTACAGACTATGCGGTCTTGTCTCTGGATTCCCGCTTACGCGGGAATGAGCAGAGAATGGCGCTTGTCCGGTGACAGACAGTTTATTTTCCCCGCGTCCCATTCTATAACCGCGCCGGTTTCAACCACGAGCGCAGCAAGAGCCATGGCCGGTCATTCCCAATTCAAGAACATCATGCACCGCAAGGGGAAGCAGGACAAAGTCCGCTCCAAGGTGTTCGGCAAGCTGGCGCGTGAAATCACCGTGGCCGCCAAGCTCGGCCAGCCCGACCCGGCCTTCAACCCGCGCCTGCGCGCGGCGATCCTGGAAGCGCGGGCCGAAAACATGCCGAAGGACAATATCGAGCGCGCCATCAAGAAGGCGAGCGGCTCGGACAGCGAGAGCTATGACGACATGCGCTACGAGGGCTACGGCCCGGGCGGCGTCGCGGTGATCGTCGAGGCGCTGACCGACAACCACAACCGCACCGCCGGCGAAGTGCGCTCGATCTTCACCAAAGGCGGCGGCAATCTCGGCACCACCGGTTCGGTCGCCTTCATGTTCGACCATATCGGCGTCGTCGAGTATGACGCCAAGGTGGCGGATGCCGACGCCATGCTGGAAGCGGCGATCGAGGCCGGCGCCGAGGATGTCACCTCGGACGAGAACGGCCATCAGATTTTCACCACCACCGAGACCTTGCGGGAAGTCGCCAAGGTGCTGGAAGCCAAATACGGCGAGGCGCGCAAGGCGGCCTTGATCTGGAAGCCGCAGAACACCGTGATGCTCAGCGACGAAGCCGGCGAGAAGATGCTCAAGCTGATGCAGGCGCTCGACGACGACGACGACGTGCAGAACGTCTTCGCCAATTTCGAAGTGTCGGATGCGCTGATGCAGAAGATGAGCGGCTAGCCAAGCTCGGAGCCGTCGCGTCCCGGTTCAGCTTACCGCGAACAGTGCCAGCGCCATAGCGGCGATGGCCAGGCCGAGGCGCTTGCGGTTGTTGAGATGTTCGCGGAACATCACCGCGCCGAACAATGCCGTGAAGACGAAACTCATCTGCGCCACCGGCACCAGCACGCTGGCCGGGCCGAGCGCCAGACCGTGCAGTAACAACACAAAGCCGATCAACAGCGCCATCGCGGCCGGCGCCGAATAACGCCATACTGCGGGCGTCAGCCGCAAGCGGCGCTCGTGCATCACCGCCAGCACCGTCGCCAGCGACGAGAACGCCCACGCCTGTGCCGCCACCATTGTCTCCGGCAGCGCGCCGTGTTGCAGGCCGACTTTGTAGAACAGATTGGCGAACGCCATCGCCACGGTGGCGACCAGTACGCGCGTCAGCGAGGCGAGCTTGATGCCGCCGCGCGCGGCGCCCGGTTCCCCCAGCAGCAGCCACACCGCCACCAGCGCGCCGGCAAGCGCGCCGGCCTTAGCCCATGTCAGCGTCTCGCCGAGCAGAACTATCGCCAGCAAAGCGGTGAGGCTGAAGTTTAGCCGGAAGATCGGCGCATTGGTCGAAACCGCGCCGTCCTTCAGGCTGCGGGCGAAGTTATAAAAGGCGATGAGCGAGAACACACCGGCGAGCGAGCCCCAGGCGGCTGACCAATGGATGTCGAGCGTGCCGGTGGCGAAGGCATAGATGTTGATGGTGGGGGCGAAGACCCAGGCTTGCAGCATCACGAACTGCGCGGCGCCGACGCCGGTCGCGGCCGCCCGCTTGTACAGGAGGTCGCTAACCCCAAAGCAAAGCATGGCGCCGAGCGCAAACAGAAGACCGGGTGTCATGAAGGGCCGTGCGCGAGAGGGTAAGACTGTAGCTTGATGCATAAGATCCGTGGTTAGCGCAACCCATCGAATATCGGCAGACTCGCCAGTCCGGCAAAGCCGATGATGACGTAGGCGACGCGGCGGTACACCGCGTCGCTCGATCCGTGAAACCAGTAGGCGCCGGCGAACATGGCCAGTGCGAATGGCGCGCCGAACAACAGCGAGAGCACGACGATCTGCGCGTCGAACAGGCCGCTGGTGAGATACAGCGCGAACGACAGCGTGCCCTGCAGAATGAAGTAAACCATGATGTTGGCGCGCACTGTGGTGGCGCTGTTGTTGCCGCCGAGCCAGAACACCAGAAGCGGCGGCGCGCCAATCTGCACCGCGCCGGCGCCGAAGCCGGACGTGGCGCCGACGCCGAGCGAGGCCGGCAATGTCGGCTTGCCGTGATAGCGCCAGCCGGCGGCGAGCGCGGCCACGGCGACCAGCACCAAGACGGCGATGAACCAGCGCAGGCTCAGCGGGTCGACGTAAAGCAGCGCCAAAACGCCGACCGGAACCCCGACCGCGCCGCCGATCGACACCGGCAGCACTTCGCGCCGGTTTGCCTGCGGCCAGGCATGGATGGCGAAGGGCAGGCCGCACAACGTATCGATCAGCAGGATGGTCGGCGCCGCGACGGCCGGTGCGTAGATCGCCGAGATCAGCGGCATATAGATGAGCGCCGAGCCGAAGCCGGAAAAGCCGCGCACCAGCCCGGCCACGGTGGCGATGCCCAGCGCCCACGGAAAACGCGGGTCGGCGGCGGCGTCGGCAAAGACCGACCAGAGCGGCAGGCTGAACATGGCGTAAAGTCCCGGCGGGCGGCCTCTCTAGCAGGCCCGTGCTTTTTGCGCGACGGGCCTTCTGGCCGGGCGGCCCTATGGGGGCTATCAACGGGGATGGTCAGGCAGGCGATTCGCATTCTCGGCATCGATCCGGGCCTCCGCCGCACCGGCTGGGGCCTGATCGAGAGCGACGGCAACAGGCTCATTCACGTCGCCTGCGGTTCGGTGGAAACCAGCGAGCGGGCGAGTCTCGGGGCGCGGCTGGTGGCAATCCATGACGGGCTGATCGCGGTGATCGAGCGCTACGCGCCGCATGAGGCGGCGGTGGAGAACACTTTCGTCAACGGCAATGGCGCCTCGACCTTGAAGCTCGGCCAGGCGCGCGGCATCGCCATGCTGGTGCCCTCGCGCGCGGGGCTTGTCGTGTCGGAATACGCGCCCAATCTGGTGAAGAAGACGGTGGTCGGCGCCGGCCACGCCGAGAAGGCGCAGATCAGGATGATGATCGGCGTGCTGCTGCCGAAGGCCGATCCGCAATCGGAAGACGCCACCGATGCGCTGGCGATCGCCATCTGTCACGCGCATCACCGCATGAGCGCCGTGTTGAAGGCGGTGGCGCAATGACGGGCGGCGAGCACCATCTGCTCCCTCCCCCGCTTGCGGGGGAGGGCTGGGGAGGGGGCAGATGCGGACTCATGCGTTGGTCGCTTTCCCCCTCCCTGTCCCTCCCCCGCGCGCGGGAGAGGGGACGCAGGAGTCGCGGCCGTCTTCGCTTGGGAGCGACAGCATGATCGGCAAACTCAAGGGCCTCGTCGACAGCTACGGCACCGACTTCCTGATCCTCGACGTCAATGGCGTCGGCTATCAGGTGCACTGCTCGGCGCGCACATTGTCGATGCTGCCGCAGCCGGGCGAGGCGGCGACCTTGTCCATTGAAACTTATGTCCGGGAAGACCAGATCAAGCTCTTCGGCTTTGCCTCCGATGCCGAGCGCGAATGGTTCCGCCTGTTGCAGACGGTGCAGGGCGTTGGCGCCAAGGTGGCGCTGTCGGTGCTCAGTACGTTGAAAGTCGGCGAACTGGCGACCGCGATTGCGATGCGCGACAAGGCGGCGGTGTCGCGTTCGCCCGGCGTCGGCGCCAAGGTCGCGGAGCGCATCGTGACGGAGTTGAAGGACAAGGTGCCGGCCTTCGCCGACATCGATGCCGGCGCGGCGCATCTCGCCGGCGCGCTCGACGAGAAACGCGCGCCGCGTCCGGTGATGGACGCGGTGTCGGCGCTGGTCAATCTCGGCTATGGCCAGCCGCAGGCGGCGGCGGCGATTGCCGCGGCGTCGCGCAATGTGGGTGATGCCGCGGACGTGCAGACATTGATCCGGCAGGGACTCAAAGAGTTGGCTAAATGAGCAAGTTGAACGACAAGGACAAGGAACTGATCGACGCCGCCACCAAAGCGATCAAGCGGCGCTATCGCAACGACTGGCAGGAAGTCGGCGCCGCGATGCGCACGCGCGACGGCCGCGTCATCACCGGCGTCAATCTCGACGCCTATGTCGGGCGCGGCGCGGTCTGCGCCGAAGCGATCTGCATCGGCACTGCGTTGACCGCGAAGGGCGACCAGGGCATCGACACCATCGTCGCCGTGCGCCATCCCAAGCCCGGCGAGAAGGGTGACATCGCGGTGGTGTCGCCGTGCGGCGCCTGCCGCGAGCTCATCCACGATTACGACGCCAAGGCGCGCGTCATCGTGCCGACCGGTAAGACGCCGGAAGTGACGACGATCGGCGACTTGCTGCCGAACAAATACCGGCGAGGCATGACGTGAGGAACGCCTTTAATCTCGTTGTCGGTGCGGCGAACACTAGACTGCTCCCTCCCCCCTTGTGGGGGAGGGTTGGGGAGGGGGGTAATTCGATAACGCTTATGCCATTCACCCCCCTCTCTGTCTCTCCCCCACAAGGGGGGAGAGAACGACTCTTCATCGGTTCATCCGTGCGGCAAGCTCAATGACCAGCGCGTCCAAACCATTGCTCTCCGGCGAAAAGCGCGAGGACGACGTCGACGCCTCATTGCGGCCGCAGCGTCTGTCCGAATTCATCGGCCAGGAGAAAGCGCGCGCGAACCTGAGCGTGTTCATCGAGGCGGCCAAGGCGCGGCAGGAAGCGCTCGACCATGTGCTGTTCGTCGGTCCTCCCGGCCTCGGCAAGACGACGTTGGCGCAGATCGTCGCGCGCGAACTCGGCGTCAATTTCCGCGCGACCTCGGGGCCGGTGATCGCCAAGGCCGGCGACCTTGCCGCGCTCCTGACCAATCTCGAACCGCGCGATGTTCTGTTCATCGACGAGATCCACCGCCTCAGCCCGCAGGTCGAGGAAATTCTCTATCCGGCGATGGAGGATTTCCAGCTCGACCTCATCATCGGCGAGGGACCGGCGGCGCGTTCGGTGAAGATCGATCTGTCGCCGTTCACGCTGGTCGGCGCGACGACGCGCGCCGGGCTTCTCACCAATCCGCTGCGCGACCGCTTCGGCATTCCGGTGCGGCTGAATTTCTACACCGACGCCGAGCTGGAGCTGATCGTGGCGCGCGGCGCGCGCGTGCTCGGCATCGGCATGACAGCGGACGGCGCCAACGAGATTGCGCGGCGCTCGCGCGGCACGCCGCGCATCGCCGGCCGGCTGTTGCGGCGCGTGCGCGACTTCGCGCATGTCGATGGCGACAAGGCGGTCGATCGCAAGATTGCCGACAAGGCATTGCAGGCGCTCGAAGTCGACGCCAGCGGCTTGGATGCGATGGACCGCCGTTATCTGCGCATGATCGCGGAGAATTATGGCGGCGGGCCGGTCGGCGTCGAGACGATCGCCGCCGGATTGTCGGAGCCGCGCGACGCGCTCGAGGACATCATCGAGCCTTATCTGATCCAGAAAGGCTTTCTCCAGCGCACGCCGCGCGGCCGCTTGCTGACACCGCAGGCCTTCAAGCATCTCGGCATGAAGGAACCGCAGCGCGACGCCGGCCAGATTGGGTTGTTTGGCGGTGATGAAGAAACCGATTAACGCCAGCGGAAATGTGCTACTATGGCGCCTATGAACACCACTGTGAAAACACCCGCCGAAGCGCTCGAACTGCTGCCCGAGCCTATGCGGGAGTCTGCCGTCGCCTACATTATGGAGCAGGCGGAAAAGTATCGAGTCCTCAAACAAATGATCGACGAAGGCATTGCCGATGTCGAGGCCGGAAATGTTAAAGAGTGGAATTTCGAGGAGTTCTTGCGCGAAGCTCGGTTGACCGAATAACGCGCCATGAAAATCCGCATCTCCGGAAAGGCGCGGGCCGAACTTGTCGGGATCTATCGCTATTTGGCTCGGCGCAACCCCGAGGCGGCCGAGAAAACGGTTGCTGACATAGATCTCCGCTTGCGTCAGTTAGCCGATTTTCCGCTCATGGGTCGCCAGCGTCCAGAGTTGGCGCCGGACCTTCGGAGCCTGCTGGCAGGCACGTACATCGTCTTCTACACAATCGCAGATCAAGAAATCACTGTACTGCGCGTGATAGACGGACGAATGGACATCCATAAAGAATTGAAAGTATGAGCCACCACGCCAACTCCATCGACGGCATTCTCGGCGACGGCCTGCACCGCCAGCAGGTGCGGGTCTATTACGAAGACACCGATTTTTCCGGCGTCGTCTATCACGCCAGCTATCTGCGCTTCATGGAGCGGGGGCGGACCAATTATCTGCGGTTGTTAGGTGCCGACCATCGCGCGCTGTTCGAGCAGGCGGAGAAGGAAGCCCCTCGCTTTGCCTTCGTCGTGCGGCACATGGACATCGCTTTCAAGAAGCCGGCGCATATGGACGATGTGCTCGAGATCGTGACGCGGCCTGAGGAAGTGAAGGGCGCGTCGATCACGCTGCATCAGAAAGTGATGCGCGGCGACGATCTGCTGGTCGAAGCGCATGTGCAGGTGGCCTTCGTGTCGGGCGGCCGGGCGCGGCCGATCCCGAAGCCGTTGCGCATCGCCATGAAGGCCGATCAGGAAACGGGCGGCGCGGCGTAATCTCGCGTGGTAGGCTCGCTCATCATGCCCGAACAGAACCTGGCGATCTTCGACACGGCCATCGGCGCCTGCGCCATCGTCTGGGGTGCGCGCGGGTTGCTGGGCGTGCAGATTCCGGAAGCCGGCGCGGCGGCGACGCGGGCGCGGATGGTGACGCGGTTCCCGGCCGCGCAAGAAACGCCGCCGCCACTCGAAATTCAAAACGTCATCGACGGCATGCGCGCGCTGCTGCGCGGCGAACGCCGCGATCTCGCTGACGTCGTTATCGACGACGACGGCGTCCCGGAACTCAACCGTCGCGTCTATGCCATTGTGCGCCAGGTGCCGCCGGGCCAGACAATAACCTACGGCGAAATCGCCGAGCGGCTCGGTGACAGAGCGCTGGCGCGCGCGGTCGGGCAGGCGATGGGCGAGAACCGCTGCCCGATCGTGATGCCGTGCCACCGCGTGCTCGCCGCGTCCGGCAAAACCGGCGGCTTTTCCGCGCCAGGCGGCGTGGTCACCAAGCTCAAACTCCTCACCATCGAAGGCGCGCAGCCGGGCGGGCCGACTTTGTTCGACGCGCTGCCGCTGCAAGCGCGCCGCTAGGGTTCCGCCTCACGTCTTGAGGCTCGCTATCGGCCCCGGACTCATGTAAAGCCCCTTCACATGAAGGCCAAAAAGCCAGTGCAGCCATGAGATGGACTAAAGGCGATCGGGACGGCGGATCGGGCGGCCCAGCGGGCCCGCGCGGCTATCACCATGGCAATCTGAAAGAAGCTTTGGTGCGCGCCGCGCTCGAACTGATCGCCGAGAAGGGCCCGGCCGGCTTCACCTTCGCTGATGCCGCGCGCTGGGCCGGGGTCAGTCCCGCCGCGCCCTATCGGCATTTCCGCGACCGCGACGAATTGGTCGCCGATGTCGCGCGCCGCGGCTTCGATCTGTTCACCGCCGCGCTGACCAAAGCCTGGGACGACGGCAAACCGGAACTGATGGCGGCCTTCGACCGGCTGGGCCGCGCCTATCTCGATTTCGCCAAGCACCAGCCGGCGTATTACTCGGCGATGTTCGAGGCTGGCGTCGGCCTCGATACCGATCCGCAATTGCGCGCCGCCAGCGAGGCGGCGTTCGCGGTGTTGCGCTCGGCGGCGGAGCGAATGGTGGTCTTGGTGCCGCCGCAGGGCAGGCCGCCGGCCTTGATGGTGGCGCTGCACGTCTGGTCGATGACGCACGGCATCGCCTCGCTGTTCGGCCGCGGCGATGCGGCGCGGCGCGCGCTGCCGATGCCGCCTGAGGAACTGCTCGAAGCGGCGATGCTGATCTATCTGCGCGGGCTGGGAATTTCACCGGGCCGCTAGCCGATTGCGCTTCAATCGCCCCTCGGGCCCCTCGCAAAGCGGCCGGCACTCATTATCTGCAAATTTCCGATGTAAAGGGTGTTGACATCGGTCCGCTCCGCCCTTATCCATGTAAATGTTATTTACATTCACACATGCACCGTGAAATGAGGCCGACAATGCCAATCACCGCGAAACTCGACGAATTCGGCAAGCCCGCCTGGATTGCCCTGACCGTCCTTGGGTTCATGGCCTGGTGGCCGGTGGGCCTCGCAGTTCTCGCCTTTACAATTGGGAGTGGAAGAATGGGATGCGGATTCCGTGGCGGTCCTGACCGCTGGCAGCACAAGATGGAACGCATGCAGTCGAAGATGGACTGGATGCGCTCAAAGATGAGCGGCGAAAATCCAGCCGGTTCGGTCTGGTCCAGCGCGCCGACCAGCGGCAATCGCGCCTTTGACGATTACCGCACCGAGACTTTGCGCCGGCTCGAGGACGAGCAGCGCGAATTCAAGGACTTCCTGGAGCGGCTGCGTTTCGCCAAGGACAAGACCGAGTTCGATGCCTTCATGTCCGAGCGGCGTAACCGTCCGCCGCAGGAGAGCCCGCAGGGAAGTCCTTTGCCGCAGAACTAAACTCTCGACTTTGATCTGCGCATGCCGGCCGTCCGCCTTCCCCGAGGCGGGCGGCCGTTGCGTTTTGAGGGGGCGCCGGGTTAGGAGAGTGCTAACCAATCCTTAACCATAATCAGCGCTGTTTAGTGGGCCAGGACCGGTCATTCGCGGGCGCTTCACAGCATTAGCGCCCTCATTTGGCCAAGTTTAACGGGAATTCCGTTCAGTCTGCCGAACGCGCCATTTTTTGACCAGCGACGCCGTGCCGGCCCCCACACCGGACAGCGCAAAGGACGTGCCCCATGAATCCTGCCGATGTGGCACAGTCGGTGCTGCCGCTTACCTCGTCAGACCTCTCGCTGTTCACACTGTTCTGGCACGCCCACTGGGTCGTCAAGTTCGTGATGATCGGCCTGATGGTCTGCTCGGTCTGGGTCTGGGCGATCGCCATCGACAAGACCGTGCTCTACACGCGCTCGCGCAAATCCATGGACCGCTTCGAGACCGCGTTCTGGTCCGGCCAGTCGCTCGAGGAACTGTATCGCTCGCTGTCGTCCAAGCCGAACCACTCGATGGCGGCTCTGTTCGTCGCGGCCATGCGGGAATGGAAGCGCAGCTTCGAGGGCTCGCCGCAGAAGTCCTTCGCCGGCCTGCAGATGCGGATCGAGAAGGTGATGCAGGTGAGCATCGCGCGCGAGATCGAACGGCTCGAACGCCGCCTGCTGGTGCTGGCCACCGTGGGCTCCGCCGGCCCCTTCGTCGGCCTGTTCGGCACGGTCTGGGGCATCATGACGTCGTTCCAGTCGATCGCGGCGTCGAAAAACACGTCCCTGGCCGTGGTGGCGCCCGGCATCGCCGAAGCGCTGTTTGCGACCGCCATCGGCCTTGTCGCCGCCATACCGGCGACCATTTTCTATAACAAGTTCGCCGGCGAGGTGAACAAGCAGGCGCAGCGGCTGGAAGGCTTCGCCGACGAATTCGCCGCGATCCTGTCACGGCAAATAGACGAGCGCGGGTAACAAATCATGGGCGCGAATGCCGGAACACCGATGAGCGGCGGCAAAAGGCGGTCGCGCCGCCAGCGAGTGATGAGCGAGATCAACGTCACGCCGATGGTGGACGTGATGCTGGTGCTGTTGATCATCTTCATGGTGTCGGCGCCGCTTTTGACCGTTGGCGTGCCGATCGAACTGCCGCAGAGCCAGGCCAAGACCATCGATCAGGACAAGGAGCCGCTGACGCTGTCGGTCAACGACAAGGGCAAGGTTTTCCTTCAGAACGACGAGATCGGCGTCGACGATCTGATCGTCAAGCTCAAGGCGATCGCCGAGACGCGCGGCGGCAACGAGGCGCGTATTTTTGTACGCGGCGACAAGAACGTGAACTACGGGGCGGTGATGGCGGTGATGGGGCGTCTGTCCGGCGCCGGCTTCAGCAAGGTCGCCCTGGTGACGGATTACGACGCAGGCACAAAAGCGAGATAATGCAGATCAAGACGGCATCGGTGATTTCGACCGGGCTGCACGTTGTGGTGCTGGCCTGGGCGACGCTGTCGTTTTCCAGCAAGCCGTTCGAGACGACGCCGGCGGAATCGCTGCCGGTCGACATCGTCAGCGAGACTGAATTCTCGAAACTGACCAAGGGCATCAAGGACGCGCCCAAGCCGGTGGAAACGCCGAAACCCGTGGTCGAGAAGAAGGCCGAGGAGCCGCCGAAGCCGGTCGAGGAAATCAAGCCGAAGATCGACGAGAAGCGGGAGGTCGCGCCGAA
>JAUSBQ010000086.1 GCA_030651965.1 Pseudolabrys sp. | reverse complement strand
TTATCGACGCCGTGCTGATGTATGCGCAGCGCGGCCAGGGCAAGCGCTCGTCGGTTTATTCCGTTTACACCTTCGGCGTCTGGAAGGGCGACGTTCAGCTGGTCCCCGTCGGCAAGGCCTATTTCGGCTTCACCGACGAGGAACTGAAACAGATCGACCGCTTCGTGCGCCGCAATACCATCAACAAGTTCGGCCCGGTGCGCGAGGTGACCCACGAGGCCGAAACCGGGCTGGTGCTGGAAGTCGCGTTCGAGGGCCTGCAACGTTCGACCCGGCACAAATCCGGCGTCGCCATGCGCTTTCCGCGCATCAACCGGCTGCGCTGGGACAAGCCGCCCCGCGACGCCGACCGGCTGGAAACGCTGGAGAAGATGTTGGACAGGTCAGTGACCACCGTACTCTCCCCGTCATCCTGAGGTGCGAGCCGCGCTATGCGGCGAGCCTCGAAGGATGGACGGCCCGGGCCGTCGCCCTTCGAGGCTCGCTTCGCTCGCACCTCGGGGTGACGGATAACTTGACCGGCACCGCAACTTTGCGTCAGGTACTACCATGCCAAACGAACTTGAGCCGATGGAGCCACCCGTGAAGACCGACCCCGTATTCCGGTTTTTCGGCGGTTCGCCGCTGGCCGTGCTGGGCCGGCTGCTGCTGGTATCGATCCTGGTCGGCGTCATCCTGTCGGTGCTCGGCCTCGACCCGTTCGACATCGTGCGCAGCCTGGAGCGGCTGGTGCGCACGATCTGGGAGATGGGCTTCGACGCCTTCCACTGGCTGTGGCGCTATTTCCTGCTCGGCGCGGTCATCGTCATCCCGATCTGGCTGATCATGCGTCTCATCAACGCCCCAAGAGGGCGCTAGATCTTGGCCGCTAGCGGCGGCCCGCTTCCTTTGCCGACTTTTACCGTCACGCACCGGCAGGTCTTCGCCATCGCCGGCCCGGCGATGCTGGCGAATATCACGACGCCGCTGCTCGGCGTCGTCGCCACCGCGGCCATCGGCCGGCTCGGCGATTCCGCCATCCTCGGCGGCGTGGCGATGGCGGCGCTGGTGTTCGATTGCATTTTCTGGCTGTTCGGCTTTCTGCGCATGGGCACGGTGGCGCTGACCGCACAAGCGTATGGTGCTGGTGATGCCACGGAGCGCACCGCCGTGCTGGCGCGCGCGCTGATGACATCGGCGGCGATCGGCCTGGCGCTGATCGCGCTCCAGGTGCCGCTGGCCGCGCTGATTTTCGGCAGCATGGGCGGCAGCGACACGGTGCGCGGCGCCGCCGAGCATTACTTCTTCATCCGGCTGTGGTCGTCGCCCTTCGCGCTCGGCAATTACGTCATGCTCGGCTGGCTGGTCGGCCTGGCGCGGCCGATGCTGGCGCTGTCGATTCAGATTGCCATCAACGTCATCAGTATGGCGCTGACCGTGGCGCTGGTGCTGGTGTTCGACTGTGGCATATCGGGCGCAGCCCTGGCCGCCGTGATTGCCGAAGCGGCGGGGCTGATCATCGGGCTGACGATGGCGTGGCGCCTGCTCGGCGGACGCTTCGACTTCGGCGAAACGTCGGTGTTCGATCGCGGCAGACTGATGCGCATGATGGCGATCAACCGCGACATCATGATCCGCACCGCGGCGATGATCGCGGTTTATCTGTTCTTTTCGGCGCAAGGCGCACGCGCCGGCGACGTGACGCTGGCCGCCAATGCGGTGCTGCACAATTTCACGCTGGTCGGCGCGTTCTTTCTCGACGGCCTGGCCAATGCCGCCGAGCAACTTTGCGGCCGCGCTTACGGCGCGCGCGACGGCGTTGCTTTCGGCCGCGCGGTGCGGCTGATCGTCATTTGGGGCTTCGTTTTCGGCGCCGGCGCGTCGGCTTTGTTCGCGCTGTTCGGCTCGCCCTTCATCGATCTGATGACGGCCAGCGCGGACGTGCGGCTGGTCGCCCATCAATATATGTGGCTTGCGGCGCTGATGCCGGTCTGCGGCGTGATGGCGTTTGTCTTCGACGGCATCTACATCGGCGCCACCTGGGTGCGCGACATGCGCAACCTGATGATCGTATCGCTGGCGATCTATCTGGCGGTGTGGTGGGCGACGCTGCCGCTCGGCAATGCCGGGCTATGGCTGGCGATGCTGTCATTCTTCATCGCGCGCGGCGCCTTGCAGGCGGCGCGCTATCCGGCGCTGGCGCGCGGGCCTTTTACTTGAAGATCAGCCCGGCCAGCTATCCGCGGTGATCTCGGCGGCATCGACGCCGACCATGGCGGCGAGCGAATCGCGGTTGCCGCGCTTGAGCGCGGCGGAAATGCCGGCCTTCATTTCCGGCACCAGCCCAATGCCGCGATACACCAGCCCGGTGTAAAGCTGCAGCAGGGTCGCGCCGGCCTTGATCTTGGCGATGGCGGTGGCGCCCGAGTCGATGCCGCCGACGCCGATCAGCGGAAACTGGCTTTCGGCGCGCACGAAGGTTTCCGCCAGAATGCGCGTCGAGAGTTTGAACAGCGGCCGGCCCGACAGGCCGCCCGCCTCCGCCGCTCGGCCGCCCGGGCTCAATGAGCCGGGCCGCGATATCGTGGTGTTGGAGACGATCATGCCGTCGACGCGATGCTTGCGGGCGATGCCGACGACGTCGTCGAGATCGGCCAAGGTGACATCGGGCGCGATCTTGAGCAGCACCGGGGTCGGCCCGGCGCGGGGGCGCACCCTTTCGCGCGCGTCGATGACGCGGCCGAGCAGATCGTCGAGCGCCGCGGCCTGCTGCAGATTGCGCAGGCCCGGCGTGTTCGGCGACGAGACGTTGACGGTGAAATAGCTGGCGACCGCGGCGAAGGTCTCGATCAGCCGGACATAGTCCTCGGCGCGGTCGGCCGAATCGCGGTTGGCGCCGATATTAACGCCGACGACGCCGCCTTCATGGGCGCGGGCCGCCAGCCGCGCCAAAGCCGCCGGCGCGCCGCCATTGTTGAAGCCGAGCCGGTTGATCACCGCCCCATCCGCTTCCAGGCGGAAGACCCGCGGCCGCGGATTGCCGGCCTGCGGTCGCGGCGTGACCGTGCCGATCTCGACAAAGCCGAACCCGAGCCGCAGCAGCGCGTCGGGCGCCACCGCGTCCTTGTCGAAACCCGCCGCCAGGCCGATCGGATTGGGAAAATTGAGCCCGAAGGCCCGCACCCGCAGCTCCGGCGGGTCGGCGTCTGGCTTGGTCTGGGGCAGAAAGCGCAGCGCTTTCAATGCCAAAGCGTGCGCATCCTCGGGGTCCAGGGCGCGCATCAAGGGTCGGGACAGGAGGTCAAACAAGCCGATCACGGCAGTCTACTCAAGGATTGCATGCACCGACCCTATCGGCCGCCCTACTCCAAGTCCAAAGGCCGGATCAAAAAGCTGTCGAAAAAGCCGGACCCGGAAACTTTTTATGCCGATTTGCAAGAAAACAGGTGTGACAAACGTCCGATTCGGCTATAATTCCTAAAATTGGATCGCAATCTCAGGTGGCCCGATTCGGGCCCGTTTTTCGCCGATAGGGATATCCGCCATGCTGACTCATGCTCAAATCTGGTCTGCCATCGATCGTCTGGCCGCCCGCGCCAAAATGACGGCTTCGGGCCTTGCCAAAAAATCGGGCCTGGATCCGACAACTTTCAACAAATCCAAGCGCATCACGCCGGAAGGACGGCCGCGCTGGCCCTCCACTGAATCGGTGGCCAAGGCGCTGGCGGCGACCAACACCAAGATCGACACCTTTGTCGCCCTGATCACCGACACCGGCGGAAAAACACCGCTGTACAGCGTGCCGCTGATCGGCTTCGCCGAGGCCGGCACCGGCGGCTATTTCGACGATGGCGGCTTCCCGGTCGGCAAAGGCTGGGAAGAGACCACGCTGCCGACCGTGACCGACGAGCACGCCTATGCGCTGGAAATCTCCGGCGATTCGATGAAGCCGGCCTATCGCGACGGCGATGTCATCGTCGTTTCGCCGGCGGCGCCGGTGCGCAAAGGCGACCGGGTGGTCGTGAAGACCAAGAACGGCGAGGTGATGGTCAAGGAGCTCAAGCGCAAGAACGCCAAGAGCATCGAGCTGAAATCGCTCAATGCCGAGCACCGCGACCGCACCCTGCCGATGTCGGACGTGGTCTGGATCGCGCGCATTCTCTGGGCCAGTCAGTAAGAGCGAATATTATTCTGGCTCGTCTGGCCGGAATCGCTACGGAATGCTAATCTCCCCGTTCATCAACAACGGGCGCGGGGGTGCTCATGTCCAATAACACCGGCGAACATGCGACAGGATGCGCCTGCTGCGGCGACCTTTTGCGCGCGCGATTCGACCGCCGCCGTTTCCTGCAAATCTCGGGCGCCGCCGGCATGCTGGCGGCGTTGCCTTCCCTGGCTTTCGCCGCGGAAGGAAACTATGCGGCGATGCTGGTGACCTGCATCGACCCACGCTTCCCGCAGCCGACCCTCAACTACATGAGGGGCCGCAAGATGGTCGGCAAATACAGCCAGTTCACCTTCGCCGGCGCCTCGATCGGCGTCGTCGCACCCGCCTTCAAGGCCTGGGCGCCGGCCTTCTGGGACAATCTGGCGGCGTCGATCCAGTTGCACCACATCCCGAAAGTCATCGCGATGAACCATCGCGACTGCGGCGCGGCCAAGATCGCCTATGGCGCGGACGCGGTCGCCAATCCGAAGATCGAGACCGAGACGCACAAGGCCGCGCTGATGGAATTCAGGAAGCAGGTCGCGGAACGCCAGCCGGCGCTGAAAGTCGAACTCGGCCTGATGGCGATCAATGGCAGGGTGGAGATGTTTGCTTAATCCCTCCCCGCAAGCGGGGAGGGATAAGCAGCTACGCACTCCGCGCCAGCGCGCCGTCGATCATGTCGACCGTATTCTGCAAGCCATAGACGGCGACGAACGAGCCGAAGCGCGGGCCTTTCTCCTGGCCGAGCAGCACCTGGTACAGCATGTTGAACCAGTCGAGCGCGACGCCCGGCTTGCCGTCCTTGGCTTTTTTCTTCTGATCGAGGAACGGCTCGCGGCGGCCGATCTCATAGACGACATCCTGGATCGCTTCGGCCGTCGCGTCGGCCGGCAATTGCCCGAGCGCGTCGCGCAGATCGTTGAGCGCGATGCGTTCGCTCTCGCTCGGCCGCCGGAATTTCTTGGTCGGCTGCACGAAGTCGCGGAAATAATGGATGGCGTATTCGACCTGCGCGTTCAACTTCGGATGCGTCGCCGCGCTCACGCCCGGACGATAGCGGCCGATGAAGCCCCACAAGGTCTCGGCGTTCTCCGCATTCGATGACGACACCAGCGTCAGCAGCATCGAGAACGTCACCGGCATTTCCACGCTCGGCGGATGCCCGGTGTGAATGTGCCAGACCGGGTTGGACAGTTGCTGCTTCGGCTCCTGCCGCTTGTAGCCGTCGAGGAACTGCTGATACTCGTCGACCGTGCGCGGAATCACATCGAAGTGCAGGCGCTTGGCCGCCTTCGGCTCGCGATACATGAAGCACGACAGGCTTTCCGGCGAGGCATAGCGCAGCCATTCGTCGATGGTCAGGCCGTTGCCCTTCGACTTGGAAATCTTCTGGCCGTTCTCGTCGAGGAACAGTTCGTAGTTGAAGCCTTCCGGTGGTTTGCCGTCGAGCGCGCGGCAGATCTCGCCGGACAGCTTGACCGAGTCGATCAGATCCTTGCCGGCCATTTCATAATCGACGCCGAGCGCGACCCAGCGCATCGCCCAATCCGGCTTCCATTGCAGCTTGCAGGCGCCGCCGGTGACCGGCACGGTGAAGCGCTCCTGCGTCGCCGGATCTTCAAACGTGATCATGCCGCGCTTGGCGTCATGCGCGACGACCGGCACCTGCAACACCACGCCGCTGCGCGGATCGATCGGCAGGAACGGCGAATAGGTCGCGGCGCGCTCCTCGCGCAGACTGGGCAACATGATCGCCATCACTCTGTCGAGACGCGACAGCAGCTTGAGCAGCGCCTCGTCGAAACGGCCGGACTTGTAGCAATCGGTCGACGACATGAATTCGTAGTCGAAGCCGAAATGGTCGAGGAAGGCGCGCAGTCGCGCATTGTTGTGCTCGCCGAAACTAGCATGGGTGCCGAACGGGTCGCGCACCTTGGTCAGCGGCTTGCCGAGGTCGAGCGCCAGCGCTTCCTTGTTCGGGACATTGTCCGGCACCTTGCGCAGGCCATCCATGTCGTCGGAGAAGGCGATCAGCCGGGTCTTGATCTTGTCCTCGGTCAGCACGCGGAAGGCGTGGCGCACCATCGTGGTGCGCGCGACTTCGCCGAAGGTACCAATGTGTGGCAGGCCGGACGGGCCGTAGCCGGTCTCGAAAATGACCTCGTCTTTGGGCTTATTCTTCAGCCGCGCGACGATCTTCTTCGCCTCCTCGAACGGCCAGGCATTCGACGTCTCGGCCACCGCGCGCAGATCGGCGGGGCTCAGGTCTTCGGCGTTGGGGGTTGGCGCGATTTCGGCGGTCGTCATCGACATTGTCTTCTCCGGCAGGCACACATAGGCAAGGCGGCGATGCCCGTCAAATTGACCTCAAGAAAGTGCGCGAACCGTGTCATTACCCGAATTGGAGCGTCTGCCCGAAGGCAAAGCCGCCGCTGTTGTCGGTGGCGGACCGGCCGGCCTGATCGCGGCCGAGGTGCTGGCGCGCGCCGGAGTCGCCGTCACGGTCTACGACCAGATGCCGTCGCTCGGGCGCAAGTTCCTGATGGCCGGGCGCGGCGGGCTCAACCTGACGCATAGCGAGGAGTTGCCGCAGTTTCTCGCCCGCTACGGCGATATCGATCCGCTGTTGCGCGGGGCAATTGAGGCATTCCCGCAGGCGGCGCTGCGGGCGTGGGCCGACAGCATGGGCCAGCCGACTTTCGTCGGATCGAGCGGCCGCGTGTTTCCGGAAGCGCTCAAGACGTCTCCGCTACTGCGCACCTGGCTGCTGCGCCTCGGCAATCTCGGAGTCAAAACCAAACTTCGCCATATCTGGACCGGCTTCGACGGCGACGGCAATCTTCGCTTCGCCGTCGACGGCAAGGATGTGTCGGTTGTCCCAGACGTCATCGTGCTCGCGCTCGGCGGCGGCAGCTGGGCCAAGCTCGGCTCCGACGGCCGCTGGACGACGATCCTGGCCGATCAGAAGATTGCAATGTCGCCCTTGCAGCCGACCAATTGCGGTTTCACCGCCGCCTGGTCCGATGTGTTGCGCGGCTTTGAGGGCCATCCGCTGAAACGCATCAGCATGACCTTCGGCGGCCGCAGCGTGCGCGGCGAGGCGATGATCACGCGCGATGGTCTTGAAGGCGGCGCCGTCTATGCGCTGTCGTCGCCGATCCGCGACGCCATCATCAAGCACGGCGAGACGACGGTGACGATCGATCTGTTGCCCGATGTCGCGCTGGCCAAGCTCGGCGAGCGCCTGTCGGCGCCGCGGGGCAAACAGTCACTGTCGAATTTCCTGCGCAAGGCCACGCATTTGTCGCCGGCGGCGCTGTCTCTGGTGCGCGAGGCCGCGCTGGCCAAAGGCGCAGCCTTGTCCACGTTCAGCGGCAAGGACATCGCGGCTTTGATCAAGTCCGTGCCGGTAAAGCTGACCGGTGTTGCGCCGATCGCCACCGCCATCTCGACGGCAGGCGGCATCCGCTTTTCCGAACTCGACGAGCGCTTCATGCTGAAGCGCTACCCGGGGATTTTCGCCGCCGGCGAAATGCTCGACTGGGAGGCGCCGACCGGCGGCTACCTGTTGCAGGCGACTTTCGCCACTGGCGCCGCCGCGGCGACGGGCGCGGTGGAGTGGCTGCGCGGGAAAAAGACTTAAGAGACTCGCGAAAGCGGATCGATCAGGCGGCGCGGCGGCCACGCGATATCAGCCGGCCTAGCGCAACGACCAGCAGGCCGGCGGCCAGGAAAACCGCGCCGAG
>JAUSBQ010000078.1 GCA_030651965.1 Pseudolabrys sp. | reverse complement strand
ATCGGCGGCTTCACCTCGGTGCCCGGCGCCATCGTCGGCGGTCTGATCGTCGGCGCCGGCGAGAAACTGGCCGAGGCCTATCTCGGTCCGTTCATCGGCGGCGGCATCGAGTACTGGTTTGCTTATGTATTGGCGCTCGTGGTGTTGCTGGCGCGGCCGCAAGGCCTGTTCGGCGAACGCATCATCGAAAGAATCTAGGAGTCGAATTTGTTTTACCGCGAGACCGGCCAGTTCAAGACCAGCTACGCCGCCGATATGCAGATCTTCCCGATCAGGCAGGATCGCATCGCGCTGTGGGTTGTCTTGGCCGCCGCTTTCATCGGTATCCCGCTGCTCGATGCTCTTCAGGTCTGGCCGTTCGGCGGCGAGTATATGCTGCGCGCCATTTTGATTCCGTTTCTGATCCTGTCGCTCGCGGCGGTTGGCCTCAACATCCTGACCGGCTATTGCGGTCAGTTGTCGCTCGGCAGCGGCGCCTTCATGGCGATCGGCGCCTATAGCGCCTACAAGTTCGGCACCGGCGTTCACATTCCGCTCGGCCTGTTCGATCTCTCGATCCCGCCTCTGCCGGTGCTGCCGTCGATCCTGCTCGGCGCGCTGATGTCGGCCGTCGTCGGCATCCTGTTCGGCATTCCCAGTCTGCGCATCAAGGGCCTTTATCTGGCTGTTGCGACGCTTGCCGCGCAGTTTTTCTTTGACTGGGTGTTCATCCGCGTGAAGTGGTTCACCAACTACAATTCGTCCGGCTCGGTGAGTTCGCCCGAGCTGAATTTCTTCGGCTTCGTTGTCAATTCGCCGATCGAGCGCTATCTGTTGTGCCTGGTGTTTGTCACGATCTTCGCGCTGCTGGCGAAAAATCTGGTGCGTGGCAATATCGGCCGGCAGTGGCAAGCGACGCGCGACATGGATATCGCCGCCGAATTGATGGGCATCCGGCCGCTTTACGCCAAGCTTACCGCCTTCGCCATTTCATCGTTCATCATGGGCGTGGCCGGCGCGTTGTGGGCGTTCGTCTATCTCGGCGCCTGGGAGCCGTTGGCGTTCAGCATCGATCGCTCGTTCCAGATTCTGTTCATGGTGATCATCGGCGGGCTTGGCTCGATCCTGGGTTCGTTCCTGGGCGCGGCGTTCATCCTCGTCTTGCCGATCGCGCTCGATCAGGTGCCGCATGCGCTTGGCGTGCCGATCTCGGTGGAAACCGTTTCGCTGCTGGTATTCATCATCACCGGCGCGCTGATCTGCTGGCTTCTGATCGTCGAACCGCACGGATTTGCTCGACTTTGGTCGACCGGAAAGGAAAAGCTGAGGCTCTGGCCTTACCCCTATTGAAGGCATAGGCTTGAGGCTTCGAAGGTGGGGCGCGCAAAAGGAGCGGCGCGCCGGCACCTCAAAAAGAATAATCGCTTCAACGAACCGGCCGCGAGGCCGACTCACAGGGAGGAAGTATATGAGAAAGCTAACTTTGGCTCTCACCGCTCTCGCGCTTGGCGCGACGGGCATGACAGCGCCGGCGATGGCGCAGAACGAGCAGTTTCTGCCGTCGCTGGTTTACCGCACCGGACCTTACGCGCCGAACGGCATTCCGTTCGCCAACGGCGTCGCCGACTATTGGACGCTGCTTAACGAGCGGGACGGCGGCATCAACGGCGTCAAGATCGCTTTCGAAGAGTGCGAAACGGGTTACGCCACCGACAAGGGCGTTGAATGCTACGAGCGTCTCAAGGGCAAAGGCCCGAGCGGCGCCGGTTACTTCTCGCCGCTGTCGACCGGTATCACCTTCGCGCTGACCGAGAAGGTGCCCGGCGACAAGATCCCGCTGCTGACCATGGGCTATGGCCGCTCGGAAAGCCGCAACGGCGCGGTGTTCCCGTGGAATTTCATCATCGTCGGCAGCTACTGGACCGCGGCCGACATCGCCATTCAGCACATCGCCAAGGAGCTCGGCGGCTTCGACAAGCTCAAGGGCAAGAAGATCAGCCTCGTCTATCACGACAGTCCCTACGGCAAGGAGCCGATCGCGGCGCTCGAAGAACGCGCCAAGGTCAACGGTTTCACCTTCAAGGGGATCCCGGTCACCCATCCCGGCGTCGAGCAGAAGTCGCAGTGGCTGTCGATCCGTCAGGATCGGCCGGACTATGTGCTGCTTTGGGGCTGGGGCGTGATGAACTCGACCTCGATCAAGGAAGCGGCGGCGGTCGGCTATCCGCGCGATAAGGTTATCGGCGTGTGGTGGTCCGGTGCCGAGCCCGACGTGACCCCGGCCGGCGATCAGTCGGCGGGCTACAAGGCGCTGATGCTCCAGCATGGCGCCGGCAAGTTCGCCGTCCACGCCGATCTCGAGAAGTTCGTCATCTCCAAGAACAAGACCGCCACCAAGGACGATTTCGCCCAGGTGCTCTACAATCGTGGTCTGCTCAACTCGATGCTCGGCACCGAGGCGATCCGTACCGCGATGAAGAAGTTCGGCAACAAGCCGATGACCGGCGAACAGGTTCGTTGGGGCTTTGAAAACCTCGATCTGTCGGCGGCGCGCATCAAGGAACTCGGTTTTGAGGGCATGGTCAGCCCGATCAAGCTGAGCTGCACCGACCACCAGGGCGCCGACGTTGCGCGCGTCCAGCAATGGGACGGCAAGGCGTGGAAGGTGATTTCGGACTACTACAAGGCTGATCTGAAAATCCTCGACCCGATGGTCAAGGATGCCTCCGCCAAGTACGCGGCCGAGAAGAAGATCACGCCGCGCGACTGCTCGAAGGAGAGCTGATCGCGTCTTGAAAACCGGGAGGCGGCACCGCGCCGCCTCCCACTTTTTCCCGGCTTTGAGATCGGAGTTGATCGCGTGTCAGTCGCCACCGCACCCACTGCGCCCGCCGCAACAGTTCAGCCGGAAAAGTCGCTGCTCTCGGTGAACAACATCGAGGTCATCTACAATTCGGTCATCCTGGTGCTCAAGGGCGTATCGCTCGACGTGCCGAAGGGCGGCATCGTCGCGTTGTTGGGCGCCAACGGCGCCGGCAAGTCGACGACGCTGAAGGCGATTTCCAATCTGCTGCGCGCCGAGCGCGGCGACGTCACCAAGGGCGTCATTTTGTTCGAGGGCAAGGAGGTGCAGGACCTCTCGCCCAACGAACTGGTGCAGCGCGGCTGCATCCAGGTGATGGAAGGCCGCCATTGCTTCGGCCATCTCACCATCGAAGAAAACCTGATGACCGGCGCCTTCACGCGCAAGGACGGCAAGGCCGCGATCATGCGCGACCTCGAACTGGTCTACGGGTATTTCCCCAAGCTCAAGCAGCGCCGCAGTTCGCAGGCCGGTTACACGTCCGGCGGCGAACAGCAGATGTGCGCGGTCGGGCGCGCGCTGATGTCGCGGCCGAAGATGATCCTGCTCGACGAGCCGTCGATGGGGCTGGCGCCGCAGATCGTCGAGGAGATTTTCGAGATCGTGAAGCACCTCAACGAAAAGGAGCAGGTGTCGTTCCTGTTGGCCGAGCAGAACACCAACATGGCGCTGCGCTACGCCACCTACGGCTACATCATGGAGACCGGCCGCATCGTCATGGATGGCGAGGCCAAGATGCTGCGCGAGAACGAGGACGTGAAGGAGTTCTATCTCGGCGTCTCCGAGGGCGACAAGAAGTCCTTCCGCGAGGTGAAGAGCTACAAGCGCCGCAAGCGGTGGCTGTCGTGAGTCCTGCCGAACCGGGACGGCACCCGCTCC
>JAUSBQ010000077.1 GCA_030651965.1 Pseudolabrys sp. | reverse complement strand
CTTGTGTGAGAGGGTTCCGTATCCGCCCAGTGCGACAGCACCGATGGAACTTCCCCTTGCTCCCCGCAACCCGGAAAACCTTTCCGGAAAGCCACGACACGGGGACGCCCCCTCCGTCGCAACCCTGACATTAGCGAAAGGTCCCCTTGGCGCAATCAAGAAGCGCCTCCCCCACAGGCTCAAGGGTCGCTTTTCGACCGAGTGTTGCGCAAAAAACACGCAATCCCGGACAGCCCCGATTTGGCGCGTTTATCACCCGCAAACGGATCGCCCGGACCCGCCTTTTATACATGAAATCAGTTAATTAGATCGGTAGCGCCCTACACAACCTAAACTTGGTTGCAATGCCAATCATGCAACCTGAGACCGAATTGCCCCATAGATTTGCACCGATCATCAGGCATTTAGACAATCCAGTTTACCGGGCCTTGCCGCGCCGGCGGGCAGCGCAAGAGGTGCCAGGGGGCGCAAAAGGGCTCCAAGGTGCGCTTCGAGCCCGAATGCCTGCCGCGTGACCCCAAAAGCGCCGCGACGATTCGGTGGCGTGGGGGCGCTACCAGAGCCGTTTGTTGGCGAAAGCGATTTCCCACGTTGTGCTCACCAAGGCGGCGCTTGAGGGCATCCTGCTTCGCGTTTAAGAGGAGTTCCAGTCCTGCGAAGCGCGATAGCGCGAAGCAGGATGGCGGAGCCGGAGGGATTCGAACCCTCGATACGCCGTTAAGCGTATAACGATTTAGCAAACCGCCGCCTTCAGCCACTCGGCCACAGCTCCGTTACCCGAAAGGCCTATAGAATCGGGGTTTCCCCGTCAATTCGCGCGAGCCCCGGCGGCGCACTATATTGCAGAAATAAACCCGCGAACGAAACCGCGATTCAAGGCGCGCGGCGCAGGAAATGCCGTCGCGATGCGTTAAAAGATGATGTGGACGAACAGAAGAATAGCGACCGAGGAGATGTCGATGTTGAAATCAAGTGCCGTGCCGTTCGCCATCGCCGTGCTGGCGGCCTTGTCGGCCGCGCCGTCGACCGCGCAAGCCGGCGTCGAATATCCGTATTGCGCGATTTATTCCGAGTCGATCGTTGGCGGCACGAATTGCGGCTTCGTCACCCTGGCGCAATGCCTGACGACCGTTCATGGCCTCGGCGGGATATGCAACGTCAATCCGGCCTACCCCGATGCCGTCCCGGTGCAACGCAAGCGGCCGCGCGCGGCGCGTCACTGACGCCACCGTTCGCGCGTCAATATCAGGCGGCGGCGCGGATTTCTTCGACCGGCGCTGGCGCCTGCGGATGGTTCTTGAGCCAATCGCGCGCGGCGCGTTGAGCGCTGCCGATTTCGCTGTCGCACATCTGCTCGGCGATTTCCCGGCGCAATCGCGCCGCGTCGCTGTGGCCGCGCATCGCCGCGATGTTGAACCACTTGTGCGCCTGCACCAGATCGACGTCGACGCCCGCGCCGGCCGAGTAGATCATGCCGAGGCCGAAGCAGCCTTCGGCATTCATCTCGAACTCGTACGCCACCGCAGTTTCAATATCAGCCATGACGGCCTCCCGTTTTTTCCGGCCAGGGCAACCCCTGCCGCGATCGTTTTTGTCCCTGCCGGCCGGCCAAAACAGGCCGCCCGATCCGAGGTCGATCTTCGGGAGAAAATTTGAATGACAGTTTAAGCATCGCGATGAATCGAAGATGAAGAAATCAGCGGTACTTCTTCCCAACTAAGCGAAAAACCGCTGCGGCGCAGCCACATCCTGGGCGCGGCGGCGCGAATGACACAAATCGCTAACTGAATTGATTGAACCAAAGCTAACCAATGCGCATTATTACAATTATATGACGGCTGTCGATTCAGGCGCGAACTGCTGACTGAACCGGCGGCTTACAACCGTCCAACCATTCGGGAATAATGCTGATGAAACTTTCACGTGGAATTACGCCGGTCTTTGCCGCGATATTCGGTATGTCAGTATTGACGGCGGGCGCTTATGCGGCGCCGGCCACCGGCACATGGCTGTCGGAAAACGGCGGCACCAAAGTCCGCATCAGCGATTGCGGCGGCAAATTGTGCGGCAAGGTGGTCTGGCTGAAAGACCCCGTCGGCGCCGACGGCAAGCCGAAGACCGACCGGCACAATGAGGACCAGGCGAAGCGCTCGCGTCCCCTGCTCGGCGTTCCGGTCGTGCAGGGCATGGCGCCCGCCGGCGAAAACAAGTGGTCGGGCCGGATCTACAACGCCGATGACGGCAAGACCTATGAGGCCCACGTCATGGTCATCAACGCGAACGCCATGAATGTGCAGGGTTGCGTGCTCAGCATTCTGTGCAAGAGCCAGAAGTGGACGCGCGCCGACTGACGTTCACTAAGCCCAGCGGCCTGGGGCCACCGCCTCAGCTCGCGCGCGCGCGTTGCCCGAACAGCACCGCCTGCACTTTCGGGTCCTTCATGTCGATGCCCTGACGCAGTTCGAGGCCGAGCGCCATGCCGCGCTTGACCGCCGGACGCGCCTTCATGGCCTCCAGCCAGCGCTTGAGATGCGGAAACTCATCCATGTGCTGGCCCTGCTTTTCCCAGCCATTGACCCAGCCGACGCACGCCATGTCCGCGATCGAATATTTGCCGGCAAGGAATTTGCGGTCGGCGAGCCGCTTGTTCATCACGCCGTAGAGCCGGTTCACCTCATCCACATAGCGCGCGATGGCATAGGGAATGGTCTCGCGCGCGTAGTTCTTGAAGTGATGCACCTGCCCGCACATCGGGCCGACGCCGCCGACCTGCCAGAACAGCCATTGATCGACCTCGACGCGGCCGCGCTCGTCGGCCGGATAGAACTTGCCGCTCTTGCGTCCGAGATATTGCAGGATCGCGCCGGATTCAAAGATCGAGATCGGCCTTCCGCCCGGCCCGTTCGGATCGACGATGGCCGGCATGCGGTTGTTCGGCGAGATTTTCAGAAACTCGGGCTTGAACTGCTCGCCCTTGGCGATGTTCACCGGCACCAGCCTGTAGGGCAGCTTGCACTCTTCAAGCATGATCGAAATCTTGAAGCCGTTCGGCGTCGCCCAATAATAGAGATCGATCGGCTTCGGCCCCTTCGCCTGATGGGCTGGCTTGGCGGTGTTCTTGGCGGTGTTCTTGGCGGCCTTCTTGGCGACCTTCTTGGCCGTCTTCCTGGTCGTGGCCTTTGTCTTGGTCTTGCTCTTCGCCGCCGCCCGCTTCGCCATCTTTGTGCTCCCTGATCGCCTATACCGGACCGTCATGCCGGATCGTTTGCCGGCAATTTCTGGCGGCCGACTATGCCAAGCGCCCAGCAATCCGCAACCGCCGCACATCCTGCACAAGTGTCTGCCGCTACACGTATTCTGCAATGGTACTGGACTAACACAACCCCGGCTCTGTAATCTGCCGCCTCAAGGTTGCAGCGGCGGGTAAAGACCCGGCGCCCGCAACGCTCAAGGCCAGTCAGGGCCATCGGGGGACATGCATATGAACGCACTGAAGAAGACGACGTCGATAAACAATGTGGCGCGCGCATTGTGCGCGGCCGTGCTGGCGGCCGGCCTGTTCGCATCACCGCTCATGATGCAAGGCGCGTCGGCGCAGAGCGCCGCGCCCGCTGCGGCCACCGATGCAAAGCCAGCGGCCAAAGCGAAGAAGCCGCCAAGCCCCGGCCAGATCGCGCTGCGCGACCGTCAGAAGAAATGCGGCGCCGAATGGAAAGCCGCCAAGGCCGCCGGCAAGGTCGAGAAGGGAATGAAGTGGCCGAAATATTGGAGCGCGTGCAACAAGCGGCTCAAGAGCGCGACCTGATCGCCGCCGGCGCCGCGCGTCTCACGCATCGGTCCAAACGCAATCCGTCAGACCTTGGATGTCCGAAGACCTTGGATGTCCGAGGGACTTAAAATGTCT
>JAUSBQ010000071.1 GCA_030651965.1 Pseudolabrys sp. | reverse complement strand
CGCCTCAATATGGGCGATCTCACCATTATCCATGTAGCCGCAGATCGCGCAGCAATGGTGAGATTCTTGCTTGACGTCATCCCGAATTGCTTTCGGGATGACAGGCCGCGTGCCTGCTTTCGGCAAGGGCCACGGTTCATTCAGGTAGTCCCGGTACGACTCCAACTCTCCTTCATCGTAGGTTTTGCCGGCTTCCGAATTCACGAACTTGAGCGTGCGTTGCTGACCCTTTTTGGGGCAGGTCATTGACAGGTATTCGACCGTCTCGACCTTAAGCCCCAGAAAAAGAGCCGCTTCGATCTGCGAGAGGTAAGCCATCGGCTCAACCCTCCGGCAGCAAAGCTTGGGCCGCGGCCACCGCCTCGCTCCATTTTTGCGCCACCAACTCCATTACCCGGGTCTCGGCCTCGCCCTGGCGCTGCTCCTCGAACCAGTGTTGATTGCGCTCGTTGATCCGCTCCTTGTACCCTCGGCCGGCGACAGCGCTGCACGCGCGCCAGAATTCGAGGTCCTCGCGCAGGTCGTCGGCGTAAATGCTTTCGCCGACCAGTTGGACGTTTCGGATCATCTCGTCGAAGCCTGATTCCAGCGCCCGGACGGCCTGGCGGACAAGATTGTGCGCCTCGGCCAGCTCTTCGTCCTTGATGACGCTGAATGCGAGGGTCTTGAAGGCCTCCATCTTGGACTTGGCAATCTGGGTCGCGATCCGCCGTGCACCGTGGCTGAGCTGATGCGCATAGTCGAGGTTCGGCCATCCGCCGCGCCGGCTGATGGTGGCGGAGATGGTTTTCCAATGCGCGGCGCGCGTGGTGGACAGCAGGCTCTCATGCACACGCCGTGGCGATGATCGCGGCACGTTGGCATTGCCAGCGAGCCAGAGCGTAAGACGACGAGACGCCGTCCGCATCGTCTCCTGCGCTTGCGCCTTTTCGTAGTTGGCGAGAAGGTCATTTGCGCCGTCTATGATCTCTCTCAGCGAAGCACGATGCGACGTACGGATCGCGTCGATCCGCTCCACAATGAACGCACGCAACGCCTCCGGTGGGTCTTCCGCCGCATTAAAGAACACAACTGGCAGATGGTCGAGCCCAAGCGGATGCAGCTTGAGGCGAACCTCATCGCCTTTAAGCTCGTAGCCTTCCTGATCGGTCTGCGCGGGGTAGCCCTCGAACTTTACCGCGAGCGCTTCGCCGGTACGGGCCAAAGCCAAGATCGCGGCGTGGCTATGAAGTGAGCGGACGCCCGCCTCCTTGGCGCGGGCAAGCAGTTGGCGAACTTCGGTCGAGGGAGCCTGCGGAAACAGCGTGCACAGCATAACGAGCGTATGCGCGTCATCGAAGTGCTGCTCAAGATCGGCGCGGGCCGCGAGGTCATCGATACCTCGGGAGTCGATGAGCGTTACAGAGACTGCATCGTCACCAAGGATGGCTTGCGGGATCACCACCTCAATGCGCTTCGGCAATGTGAACTCCGGATGGCGGCCGTTGTTGATCTTTTCGAACGCCTCCTGAAGCCAGACCAGAGGTGGCTTGCCTTCGCCTGCGTCATGCCAGAGGTCGCGGCGGTCGCGTTTGTGGAGCTCCATCCTTGCAAGAATTTCGACCGCGAGGGCCCTTGCGTCCGGCATGGAGGCCGCAAGATCGCGCGCGTCGTCGCCGGGCGGAATGATCGAGCCGTCGGGTTTGCGTTCCGACCTCCGCCGGCGCAGGCCCGTCATACTCCTTAGCGCGCGATCGATCTCGCGCGAGATACCAGGCGGCGAGCCAGCACCTGCATCGTCGTCATCGCCAACCTTGACGGGATTGAGAAGCGAATGAGCAAAATCCATCACGTGATGACGGATATCGTCCTCGGCGCAGGGCTCAATGATCAGACCGTATCCCGGCCCTCTTCGGACATGCACATCGCAGATGGTGATCCCGCCGCCGCCGGTCTCAAGCACAGTCCCCGGCATTCCTTTGCTGGTCGGCAGCTCAAGGCCTTCAATCCGGCAGATCGACGTTGACTTGCCGATGGCGATGGTGCCGACGAACGCGACCCGATAGCGCTTGTCCAATACCTGCTGGCCCGCGGCCCGAAGTTCGTCTTCGAAACGCGTCAAACGGCGCTCGAAGAATTGTTTCACATTCGGCTGGTCGGCGAGCGTGCGGACTTTGGCGGCGGCCTGCTCGGCCTGCCACAGGAGGTCCGCGTCCGGATCACCGAGCGGCGGCTCCGGCAATCTCTCCCAGCGCCGCGCCAAGACTTCCTTCAGGCGGATGGCTTCCGGCGTCCCGATCCCACGCAGAACAATATCGAGTTCATCAGCCGAAAGCGGCCGCTCACCGCTTTCGACCCGGGACAGGACGGCCGCACTCCATTCAAGCTTTTTGGCGAGTTCGTTTTGCTTCAACTGCGCCTGTTCGCGCAGCGCGGCAAGGTGTTTACCGATAGCGGCATCACGGCTCATAGGGGCCTCCTTGGCGCCACCGCATGTATCCAACAATGTTCCAAACAAATCAAGAAACATTTCATCAACGTTTCAGAATGCACCTATAACTTCTGATAACATATATTCTCGGAAGCTATATCGGAGGCAAATTTCATGGAGATCAAGTCTGGTGCTGTCGTTGGTTACGCCCCTCAGCCACCGGGTGGCATCCGCGAAGACCTCGACCGGGCCGCCGACTACGCCCGCGCCGAGAAGAGTCAGCCGACCCAGAAGGCCTACTGGAGCGACTTCAAACATTTCGGTCTTTGGGCACAACGTCGCGGACTGGCGCTCCTGCCCGCCGCCCCTGCGACCGTGGCTGCCTACCTCGCCTCTGAGGCCGAACGCGGCGCGAAGGTATCGACGATCGGGCGACGCTGTGCCGCTATCCGGTGGGTTCACAACAGCGGCGGCCAGCCAAATCCCACGGCCGACGAGCGAGTGAAAGCCGTGGTGCGCGGAATTCGACGGACCCATGGGGTCGCCCCGCGGCGAGTTACGCCCGTAACCGCCGACCGCGTCATCATGCTAGCGCCCCGCCCCGATGGCAGCCTGACCGACCTGCGTGACCGTGCGCTGCTGCTGCTCGGCTTTGCCGGCGCGTTCCGCCGCTCCGAGTTGGTGGCGCTGGACGTGGCCGACATCGAGGAAGTCCCGGAAGGGCTTCGCGTAACCATCCAGCGCGGCAAGACCGATCAGGAAGGACGCGGCGCTGTCATCGCCATCATCCGTGGCGATGTAGCATGCCCCGTGACGGCCCTCCAGGCATGGCTACAAGCCGCGCAGATCACCGAAGATGCAATCTTCCGCTCCATCCGCCGCGGCGGTCACGTGCAGGCCCAGCGCCTCACGGATCGATCTGTCGCCAACATCGTCAAAGCCCATGCCAAGCGCGTCGGCCTGGACCCTACCCTATTCTCTGGCCACTCATTGCGAGCCGGCTTCCTGACCAGCGCAGCGAAGCGTGGTGCGTCCCTGTTCAAAATGATGGCGACGAGCCGTCATCGGTCGACCGATACGCTGGCTGGTTACGTCCGCGACCAGGAGCTGTTCAAAGAACATGCCGGCACTGGTTTGCTTTGATTGAACCGCGGAAGCGTAACCGGGCTGTGGTTACGCAGTTGATCACAGCCCCGGCGGGATAGCGATTGACTGAATTACCCGTGCTGTCGCAATCAAACTGCGAGCTGTTCATGTTCTTTTTGCAGTGTGGGAGAACTCCTTTTTTACGAGGTTCAGATATTCCCAGTCTTCAATCAAATCTTCGCAAAAGAGAGCACCCTCTTGTCGTCGCCATTGGCGAAGATGTATGGCGTTACGACCTTGATTATCACCGCGGCCTGTAGCTAATCGAAAGTTTTCATACATGCGGAACCAACACGGACCAGCACAGGTTATTCGTTATAGGCCCGTTTAACGATCTGGGCGCAGCGGTATCGCGCGAGATGGTAGCGAGGTATTCAAGCGGAAAGGATCTATTTATGGACAGACGTGCATTCCTGAGTGGCCTGTTCGGCGTGACGGGCGTTGCCGCGCTTGGCGGTCTGACATTGCGTTCCGCGCAGGCCGCGCCGATCGCGCATGCCTTGGATCAATCAGCTATCAAACCCGACGCGACGGCGGAGGCCGCCCGAACCCCGGATGGAACCGAGGTCGACAAGGCCCATTACACCGGGTGGCGCCACAGCCATCGCCGGTGGAGGCCTCGCCGACGATGGCGCCGCAGCCGCGTGGTGTGCCGCCGGACCTGGCGCCGCGGCCGTCGCATCCGCGTCTGCCGCCGCGTATACTGGTAGGTAAACCGTCCGTCGGGCGCGAGTGCCTACGACGCTTGGGGCGCGTTTGCGCTTCGCGCGACGATGCTACCGGCACCCGATTCCTGCCAAGTGGGGCCCGCCGCCGCACGACGAGAATTCGCAAGCCTTCGCCGACTGCGAAGCGGACGGGCGCGTGCACATCGGCGACGCATGTCGTCTTGACGATTAGACTCGTCCGTCGCGCGGGCTTGTGGTCGTTCCATGTCAACGCATCGCAGGTGCCGTCGAACGAAACGGTCTAGGAAACTACAATCCCACGGACCGCATGACAGAGCGCGTCGATGAGCAGATATAGCAGCGGGTGAGACGACGCTTGCTTATTGTTCCGGCAAGAAGTGCTAAGTGTTTGCTAATGCGGTTCGACGGGTTCGCCAGTGATCTCTTCCAGAACCAGACGTATGCCGATCAAGAGTCGGAAGCGGCCGCGGCCGCATTTCTCGATGCGGATGCAGGCGCTGCGCTCGTCGAGCCGCTTGCGCAACAGCACGAGCCGCGCGTCGAGATTTTCGGCGAATTCGGGCAGGCGCAAAGACCGGTCGAGCCGCAACTCGCGTGTGGTGAAATCGGTGCGGCTGCTCTTGGCATACTCGCGAACGAGCCGCCACAGGATGGCGCCGGCTACCCCTTTGATCAGGTAGTCGTGGTCGAGGAATACGCTGTCGTCGCAGGGATAGTGGCGCACCGTCACGGCCGCGTTTGGCGCTGCTTCACTCAGCTCGGACGCCTGGGGCTGCGTGGCGACGTCCTCCGGTGGCAACAGCATGATGAGGGTCCCGAGGTGAGCGGCGACCAGCGCGAGGGCATCCTCGTCGTCGTAGCCGAACCGCATCGTGTCCTCGCTCTCGGCGAACAGCACGCCCAGCGTCCGCCTGCCTCCCATGATCGGCACCGCGATCTGACTCGAAGGTGCGGTAAGGCCGGGGAAGGGAATCTCGGTCGTTTGGCCCTCATCCATGCCGAAGCGGCGCGCGCTGTCGCGCACGGCCGTGCCATAGCAATACTCGGAGGTCATGTGCCCGATGCGGATCGGCGTGCGTTCGCGTGCCGCCACGCCGATGACACCCTCGCCGAGCGCGACCTCCGAGCCGACGCCGGAGCGCGTGTAGCCGCGCGAGGCGAGCGTGTAGAGCCGCTGCGTATCCGGATCGAGCATCAACGCCATGCTGTTCCTGATGCCAAGGCGGCGGTCGAGACAATCGAGCGCGAGATCCAGGAGCTCGCCAAGCTCACCCGCGCCAGACAACTCCGCATAGCTTCGGCGGACCTCGGTCAAAAGATCGCGCTCCGGCGTCGGCTCCGGCACGGTAATCGTCGGGATCAGTTCGATTGAGCGGACCCGGAAGACCTCCGATCCCAGCAGACGAAAGACGCCCGTCATGCCGGCGTGCGAGGCGATGCCAGCGAGCTTGGCCTTCATACTTTCGAAGAGCGGACCCTCGGTGCGGGTCTCGATGTAGTCGAGCGCCAGCCGATACCGTGCATAGGTTATCGGGTCTATGATCGTGACCGAGGCCCGGCGGGTCGCGAGGAGATTCTGGCGGGTCTTGTTGAAGAATTGATAGGACAGCGCGACGTGATCGCGATCGACGTAATGGACCTGCGAGATCATGGAGACGTTGGGCGTGCCGGCCTGGTCGCACGTGGCCATCACTGATGGCATGACGCCCTCGAGCGACCGGCGCAACACGTCGAGCGTCAGCGTCCTCATCGCGCAAGCTCGCTGCCGGCGCCCGGGCCCGGTGTCTGAACGAAGATGCGGTCCGGCTTGAGCTCCAAGGCGACGACTTCGCCCGGTTCGAAGGCGACATAGGCCGCGGACAAAACCGGGTCGAAGGCGCATCCGATCAGTTGGTCGCGCATGCCGGCGGTTTGCCGCGCGATTTCAGGCAGATCGTCCGGGCGAACGGCGGCGATACGCGCTGCCGGCGCCTTGATTTGAATCGACCGGTGATCCTGCGGGCGGCTCACCGTCACCGCAATTGGGCCACCTTGGGTAACGACGTTTATCAGCGCAATGTTGGCCGGTTTGCGCAGGAGGACACGCACCGTGCCGGTCGCGTCGACACGGCAAGCGAGGGCAAATCCCGCAATCGGCCGCAGGTCGGCGGTGACTACCGCCAGCGTCACACTGATTCCGCTCTGCATGAAAGCGGCCAGTTCGACGCTAATGGGGCTGCCGACGGCGATCCGGTCGTGATCGCCCTGATAAGCCGACAGTTCGTCGGCCGGTGAGGCGGGGACTGCTGCGTCTGACATGGCCCAGGGCTCTATTGGGCGGAACTGCCACGGGTAATTAAGTTCCGAT
This sequence comes from Pseudolabrys sp., assembly GCA_030651965.1. Classification (GTDB taxonomy): domain Bacteria; phylum Pseudomonadota; class Alphaproteobacteria; order Rhizobiales; family Xanthobacteraceae; genus Pseudolabrys. The sequence goes on along the minus strand of JAUSBQ010000071.1, from coordinate 11,122 downwards.
TGCCTCAACGCCGTGTCAATAGCGGAAAATGGCCACGCCGTTCGTGGCCGATTGCCGCCGCGCGGCCATACTTGCCTGGGAATCGACAGATTCATGGATTGCTGAAATTTGTCTCAGTTGGTGACCGGCCCGGATGGCGCCCGCTCCATCGGAGCGGGGCCATCGTTTCACGTCGATCAGTGGGTGAGCGGATGCTGGTGACCACCCTTGTTTTGGTGGTGCTTGCAGGTCACCGCCGGATTGAATGGGGCGAAGTCGCCGTTGGGGTTCGAGCGGTGCACCCAAACGTGCCGGTCGTAATGGGGCTCGAACATATGCGCCTCGTCGAGCTGCGTGGCCGGATCGTCCACCATGTAGTCGTAAGCCACACCATGGAACGTGGGCCGATCCGTATGGCCGGCCTCTTTCCAGGCTTTGGCAAAGACTAGATTTTCGACCGCCACGAGTTCGAGCGAGCCATCGCGCTGCGGCTCGTAGATCAGAATGGCCGGCTTGCGGAAGTCCGTGTAAGTGCCGTTGCCGTTCACGCGCGGGTTCGGCGGTCCGGATATCCCCAGCATATCGGGGCGAAAGTAATGAATGCCCATGCCGCCGAGAGCGGCCGGCTTACCCATCATTTCCGCCGTTTCGCACATGTTCATCGGGTCGCGAATGTAGCCTTCGGCGAGGGCCACCTTGACGTCCCTGAATCGCTCCGTGGCGGCGCGCACTTCGGCCAAAGTTGGTTCACCGGGCGCCGGCGCCGCGGACTGCGACGGACCGTGGGCCCGTAGCGTGACGCTCTGGCCGATCAGAGCCAAAGCGCCGGTCCCAACGGCGAGGCACAGGATGAAGGCTTTGCGCGAGATGAGGTTCGAAATCGTGGTCATGTTCGTTTCTCCTTGCGAATGGGTGACCGTCGCATCCGAATCTCAACGGGCGCGATGGTCGGTTAAGGTTGGGGTCAGAGAGGGCGCTACGCGAAGCCACGCGCGCCGTAGCCTTTTTGAATTGAGGAGGCTGATACGGCCAATCGCGGTCGTGCGCTTGTTAAGTGTTCCGGCAGGGAATGCTAAAAGGTTGCTAAGTTGCCGGCGGCCGCTGCCAGCCACCAACAGTCACCGATGAGCGAGCCTTGTTGCTGACACGGCGCGCGAACTGGGCGGGCGGACTACCGGCAGCTTCGACCTGACGTTTGGCATAGCGGCGTTTGTCGCAAGCGCAGCAATTTCATCGCGGCGCCGAACACCATTCCGGCGCGCTGATCTAGAGCGTTTCAGCGAAATGCGCGCTCGCTGCCAGTGATCGGCACATAACGGAACCGCGGGACTAGTGAACATTAACGCCCGCTGAAAGAATAGGCGGTCGGTTGACCGTTGCCTCGGTAGCAGCGCTGGCGATCGTGCTGCGGCGAGGAGAGACGATACGCGCGACTCTCGGTGACCCTAGCGAAGAAATCTTCCGCTCCATTCGCCGCGTCGCTCGTGTGCAGCACCTCTCTGACCGTTCTATCGCCACATACCGCTGAAACCGCAGGTCAGGTTGAACGCCTCAAGCAGATCTTCAAACTCTTGAAGGCGCCGGTCAAAGAAAAACCTGCCGGCTATCTTGGGCCTCGTTGAGGAAGGCGAGGAATTGATGGAGGCGTTTCAGGACTCCGCCGCGCTTGACGCCGGCCTGCGCAGGGCGGTGGAGCACTATGAATATCGCCCGCTATGGCACCCTCATTGTCTGGGCCAGCCAGCTCCGTTGCCGCGCGCCCTCTGACCCAGACGCTGGACGAGGAAAAGAAGACCGACCTTGCGCTTTCCAAATTGGCCGAGAGCGGGTTTTCTTTGAGCCTCGGATTAGCGACACACCGCCTTTTACTATGCAATCGGCCACCACACGGTCTGTCCCGCCGGTCCACAAAATGCGCCGATCTTGGCAGAGCAATTTCTATCCTAGAGCGGGCCAAAATCAGGAGGTGGAACACGGCGTTTCGAGGCCGCTTCGTAGGCGGCCGCGATCTCCAGAATGGTATCTTCCCTGCCGGGTTCGGCACGGAAAACAAGTGAAAACGGCAGGCCCGGCGCGGCTAGCTTGGTCGGCCTGTCGGACCCAGCCGACACGTAGGATTTGCCGTCGGCGGAAAGCTGGAAGACCGGATCGTAGGCGGTGGTCACGTAGCCGGCGGGAATTAGCACCTCAGTCAAGCCGGCGTTCGGGCCGCTGAGCGATTCCATCGTCAGGTTGGCACGCAGATTATATTGCCCGGCACCGCCGATAATCCCGGGCGGGAACGGCGTATGCAGGCGCACCAGTGCGTCCAAACTATTTTCGTGGATCACCATCATATCGGCTCGCCGCAGGAGCTCGCGCAGCATAATGCGCTCGTTGATGCCTTGGCGCTCGCCCTGCGGATTGCGCATGTCGGACAACCGGTCCCAGTTCTCGAACTCGGCGCGCTGGTCGTCGCCCCAGTACTTGGAACGTGCATTGAGCTCGGTGAAATTGGTCAATGTCTCGATAATCCCCTTCTCTTTCCAGTCGGCGGCGCGGCGAGACAGGTACTGGTTGATATGAAACTTGAAAGCGTTGGCGGGAGCCTGCGGCTGGATGGCACCGATATCGAAATTCGACGGAGGGTCAATGCGCCCGTCCACTAGGTCGACGAAGTAATCGATCGGCTTCATGGTGCCGCTGCCGAACACTTTGCCCGGCGCAAACTCGGTCGGCTCAATCTTTGCCGCGAAGTCCGGGAACTGCGGCGTACCATCCGGATTCAAGCGGAAAAACAGGTCGGGCATGAACACGGGTGCCAGTCGCGCGAGCGCGCGCGTATGGTCCACTGTCATGAGCTCAATACTGGGATCGCGCGGCCACAGCGGGTGCGAAGATTCAACCAAAGTAGCGCCGAGCTTACCGCCAAGAATGGTTTTGATTTCCTTCGCTACCGCTGTGACGATGGGCACTTCGGTCATCGAACCCTTCGGCACCGTCATGGATTCGCGGATAATGCCAATGCGCAAGCCTTTGAGCGAGCGCTTGGCCGCGCCTTTCGTCGTATGGCTGGCAAACGGCGTCAGCAAGACGGAGGAGCGCGGCACGGTGGTGTAGGGATCGCGCGGGTCGTAATAACCCTGCACAGGGTCCTTCAAGGCATCTAGCACCTTGGCCGCATCGCCGACGGTGCGAGCCAGAACGCCACTGCGATCCATGTAGATATCGGCCCCGATGGCGCCGCCTTCGAAGCCAAGCATCGCCTTGTGCGGCAGGATCAGCGCCACCGAATTGTGATTGGCCGGCCCGCGGCAGGAGGCGCGCGTTTCCTCACCCAGGCTGCACATCACGAGGTTGGCGCTGACCGATACCCCCGAGCCGGAGCTGGAGCCGAGCGAAGCCGCGCGCGTGGTATCGTAAGGATTGGCCGGGTTGCCGCCCCAGGTGCTGCGTTGATAGCCCACCACCGAGGGCAGAACCTTGTCGGGCTTTGAACCGTTGGCCATCGGCGGCGCTTCCGGCCGGCCGTTATATTCGGTGTTCAAGGCCTTGGCGAAGATGATCGCGCCTTTGTTGCGTAATTGTTCGACCAGCACGTGATCACGCGCCGGAAAATCAGCGTCGTAGCGCGCGTCGCCGCCGCCGGTCGATCGCATATCCTTAGTGTCGAAGGGGTCTTTGAACGAAAACACGACGCCGTACATCGGCATCTTTTTGAGGTCGGGATTGCGCCCGTATTTCTTGTCCAGCTCCGCCGCGCGCTCCAAGGCGTCCGGCATGCGGCGCAGGATTTCGCACACGGCCGGTGCGCCTTCCGGCAGCGGCCCGTCGGAGGGATGCCGGTCATAGTCGCCGTGGCAGACCGCCGAGCGCTCGCCGCGAATGTTCAGCGTCGCTAGCGCGTTTAGCTGCGTGCCGTTCTTGATGCCGGCGATCATGCCGAATTGTTGCTGCGCCTTCGGATCGGAGGCGGTCGCCTCAATGCGGCCGAATTCGAGCGGCGGCCCCTGGTACTTGTCGAGATCGGGCAGAATGTCGGCGGCCTTTAGGGTCTCGACCGGAAATTGCAACGGTGCTTGCCCGCGTACGGTGCCTTTTGCGTCCGCGATCGGTTCGCCGTCCTTCGTCACCAGCACGCTGGCGACGCCGTTATGTTTCCGCACGCGGTCGATGTAGTGCTGCACGACCGCGACCACCGTGGTCTTGCCGGCCTTGATGGCGCGGTGCAAATCGTCGATGGTCGCTTCTTCGAGCTGGAACAGCTTTTTGCGTTCCTTGCCGCGCGACGAGCGCGGTTTCGATTTTGTATTGCTCGCCTTGGCTTTAGTCGCAGCCTTGCGTCGTTTCGCCATGGCGTTGCGCCTCATGCCGCCGCGCCACAATGGCGCGCGAGTTTACAAGACAGATCGAGCAGCGCTTCGTCGCCGCCGGCCCAACCGATGAAAGAAAGACCGACCGGGCAGCCGCCGATTGCGCCGGCCGGAATGGTCATTTGCGGCAATCCGGCCAGGCCGGCGGTGCAGGTCAGCCGCATGATGCGTACGCGAAAATCTTCCAGATCGGCGGCCGGGGTGTCGGCGAGCGGCGCGATCGCCGGCGCTGTCGGTAGCACCAGGATGGTGCCCGGTCCGGCGACCTGACGAATATGTTCGCGCGCTTCGATATGCACGAGACGGCTGGCGTCAGCCTCCACCTTTGTCACAGTCGCGGCGAAAGCCATGCGTTCGCGAATGCCAGGACCGATATTGGGCTGAACCCTAGTTACGAAATCGCCGAAGGTCTGCCACGTCTCGTAGGCCTGGATGATGCGGAACGCCTCGCGCCAGGGATCGAAACCGTCGGGCGCGATGCGACTGTGCACGATCGGCGGCAAATCGTCGCTCATGAACTCGATCAGCGTGCGCAGCAGGGTCGCTACCGGTTCTTCGGCCTGCTCGAACGCATCCTCTAAAAGCACGACGCGGTCGACTTTAGCCGTCACACGCTGCTCGTTGAGTAGCACTGCTCCGACTCTACGAAAAACGCCGGGTGTTGCCGCGAACCAGCCCGGGACATCGAAACTCGGCGCCATGTCAGCGACGCCGGCATGTGCGATGCGCTCATGCGTCGGGCGCAAGCCGTATAGGCCATTGAAAGACGCGGGAATGCGAACTGACCCGCCGGTGTCGCTGCCGAGCGCGAAGTCGCAAAGACCGGCGCCACAAGCCGCAGCCGAACCGGATGAAGATCCGCCGGGAATCCGGCCGGGCGCCCGCATATTAATCGGCATGCCGTAATGCGCGTTGATGCCGGCAATGCTGTAGAAAAACTCATCGCAGATCGTTTTACCGGTGATGGTCGCTCCGGCGTCGAGAATTTTCTGCACCGGCGGGCAGTTTTGCATGGCCGGTTCGTGAGCCGCGAGCCAATCGGGATTACCACAGCCCATGCGCTCGCCAGCAATGGCGTACATATCCTTGACGACGGCGGTGAGGCCCGCGAGCGGTCCGATTGGCGCGCCGCGAATTGGCACCTTGATGTCGTGCGGGACGAAAGCAGAGTGGTACACCTGATGGGTCATTTCGTCCCGTCGCTGCTGCTCGATGACAAATACCAATCCAGAATCTTCTCGCCGTCCCATGCCACCACGCCATCATGGGCAAGAATTTCGGCGAAGGTCTGTTGGACATGGCCGATACGGTGCGGCACGCCCGACAAATAGGGATGGCAGGCGATCGCCATGATCTTCGGACGCTCGGCCGATTCGGCATAAAGGGTGTTGAAGTGGTCGAGCGCGCGCGTGTGCCAGACTTCGGACGGATGGTGCTGTAGCGCCATCATGACGATGTCGTGAATCTCGAAATTATACGGCAGCGCTACCACCGGCTTGTGCGTCGTTTTCAGCGTCACCGGCTCGTCGTCAAGCACCCAGTCGCCGATATACTCGATGCCAGCCTCCGATAGATAATCTAGCGTGTCGAAGGTCTGCGTTAGGCCTGGGCCGAACCAGCCACGCGGCCGCTTGCCGCAAAATTTCTCGATCATGTCCATGGATTTCATGATCGAGGCACGCTGGTCGTCGAGCTTGTGCATCGGCACTTGGTCATAGCCGTGTGCATTAAGCTCCCAGCCACTATCAACGCAGGCTTGCGCGACTTGCGGATAGGTCTCGCAGACCCGGGCGTTGAGCGTCACGGTCGGCGAGATGCCGAGTTTGAGCATCATCTTGCGCAGCCGCCAAAAGCCGACCCGCATGCCGTATTCGTGCCAACTCCAGTTCGGATGATCCGGCTGCATTGGCTGGCCTTGCGGCGGCGAGATCACCATACGAGCCATCGGCCGCGTCATGTCCCACTCTTCAAGCGCCAGGACCGGCCAGACCACAAGCCGCACGCCTTTCGGGAACGCGAGGGGCGGTCTGTTCTCTATCGGTGAATAGGCTAACCTGTCGCGCGGGTGCATCGCATTACTCCGGCATTAATCCGACTTTGTTATATGCAATGCTCCACAATTTGGGCACCTATTTGCACCGTTTTGGTCTGGCATTTCGTACGCAGCCGACTGCGCACCCTCGAACTAAAGAAAGCTGTGACCAAAAATTGCAGATCCTTCCCCAACCTGCCGAACATCACGACATCCTGAAAACAGATTTTTCAGATCGTCAGATCGCGGCCGACCAGCGGTGGCGCACTGCTGCCTATGTTTTTTTCCACCAGTCGGTTTGCCCACCAATTTCGGGTCACCTGCGCCCGGCCTTCCTAACCAGCGCGGCCAGGCGCGGCGCCTCGCCGTTCATAATAATCGCAACGAGCCGGCATCGGTCGATCGAAACGCTCACTGCCTATGTTCGCGAAGAGGAATCGTTCAAGCATCACGCCGGCGCCAGGCTTCATTGATACCCAGGATCACAGCCCCGCGTTCGATACCAATCGATTTGGTTACGCGCCACCGTTAACGGGGACTGACCATCCAGCCTTCCCCCTTTTTTGGGACACCGGAAATTCCGATTTTCGGTGCAGACAACTTTGTTTTTCACGAGTCCAGAATCGCCAACAATCAACAGGATGGTTCTGGCAACGTATCTGTTTCTTCAAGAGCGGAGAATTTTTCCCTCGCGAAGCGATAAAAATTGGACGTTGATATAAGCTTGAATTGTGAGAATCGACCAATCGTATCGTCCGTGAAGCAATGGGATGGCTTTTGGAAGATTTCACGTGGGAAAAGGTAATAGTCAAGAAGCGCGGAATTTTCTTTATTCATTCTGGCCACCAATACCGCGTCGCATTTTTCAAGGCGGTTAAAATGCATTTTCCAACCGGGTCGCACCGTGTTGTTTCGTGGCAGGAAAGGCAACACTACGACTGCCACCGCTAGTGTTCTAGCGAGGCAGATAACCTGCCTCTCGCTGTCAAAAATAATTCTTTCGCCGTGATGCTCAGAGGTCGAAGTAAGCTGACAGATCAGGTCCCGATGCAGGTACCTGACGAGATCGCGGCATCGCGAATATCGGTAAAGGTGAACAGTCCGATAGCCAATCAGTCGATATGCATTCAAGAGGCTGCCGAAACGCTCTCTGTAAGTCACCGGGGTGGGGGTAAACCGACTTTTATACATTCGCGGAGCTGAAAGGTAGCCAGTTACGCACCACGATGCAGTTAGGTAATCGAGCAATTCGTTGTCGGTGTAGGTCCAACCATCTTTCAAAAGAAGCTGTGCTGTGTTGTAGGTTTTTCTGTCGATCACCGGCTCAATCATGTTTTCGACGCGGATCCATTTGTCCGCAGAGTTTCGAATGGGACCCTCTGCCAATGACCATGAAGTGCGACAGTACACAAATGTGCCAGCGTACTTTTCATTTTGAAGCATATTTACGATATTTGTGTTCGACCACTTATTTCCCCGACGATTCGTAAAACCCTGTGCGTTTAGGTGTCGCGCTATTTTTCGCTGTGGCATTCTTTCGTCAGTAAAGAGTCTGAATATTTCGCGGACGAGATCGGTTTCCTCGTTTGGGCCTTTGACCAAAATGACCCGGTCTCCCTGCAAGCTTTTCGCTTCACCATGTTGCAGCGGCATTTTGCGTTTATTATTTGCGTCTACGAGAACGCGGCGAAGGCCATAGTTGGCCGGCCCACCTTGGTGAAAGCCGAGTTCGGCGTGCCGCCGGTGCGCGCGCGCGACCTTTGCAGATAATTCCCGGCTATATTCACCGGCCATCGCTCGCTTCATTACTTTTATCATTGTTGCGAGCATACTGCCGTTATTTTCGAATAGTTCGGCGCAGTAGATTACCGAGATGCCGGCGGACTTGCATATGAATTCATAATACGCGCTTTCGTCTGCGTCTTGGAAACGGCCCCAGCGGCTCACATCGTAAACGAGCACTGCTTCGAAGTTCGCGCGTCCATTCTGAACATCAGCGATCAAGGATTTTAGGGCTTCTCGGCCTTTCATCGTCACGCCACTGCGGCCTTCGTCGGCATAGGTTTTAATTACAGTCATTTCATTGCAAAGGGCATATTCGGCGATTGCCGCCACCTGACTTTCTATAGAGTAGCGTTGATGATCGGTGGACATCCGTACGTATTGCGCCACGCGACGAAATACGGGCTCGATCGACTTGCTGTTATTGGATCGCGATTTGCCAATCGTTGAAGCCATGGCGCCCCTAATCGATGTGTGTGCGCGTTGTGCGAAATCCTCGCCCTATTCCATGGAAGCCAGCGTCCAACTCCATAGTACCTGGGCTCATTTGCGTCGCAAGAGCGGTGTTAAGCAATTTGGCTGCGCGACAACCGGGGGCATTACATCGATTTCGTATCGGTCGAAATCGTATGCGGCGTTTGCGCATCCAAGCGCCGCTCAACTCCAAAATGGAGCATTCCTGAACGCGGCCGACTCGAGCAAGATACTATCGCAATACCTTTTTACCTAAAGGGCCGCGTCCGAAGAAAGGATTGGCGACCTCCATCCGGTCCTAATGCATAACAGAAAGGACTATTCTTAAATTCGCGATCTAAGAGAGAATCTATCAATTCATGCTTTTGACACGCAATTATTCTCGCAAATTCGACCGTCGAGGGCCAGATCCTTACAAATTATCCCTACCAAGTGAGCTTAATCTGGACTTGAGGTAGTCGCGCGGCAGATCGCCGCTACTCTTGCCATCGTTTCGTCGCAAAGAAACGGTGCAGGGGGTAGCGATATCGCGGCCGACGCGCCGCTCCTCATTGATGGTGGCTCAATTTGTTTATCCGACTTATCATTCCGGCGATGGCGATCATTTCGATCGCGACAGCGTCAGTGGCGCACGCAAAGCCGAAGCATACAAACAAGCGAACGCCGACGCTGGTGGTCTGCGATATGCGCGGTTGCTCCGATAATCCAGCGGCGCAAGCCGCCACGACGCGCCAGAGCGCGCAGGCACCGCGTGAACGGGTGCGCGTCCGTCGCAACAACGCCGCTGTCGTCTGCACTGCTCAAGGCTGTTCGGACAACGTGGTGGGGCGCGATTCCGCCGCGGCCGGCGGCGCGACGACGCGGATCGCTGATGCCAACGGCAATGGCACTATCGTCGGCGGGCGGCCCTCCGGTTGTCCGCACCGCTTCTGCGGTTGCGCGGCCTCGCTTTATGTGTTCGGCGAGATCCGTCCGCAATTGAACCTCGCCGCGAACTGGGCGCGGAAATTTCCGCGCACCGCGCCGGCTTCCGGCATGGTGGCGGCGCGCAGCGGCCACGTGATGGTGCTGATGAGCCACGCCGGCGGCGACGAATGGATGGTGCATGACGGCAATTCCGGCGGCGGCCGCACCCGCGAGCACGTCCGCTCGATCCGAGGCTACACGATCGTCAATCCGCGCGCGACGGTGACGGCTGAACGGTGATATCGGGAGCTGCACGAGGAAGCGATAAAGGAAGCCCCTCACCCGGGCTTCTTTTATGCTCGATCAATCAGGTTGTCGGATGTCTCTACTGGCGTCGAACCGCCCCAAACCTCCCGCCGCCCAGTGCGCTATCGCTGACAAGTTCGACAAAGCGGACGTAGCTTTCATAAAACGCATCATGGCCTGAGGCGGTGCCGGCCTGTTGCGTCTCGCTGCGCAGCTTAGTGTACATCGCCAGCCGCACTTTGAGGATCTCGGCCCAACCTGCGGTCAGGTCCTCGACCGATGTGACGATGAAGCCGGCTTGCTCGATCAGCGCCCGATAGGTTGCGAGATCGCACAGATTGGTGGCGGCCATGCCTTGCCACATCAATTCGGCATCGGCCGGCGACAGAGCGCGGTGCGCGATCCAGTCGGTGAAGGCGAGGCGGCCGCCGGGCTTTAGAATGCGATGGGCTTCCACCAAAGCGCGCGCCTTGTCGGGCACATGCAGGAACGCTTCCTGGCTGATGACTGCGTCGACGCTGCCGTCGGTAAGTGGGACGTGCATCACGTTGCCCTCGATGACGCGGACTTTGTCGGAAAGACCGGCAAGGCGCGTGAGTTCAGCGGCGCCTTTGACCCGCGCCGGCGTCAGTTCGATGCCGGTGACATCGGCACCATAACGGTGCGCGAGGTAACGCGCCGGTCCGCCAAGGCCGGCGCAAAAATCAGCAACGCGGCTGCCGGGGCCGATAACGGCCAAGGCGGCCACCGCATCATTGGCGGCGAGTCCGCCGTAATGATCCTGATCGTAGGCGAACAGTTCTTCCGGCGACACATTATCGAGATGGCCGCGCGCGGATTTAAGCTTGGCGACGATGATGTCGGCCGAGATGGGATGGCGCTCATAGAAGTCGATCGCCGAACGGATCGCGGTCGCCATCGGTATTCCTCGATGTGAAGGGAAGGCTTAGAAGCAGAGGTTGGTCATCACGTTGCCGCGCTTGTCCTTGAGCACATAAGGACATTCGATGCGCTTGAGCGCGGCTTTGGCGTCTTCATTGCCGAGCGCGGCCGCCTTGGTGAAGTATTCCTTGGCGCGCGCGGTGTCTTCCGGGCCGCCGACGCCTCTTTGCGCAAACGAGCCGGCCCAGACCAAGGCCTCGGGATGATTTTGCGCCGCGGCCTTTTCGAACAAGGCGCGCGCTCCGGCCTCGTCCTTCGCTCCGCCTTCACCGTCGGCCAGCATTAAGCCGAGCTGGAATTGCGCTTCGGCGACATTGGCCTCGGCGGCCTTGGCGAGTTGCGCGCGGGC
>JAUSBQ010000057.1 GCA_030651965.1 Pseudolabrys sp. | reverse complement strand
CGCCTCCGCCGACGCGCCGTTCATGTTCGGCTCGCTGCGCCGCGTCGTGCTGGACGAATTGCATTCGCTGGTGACCTCCAAGCGCGGCGATTTGCTGTCGCTCGGCATGGCGCGGTTGTTCGCGCTGGCGCCTGCGCTGACGACGGTCGGCCTTTCGGCGACCGTGGCCGAGCCCGGCGAACTCTGCCGTTTCCTGGTGCCGCAGCCGCTCGAAGGCGAGAGAAAAGCCGATCTGGTCATCGCGCAGGCCGGCGCGCAGCCGAGCGTGACGATGCTGGACACGTCGGAGCGTTTGCCCTGGGCCGGACATTCCGCGCGCCACGCGCTCAACGAAATCTACGACCTCATCAAGCGGCACAAGACGACGCTGATTTTCGTCAACACCCGCAGCCAGGCCGAATTCACCTTCCAGTCGCTGTGGGGCATCAACGACGACAACCTCGCCATCGCTTTGCATCACGGCTCGCTCGATGTCGCGCAGCGCCGCAAGGTCGAGGACGCCATGACCGCCGGCAAATTGCGCGCCGTGGTCTGCACCTCGTCGCTCGATCTCGGCGTTGACTGGGGCGATGTCGATCTGGTCATCAATATCGGCGCGCCGAAAGGCTCGTCGCGGCTGATGCAGCGCGTCGGCCGTTCCAATCACCGTTATGACGAGCCGTCGAAAGCCGTGCTGGTGCCGTCCAATCGCTTTGAAGTGCTGGAATGCCGCGCCGCGATCGACGCTGTCGCCGCCAATGCGCAGGACACCCCGCCTTTGCGGACCGGCGCGCTCGATGTGCTGTGTCAGCATATTCTCGGCCGCGCCGTGGGCGAGCCGTTCCTGTCCGATGAATTGTTCGCCGAAGTGCGCTCTGCGGCGCCTTACGCGACATTGACGCGCGCCGATTTCGACGACGCGGTCGATTTCGTCGCCACCGGCGGTTATGCGCTGAAGGCCTATGAGCGCTTCGCCAAGATCCGTCAGGGAAAGGACGGCAAATGGCGCATCACGCATCCGCGCGTGGCGCAGCGCTACCGCATGAACATCGGCACCATCGTCGAGGCCGACATGCTAAAGGTGCGGCTGATGCGGTCAACCGGTCGCCGTAGAGGCGACCGGCAATCTAAAATGGGCAAGTCGGCTATAGCCGACTTGCCGCGCAAGACCAGCATGATCCAGCGCGGCGGTCGCGTGCTGGGGCAGGTCGAGGAATATTTCGTCGAGATGCTGGCGGTCGGCGACACTTTCGTCTTCGCCGGCGAGATTTTGAAATACGAGGCGCTGGTCGAGAACGAAGTCTATGTTTCGCGCTCGACCGCGACCGATCCGAAAGTGCCGGCCTATGAAGGCGGCAAGTTTCCGCTGTCGACTTATCTGGCCGCGCGCGTGCGCGGCATTCTTGCCGATCCGACAGCGTGGCGCGCGCTGCCGGATCAGGTGCGCGAATGGTTGGAGTTGCAGGAGTGGCGTTCGCTGCTGCCGCCGGCCAGCGATCTTTTGGTCGAAACCTTCCCGCGCGGCGGCAACAATTATCTGGTCTGCTACCCGTTCGAAGGCCGGCTGGCACACCAGACGCTCGGCATGCTGTTGACGCGGCGGCTGGAGCGCGCCGGCATGCGGCCGCTCGGCTTCGTCGCCAATGAATATGCGCTGGCGGTCTGGTGCCTCGGCGACATCGACGCGCGTATTGCCCGGGGCGAGCTGCCGCTCGGCGCTCTGTTCGCGCAGGACATGCTCGGCGACGACCTCGAGGAGTGGCTGGCGGAATCCGCCTTGATGAAACGCACCTTCCGCAGTTGCGCCATTATCGCCGGCCTGATCGAACGCCGGTTCCCCGGCGAGGAAAAATCCCGCCGCCAGGTCACTATTTCGACCGATCTCGTCTACGACGTGCTGCGCAAGCACCAGCCCGACCACATTCTGCTGCGCGCCGCGCGCGCCGACGCCGCCACCGGCCTGCTCGACATCAAGCGGCTCGACGAAATGCTCTCGCGCATCCAGGGCCGAATCGTTCATAAAGCTCTCGATCACGTCTCGCCGCTCGCGATTCCGGTGATGCTGGAAATCGGCCGCGAGACGGTCTATGGCGAGGCGTCGGATACCTTGCTGGCGGAAGCCACCGATGAACTGGTGAAAGAGGCGATGCAGTGACGGAGATTTCGTCATTCCGAGGCGCGAGTGAAACGAGCGAGCCCGGAATCCATAGCCCCAGTGCTGGGATTATGGATTCCGGGCCCGGCGCAAACGCGCCGTCCCGGAATGACATCGAAATCTCCTCCGTCTCCCTCATCGCCGATCCCGAAGGCGCGCTGTATTGGCCGGAACAGGGTCTGCTCGCCGTCAGCGACCTGCATCTGGAAAAAGGTTCGAGCTACGCCGCGCGCGGCCAGTTGCTGCCGCCCTACGACACCGCCGTAACTCTGGCGCGGCTCACCCGGCTGATCGCGCGCTACGCGCCGCGTTGCGTCGTCTCGCTCGGCGACAGTTTCCATGATGGAGGCGGTCCGGCGCGGCTGGCGGCGGAAGATCGCGACAATCTCGCCGCCATGCAGCGCGGCCGCGACTGGATCTGGATCGCGGGCAATCACGACCCGGAACCGGCCGAAGGGATCGGCGGCGCGTTCCAGGCAACGCTCACGGTCGGCGCGCTGACGTTCCGCCATCTGCCGACAAGGACGCCGGGCGAGATTTGCGGTCATCTGCATCCGGTGGCGCGCATCAGCCAGCGCGGCCGCTCGGTGCGCCGCCGCTGTTTCGCCGCCGACGCGACGCGGATGGTGATGCCGGCCTTCGGCGCTTTCACCGGTGGCTTGAATGTGCGTGACGCGGCCTTCGCCGATCTGTTCGGCACGCTGGCCTTCACCGCGCATATGCTCGGCGATACGCGACTCTATGCTTTCGCGGCGCAGCGGTGTCTGAGGGACTAATCCCTTCTGAACACCACGCTGCCGAACCAGCCGATCACCAGCGCCATCAGCGACGCAAGAATTCCGTACAGCAGGCCGTGGTCGCGCGCGGCTTCGGCGACAACTTGTTCGAAGCCGGTCTTGACGACTTCGAGCGCCGAATTGGTGCGCCCAATCATGGCGCCGTCGGCGAACAGTTGCACGTCGATGCCATAGCTGCCGGTCGGGGCATTGGAGGGAATCGGAATGGCGACGCGGAACACGGTCGGCGTCAGGAAGGTCACATCGGTCGGCGATTCGCGATAAAGCCCGTGTTGCGTTTCCAGCTTGACGAAAGCGACGCGGAACGGATCGTCGCGCACGGTGTCGGCGGTGTCCGGGCCGATGCGTTGCGGCAGCAGGAAATTGTTGAGGCCGAGTTGCAGGCGCCGCGCGGTCTCGGCATTGGTGATGTCGCCGATCGGGCGGTTGCTCAGGATGGCGAGATAGGACGGCACCTGCACGAACTGACGCGCCTCGACATTGACCCAGATGCCGAGCACGCGATCCTTGCGCCGCGTGCGCAATGTCTGGCGCGGACCGGTTACGGTGACGACGATATCGTAGGCGCTCCGCAGCGCCGCCCGCGGCCGGTCCGGCTCGACCGTCCCGAACAACACCAGGTTCTCGCCGTCGAAACTCGACGTTACGGCGACGCGGTGGTTCGACAGCGACACCACCAGTTGCTCGGCACAGGCCGGGGTCGCGGCGAGAGCCGCCAGCAGAGTCCAAACCATGAGCGCCCGGCGTGCCATCACTCGGTACTCACCATGCGGATCGAGAACAGCTCTTCCGGCTGCACCACGAGCTCGTAGGCGAAGCGCAGGCCGACGGCGAAGACCAGAAGGCCGAGCAGCAGCCGCAGCCTTTCGCCGCGCATCTTCTGGCCGGTGCGCGCGCCGAATTGCGCGCCGATCACGCCGCCGACGATCAGGATTAGCGCCAGCACCGCGTCGACCAGATGGTTGGTCGCGGCATGCATCACGGTGGCCGACGCCATGGTGACCAAAGTCAGCACCATCGACGTGCCGATCACCGTCGCCGTCGGTACGCGCAGGAAATAGATCAGCATCGGCACCAGCAGGAAGCCGCCGCCGATGCCGAGAATGGCGCCGATGAAGCCGATCGAAAAGCCGATGCCCCAGACCGGGATAGCCGACACATAGATTTTGGAGCGCTTGAAGCGCAGCTTGAACGGCAGGCCGTGAATCCAGTTGTGGCTGCCGGGCCGCCGCAAGGTCGCCGGCTGGCCTTTGCGCGCGCGCAATTCGGCCTGCACGCTCTCATTGATCATCAGCGCGCCGACCGCGGTCAGCAGCGTCACATATGACAGACCGATGACAAGATCGAGCTGGTCGACCTCGCGCAACAGCGTGAACAGCCAGACTCCGGTCGCCGTGCCGAGTATGCCGGAAGAGAGCAGCATCATCGCCAGCGCGATGTCGATGGCGCGCTTGCGCCAGTAATTGATCGCGCCGGTGAACGACGAGGCGGCGATGTGGCTGGCCACGCTCGCCACCGCGACCGCTGGCGAAATGCCGATGAAGATCAGCAGCGGCGTCATCAGGAAGCCGCCGCCGATGCCGAACATGCCGGAGATGAAGCCGACCGCCAGCCCCATCCCCAGCACAAGGAAGATGTTAACGGGCAGGTCGGCGATCGGAAGATAGATTTGCAAGCGGCTTCGTCCGGCGTGCGAAGTGATGGCTTTGCGCGAGAGTGCTGGAATGATAGTAGCGATGAACGCGCGCACAATCACGTCTTTGCGCGATTTGGCGCCGCTTGGCCACCGCTTTCGCTGTCTTTACCTTACCGCGCGGCCGATGTTCAGCGGCAGGTTCGAAATGCCGGCGGAAACCGCGCGCGTGCCGCGCGGCTTGGCCGCCGGCTGCGGCGCATTGCTGGTTGCGTCGTCCCAGCCGCCTTGCGGAACCGGCACGATGATGGCCGCCGAGGGCTGCGTGTCCGGTGCGAAGCTCCTGGCCGTCTCGCGCGCGCTGGCCAGTTCGTCGGCGTCCAGGTGGGCGGCGACGTCGTCGCGTTTCTTGGCGGCCTCGCGGTCGCCCTGGCTGGCTGCCAGCGCGAACCACTTGTAGGCTTCGGCGACATTCTTGTCGGTGCCGAGGCCGCGGGCGCACAGGACGCCGAGATTGTACTGGCTGTCGGCCACCCCGAATTGCGCCGCCTTGCGGAACCAGTTCGCGGCGGTGCCGTAATCGGGCTTGCCCTCGATGCCTTCGGCATAGAGCACCGCGAGATTATGCATCGCCTTGGCGTGGCCTTGGGCGGCGGCGGCGAGATAGAGCTTGCGCGCCTGGCCGAGGTTTTTCCGCACGCCGCTGCCCTTTTCCAGCAGGCTGGCGTAGCGGAATTGCGCCTGTGCCAGGCCTTTGCCGGCGGCGCGCTCGTACCAGCGCGCGGCTTCCTCCGGGTCGGCCGGGATGCCGCGGCCCTCGGCGAAACGCAGCGCGACTTCATAGGCGGCGGCGGCGTCGCCGGCAACGGCGGCACTACGCAGCCGAACTCCCCCCAGTGCGATCGGCAGCCTGTCGGCCTCCGACTTGGCTGGCGCCGGCGCCGGCGCGGGTGTCGGCGCCGGTCGCGGCAGGTTCTGCTTGATCGGGTTGCGTCCGATCGAGCCGGTGATGTCGGCGCCCGGCGCGATGGTCGGCGGGGCCAAGAGCGACGGCGGCTGCGACCCCGGCGACTGCATTGTCAGCGGCGCCGGCGCGTTGCCGGGCATCATCGGCGGCGCCAGTGGCACCGCCGGGGGGTTGGACGAAGGCGCCGCTTCGTCGGTCGCCGTGGGCGTCTCGTCGGGATCGGCGCTGTCGGTCTCGGAGACCGCGCCGGGGTTTTGGGCGCTCTGTTCCTTCGGCGTGCCGCCGATATTGAACAGATTGCTGGCGATCTGAATTCCGCCGATCACGATGGCAACGATGCTGGCGGCGATGAACAGCGATTTGACCCGCTTCATCACCGATGCGCGCAAGGTCGGCCGCTCGCTGTCGTACGGCACAGCCATCTCGACGGCCTCAACGCTCGGCTTGCGCGGCGTCGCGGTCTCGATAGCCGCCTGCGCGGCGCGGCGGGCGGCGGCGATAAATCCGGACTTGCCGGCCGGTCCGCTCGCCTGCGCACCGCCAAGGGTGGCTTCGGACGCGGCGAGGCGCGCGGCGGCATTGGCCGGAAAGCGCGGCGCGCCGGAGCCCGGCTCCAGCGGCTGGTCGGGCGGCAAATCGGGATTGATCGGCAGGCGCGCCGCTTGCGGCAGGCGTTGCGGTTTGGCCGGCTGTTGCGGCGGCTGTTGTTGCTGCACCGGTGCTTGCGGGCGTGGCGCCTGAGGCTGCTGCGGGGCCTGCATGGGCGGCGCCTGCATCACCGGAACTTGCATGGCCGGCTGCGGTGCCGGCATCGGCTGCGGCATCGGCGCCGGCTTGGCCGGTTCGGCATTCACAGCGCGCGCGGCGATCTTGCCGACCGGTTGGCTGATTTCGGTGAGTTCGAGGTCGAGTGGGTTGCGTACACCGCGCACGTCGCGCTCGATGGTTGCGAGGCGGTCGACCACCAGACCGAGCGTGCCGTGCACGGCGTCGAGCGCGTTCTGCGTGCGGGCAATGTCGTGCTTGAGGTCGATCACGCCTTGATTGTCTTCGCGCGGGCCGATAGCGCCCTTGCCGGCGCGCATTTCCTCGATGTGAACCAGCAGATCGCCGAGGCCGCGTTCTATCGCCTCGAGGTGGCCGAGGCGCGAATCCGACGCATCCAGCCGCTTCACCAGCGTAACGATATGATCCTCAAGATGGCCGACGGCGCCGTCGCCGCGGGTCTGCTGAATCTGTTCGATCTTGTCGGACAGCGATTCGACCAAAGCTTCCAGCCGCGGCGGCACGGTGGCGCCGTTGTGCGAGCGTTCGGCCAAGGCGTCGGCGAGCGCCGAAATGCGATGTTCGAGGCTGTTGAGCGCGTCACCCGCGCCGGAGCCTGCGCCGAAATGCTCGACCCGCTGCGCGAGGTCCTGCACCTGCGCGGCGAGCCGGCCGACGGTTTCGTTGGAGGCGATATGCCCCGTCATGTCGCGCAAGGTGGTGATGGCATGCTCGAGCTGGCCGAGCGTCGCCGGGTCCTTCTGCGAGACGATCAGATCGATCTTATGCGCGAGGCCCGACACGGCCTCGTTGAAGCCGACCAGGCTTTCCGCCGGGGTCAGGCTGCGCAGCGCATCGCGGACTTCCGCCAGGCCGTGCTCGACGCCGGACAGCGCACGGCTGTCGACGTCGGCATTGCCGGCCTGCCGGCCTTCGGCTATGCGCTGGGTCAACCCTTGAATCTGCCGCTCGATCGCGTCGATCGCCTGGCGCGGCATCGCATCGCTGAGCGCGTGGGCGATATCGCCGAGTTCGGCGCGCAGCGCGTTGATCGCGTCCTCGACGCCGGGGCGGCGCAAGGTTTCGATCTGGTCGGTGATCTGCCGCAGGTGTTCTTCCAGGCCGGACAGATCCTGGCTCGGCACCGGCATCAGCACGGGCTGCTGCTGCGGCGGTGCGTATGCCTGAACCTGCGGCGGCACAGGTTGCTGCGGTTGCGCACGACCGGGCGCCGGAGCGCCGCCATTGAGCGAGCGCTGGCGCGCGGCGATTTCGGCAACCGCGCGGTCGAGGCCGGGAGGGCCCGCCATCGGTTGCGGCATAGGCGGCGCCATAGAGGGCGCCATTGGCGGCGCGGCCATCATGCGCGGGATGGCCGCCATCTGGTCGATGCGCTTGTCGAGGCGCGCGATCAGTTGCGCGAGCTGCGCGGTTTCACTGTTTTGCGCAGCGCGGGGGTCAGCCCTGCCGCCTTTCGGCGCATGGGCGGCTGCTCCGGTGCGCGAGACCTGTTCGATGCGGCGGGTAATGTCGTCCAGCCGCTGATGCACGGTGGCCAATTCGTCGCCATAGGAATCGTCATCGTCGCGAAAGGTTGCGCCGTCTTGTTCGGCCTGCTGCAGAATGACGGAGTTCAGCCATTCGCCGAGCGGCATGCCCGAGCGGCGCGCCGCTTCCTTGGCAGTCTCGCGGGCTTCCGGCCTTATGCCTTTCACACTCCACGGGACGGCAAATTTCATTCTCACACCCACAGTCGAGGTGGAGGTGCAAAGAGCCTTGATCGACTCTCGCGGAACCGGCGCGCGATGACTGTGCGGGCCGGTCCTCAGTCCACGCACCGACTTTTTGCCGTTCTCGGTAAACAGGCGGTTAACGTTTGGCCGAAGTATCGGACTTTCCCTGCAAATTCGCCTTTTACGCCGGGCCGGCGGGAACCGGCAGGTGCCAGCGGGCGCGGCATTGCGCCGTCGGGCCGCAACCTTTGCCGGCCTTTAATTCAGGTGTAAATCGGCCCGGTCATACTACGCTGACGCGGGCGCGCTGATTCCCCGGCCGGGACGCCTGGAACGGTGGCGCGCCGGGGGACGTAAACGAAGTCTTAACCTTTGCCGTTTGCGCGGCGGCGCATAATCCCGAAAAGTGGGAACCGGTTTTCGGAAGAGATCATGCGCAAGATCAGAATGCCATAAAGCCGGGGAGAGAGACGATGCCGACCTACAAAGCGCCCGTTGAGGATGCGTTGTTCCTGCTCAACGACGTCTTCCACATCGAACGCTACGGCAATCTGCCGGGTTTTGCCGACGCCACGCCCGACATGATCGAGGCGATCCTGCGCGAGGCGGCCAAACTCAGCGAGGACGTTCTCACCCCGCTCAACCGCGTCGGCGACAGCGAAGGCTGCACCCGTCATCCGGACGGCAACGTTACCACGCCGAAAGGCTTCAAGGAAGCTTTCCAGCAGGTCGTCGATGGCGGCTGGATCGGCATTTCGGTGCCGGAAGAATTCGGCGGGCAGGGGCTGCCGGCGACCTTGACGGAGACGGTCAACGAATTCCTCTGCTCGGCCAACATGGCCTTCGCTATGTATCCGGGGCTGACCCAAGGCGCCATCGCGGCGATGCTGGTGCACGCCTCGCAGGAACTGAAGCAGAAATACCTGCCCAAGATGGTGACCGGCGTGTGGACCGGCACCATGAACCTGACCGAGCCGCATTGCGGCACTGACTTGGGCTTGCTGCGCACCAAGGCGGTCAAGCAGAGCGACAGCAGCTACAAGATTTCCGGCACCAAGATCTTCATCTCCGCCGGCGAACACGACATGGCCGAGAACATCATCCATCTCGTGCTGGCGCGCATCGAAGGTGCGCCGATGGGCACCAAAGGCATCTCGCTGTTCGTCGTGCCCAAGATCATGGTCGGCGACGATGGCTCGCTCGGCGCACGCAACGGCGTCACCTGCGGCTCGCTCGAAGAAAAGATGGGCATCCACGGCAACTCGACCTGCGTGATGAACTACGACGGCGCCACCGGCTGGCTGATCGGCGAGGAAAACCGCGGCCTCAACGCCATGTTCACGATGATGAACGAAGCGCGGCTCGGCGTCGGCATTCAGGGTCTGGCGCAGTCCGAAGTCGCCTATCAGAACGCCGTCATCTACACCAAGGAGCGCTTGCAGGGCCGCGCCATCACCGGCGCGAAATATCCCGACAAACCGGCCGATCCGATCATCGTCCACCCGGACGTGCGCCGCACCTTGATGACCATCAAGGCCTTCAACGAAGCGGCGCGGGCTTTGGTGGTCTGGGCCGGCCTCAAGAGCGATGTCGCGCATCGCTCCGGCGACGACAAGGAACGCCAGAGCGCCGACGACGCGCTCGGCCTGCTGACGCCGGTGATCAAGGGCGTGCTGACGGACTTAGGGTTCGCCAACACCGTTTCGGCGCAACAACTATGGGGTGGCCACGGCTACATCGCCGAAAACGGCATGGAGCAGTTCGTGCGCGACGCGCGCATCGCGCAGATCTACGAAGGCGCCAACGGCATCCAGGCGCTCGATCTGGTCGGCCGCAAGCTCGGCAAGGATGGCGGCCGCGCCCTGATGGCGTTTCTCGGCGAACTCGGCGCTTTCGTCAAAGAAAAAGAAGCCGACGAAAAGATGAGGCCCTTCGTCACGCCGCTCGGCGTCGCCTCGGGCCATCTGCAACAGGCGTCGATGTGGTTCATGCAGAACGCCATGGCCAAACCGGACAATGCCGGTGCCGGAGCCACCGACTACATGCACCTGTTCGGGCTGGTCGCGCTTGGCTACATGTGGTGCAGAATCGTCGAAGCCTCGCTCGAAAAGCTTGCCGACGCCAACGGCGCGGCGGCTTTCTACAACGCCAAGCTCATCACAGCGCGCTTCTTCATGGACCGCATGCTGCCAGAAACCGCGACGCGCCTGGCGCGCATTCAGGCCGGCAGCGCCTCGACAATGGAATTGCCGGACGAGGCGTTTTAGCCGCCTGCCGCCTGCTGCGCTTCGATCATGGCGCATAGGCGCAGCGTTGGCGCGCCCTGTTGCAGTCGGACCAATGCGCCGGTGTCGAATGAGCCGTCTTCGCAGACGAATTCGAACGACGACATGATGCGCCCGACGGCCGGGCCGCCATTGCTGAACGGCAAGATCAGCCGCTCGAACAAAATGAGCCGGCCGTCTTTGTCTTTCACTTCGCAGATCGTGTAGACCGGCACGCCGGTGCTGTAGGCCCGGTAATAGGGCAGGAGACCGGTCTTGTGCCGCGCGCGCGGAATGACCTCGTCGAGATACCGGCCGCTGCAATCGGGCGAGCCATAGACTTTGGCAATGCCCGGGCCATGCTGGCGAATTTGAAAGCGCTTGATGTCGCCCTCGCCGGTAACGTCCAGAAAGCTCAGATTGTCCGCGATCCGGCTGAGGTCCTCGGCTTCGACGGCCTGCCAGTCGGGAAGCTCGCCGTCGCGTAAATGCCGTTTCCAGAATTTGAGCAGCCAACGCTGATTGATCGCGCGGACCAGATCCGGCCGTCCGACAGAAAATTGCATCGACGAGTGCCCCTGGTCTTTCCCGGCTGCCGCGATCTTTAGGTTCAGGCGGCTTTTGTCAATGACAACGAACAGTCCGAGCGATGTTTTATTTCGTACATAGCACTGTCGCATGGCGGGCTGCGTTGCCCATTGTGAAGGCGGTCGCGATCAGGCCGCCTGGGCCACGCCCGGGCCCGGGCGCTGCCTTGAGCGCAGCAGCAGCCAGGTCATGATCGACACGTTGAGCAGATTCCAGCCGATGCCGTTGAGGAAGGCGGCCTGATACGACCCGGTCAGGTCGAAGATGACGCCCGACAGCCAGCCGCCCAGCGCCATGCCGAGAATGGTGGCCATGATGACCAGTCCGACGCGCGTTGAAGCCTGCTGCGGCGGGAAATATTCGCGCACGATGATGGCGTAGGACGGCACGATGCCGCCCTGGAACAGGCCGAACAATGCCGATGCCAGGTAGAGCG
>JAUSBQ010000052.1 GCA_030651965.1 Pseudolabrys sp. | reverse complement strand
CTTCCGCATGTACGAGAAGCTCTCGGGCATGACCGGTACGGCTTTGACCGAAGCCGACGAGTTCATGGACATCTACAAGCTCGAAGTTCTCGAAGTGCCGACCAACAAGCCGCTGATCCGCAAGGACGACGACGACGAGGTCTATCGCACCACGGTCGAGAAATACCGTTCCATCATCACTTTGATCGAGGACTGCAAATTGCGCGGCCAGCCGGTCCTGGTCGGCACCACGTCGATCGAGAAGTCCGAACAACTCGCCGATATGCTGCGCCAGGCCGGATGGGAGTCGCATGACTTTTCCGATCCGAACGCTTTTGCCGCGCTGTATTCGGGCGACGACGGCGCCACCAAGACCAAGGTCTTCGCCATCCTGAATGCGCGCTATCACGAGCAGGAAGCCTTCATCGTGTCGCAGGCCGGCGTGCCGGGCGCGGTGACGATCGCCACCAACATGGCCGGCCGCGGCACCGACATTCAGCTCGGCGGCAATGCCGACATGCGGATTCGCCAGGAAATCACCGACATCGCCGACTGGGCCGAGCGCGAGCACAGCCCGCGCGCCGACGAGATTCGCGCCCAGATTTCACGCCTGAAGGACAAGGCGCTCGCCGCCGGCGGTCTGTTTGTGCTCGGCACCGAGCGGCACGAGAGCCGCCGCATCGACAATCAGTTGCGCGGCCGCTCCGGCCGCCAGGGCGATCCGGGCCACTCCAAGTTCTTCCTGTCGCTCGAAGACGACCTGATGCGCATCTTCGGCTCCGACAAGCTCGACGGCATGCTGACCAAGCTCGGCCTCAAGGAAAACGAGGCCATCGTCCATCCGTGGATCAACAAGGCGCTGGAAAAGGCGCAGCAGAAGGTCGAGGCGCGCAACTTCGACATCCGCAAGAACCTGCTGAAGTACGACGACGTGATGAACGACCAGCGCAAGGTGATCTTCGAGCAGCGGGTCGATCTCATGCGCGACGAAGCGGTCGACGAAACCGTCGCCGACATGCGCCATTCGGTGATCAACGATCTAGTCGCCAAGCACATTCCGGAAAATGCCTATCCGGAACAGTGGGACGTCGCCGGTTTGCATGAGGCGCTGCAGGAAGTCTTGACGCTGGATCTGCCGGTCCAGGAATGGGCCAAGGAAGAAGGCATCGCCGACCAGGAAGTGCGCGAACGCATCGAGCGCCGCGCCGACGAATGGATGGCGGGCAAGGTGGCCAAGTGGGGCCCCGAGACCATGCGCTATGTCGAGAAATCGATCCTGCTGCAGTCGCTGGATCATCTCTGGCGCGAGCATCTCGTCATGCTCGAGCATCTGCGTCAGGTCATCGGCCTGCGCGGCTACGGCCAGCGCGATCCGCTCAACGAATACAAGGCGGAAGCCTTCAGCCTGTTCGAGGCGATGGTGTCGAACCTGCGCGAGGTCGTCACCGGCCAGTTGATGCGCGTCGAGATCGTGGCGCCGCCGGCCGAGGAGAACCAGCAACTTCCTTACATGGAAGCGCACCACGTCGATCCGGCGACTGGCGAGGATGAAATGGCGCAAGGCTCGCTGACGCCGACCTCCTTGCAGTTGGGTGGCGGCGCCGCGGTCGCCGAAGCGGTCGCGCGCAATCCGAACGACCCGACGACCTGGGGCAAGGTCGGCCGCAACGAAGTGTGTCCGTGCGGCTCCGGCAAGAAGTACAAGCATTGCCACGGCCGCTTCGCTTAAGCGCGGCCTTAACGAAAGATAGCGATGTCGCCGGTTTCTTTGCTGCTCAATATTCTCTGGATCGTCCTCGGCGGCTTCTGGATGGCCGTTGGCTGGGCGATCGCGGCCGTGGTGATGGCGATCACCATCATCGGCCTGCCCTGGGCGCGGGCGGCCTTCACCATCGCAGCCTATACGCTGTTTCCGTTCGGTCAGAAGGCCGTGTCGCGCGACGAATATTTCGGCCGCGAGGATATCGGCACCGGCGCTTTCGGTATGCTCGGCAACATCATCTGGCTCGTCCTGGCCGGTTGGTGGCTGGCGCTCGGCCATGTCATCACCGCGATATTGCTCGCCATCACCATTATCGGCATTCCGTTCGCGTGGGCGCATCTGAAACTTGCCGGCATCGCGTTGTGGCCGATCGGCAAAGTGATCGTGCCGGCCTGAGTCCATTTAAATGACCAAGAAAATCGCCGACCTCGAAGCCTTGTTGTCCGAACTGACGCAGGAACGCACCGAACTCGATGCCAAGATCGAGGAATTGATCGCCGACATGGCGGATGCGGCGCCGGAGCAACGCAAGACCGGCGACTGGGCGCCGAACGGCGCGCTCACCCGCAAATATCTTGACCTCACCAACCGGCAGGCCGCGGTCGAGAAGGATATCCTCGACCTGTCGCGCCAGATCGCCGCGGGCGACGGACCGGCGCTGCCGAACTGAGCGTCACGCACTAATACTACTTATTGGATTCGCTGCGCCAGTTGCTTGCGAAAGGCTCGCTCGCGCTTGAGGTGCCATTCCCGGCTCATCGCCTCGGTCCGGGTCGCGAATGATTCCGAATGCAGCAGCACCCAGGTCCGGCCGCGCGTCGTGCGCGCGCCCTTGCCGCTATTGTGCTGGTTGAGGCGGCGCGGCACGTCATTGGTCCACCCGACATAGGTCATGGTGCGGGCCTTGTGACGGCAGCCGAGAACGTAGACGAAGCAGTTCATTTTCTGTCAGGGCCCAGTGAAAAGCACGCCACTTTTCCCCTCCCCCCGCGCGCCTTCGCGTGGCGGGGAGGGGTTAAGGGGTGGGGGGGCAATTCATCTATTGGCGAAATTGATTTGAAGGCTCAAGCGAAATCCCCCCACCCCGATCAAGCATCGCTTCGCAATGCTTGATCGACCCTCCCCGCCGCTTCGCGCGCGGGGGGAGGGGAAAGGAAGTTTAGCGGAAGCCCGACCAGCGGCTTTCGAAAGTCCCTGTCGGCACCACGGGCTGCGCGCCGGCAAGAACGCCGCTATTGCTCGCCGGCGGCGGCGCCGTGAATGCGGTACGCAGCTGTGGTGGCTCGTCGCGAGATGCGTCGTCGGTAACTTCGGGTCTGGCGGCGCTGGCGGTGCGCTGCCGCGCGGGCTGCGATGCCGCGGTTTTCGGCTGAGCGGGATTGGGTTGGGCCGACTGGGCAACCTGGTGCGGCGGCTTTTCCTGTGCGGCGAGCGCAGGCGTCGCGTGGGCAACGGCAGGCTTCGGTTTGGGGAGTGAGGCTGACGAACCGCGCAGCACGAACGGCTGGCGCGATGGCGCCGCCGCGACGGTAACGGGTTGCGCCTGGGCCGGCTGAGCCTGAACGGGCTGCGCTTGCGCTTTCGAAATGCCCAGCACGCCAAACAGACCGGCGCGCGGCGTCGCCAGGCTTGCCAGAACCGGTTCGTCTGCGGCCGTAGGCGCAGGCTTCGGTACTGACACGATCTGCGCCGGCGCGGGGGCATCCGGCGTGCGCGGCAATGCGCCGGGCGCGAGCGCCACCTGAATCGGGCGGCCCTTGCTGTCGAAGCCTTCCTGAACGGCGATCTTTTCGGTGAACACGGCGTTCATGCCGCCGTCGATGCCGTGGCGCATCGGCACGGTGGCGACACCCTGCGAGATGTACGACGCCATCTGGTATTGCTCTTTGCGCTTGTGATCGAGCACGACGTCAGCGACGGTCTTGTCGAGTTCGAACACCGGGCACTTGCCCTTGGCGTCGAACTTGAGCGGCTTGGATCCATTCTCCGGCTGCGCCGGATCGAACACATAGCGCCTCTCGCAGACCGCGACCTTCGGCTCCTGCCTGCTGGCTTCGAAATGGTCGTAGCCTTCCTTCAGCATCTTCCAGAATGCGAAGTTCGGATTGTTGCGGTGCTTGGCCATGTTCAGCGCGGTCATGCGGAACGGCATGGCCTGCAACTGGAAGGCCTTCTGGCCGCCGAAGAACGACTCGCGCGCCAGCGCGTAGATTTCCTGGATCTGCTCGTCGGTCATCGCGTAGCAGCCGCGCGAGGAGCAGTCGCCATGCACCATCAGTTCGGAGCCGGTGTAGCCCCAGGAACGGTCATAGGTGTTGGGAAAGCCGGTGTTGAAGGCGAGATAGTAATTCGAGGCCGGGTTCATCTGCCCCGGCGTGATCGTATAGAATCCCTCCGGCGCCTGACGGTCGCCTTCCTTCTTCTTCGGACCGAGATCGCCGGACCAGCGGCAGATCGGATAGGTCTTCAGCAGGGCATATTGGCCGTCACGGTTCTGCTTCCAAATCTCCATCTCCGCTTCTTCCTTGAAGATGCGGGCGAGAATCGGCGATTCCTTGTCCATGTTCTTGGATGCGATTTCGGCGAGCGTCTTTTCCGACAGCGGCGCGTGGGCGCGGCCGTTGGTCACGTCGTTCGCATTGCAGCCGGCAAGCGTAATCGCGGCGGCAACAGCCGCGGACGCCAGCAACGCGCGGAGATAGGGTCGGCTCAAAACGCGATACTCCCCGGACGGGCGGGCTGTCATTGAGATATCGTTATCCATAAGATGTGGCATCCGCAAGGCAAACCAAGCCGCCCCAAACTTCGGGTAAGCCTATGGTAAACCGACCCTAAATCGTCGCAAGCCGGCATTTTCCGCAGGAACCTCGGCGGTCGGCAAACCCTAGACGGTCGGACGGGCCGGCAGGCGGCCCATAGCCAGGAATTTCTCGCGCCGCTGCAGGCGGACGCCGTCGCGGTCGAGCGGCCGCAGCTCGGCGAAAGCCTTGTCGATGGCGTCGGCGGTCGTGGCGATGGTCAAGGCCGGGTCGCGGTGGGCGCCGCCGGTCGGCTCTGAGATGATGGTGTCGATGACGCCGAAACGGGCCATGTCCTGCGCGGTGATCTTCATGTTGGTGGCCGCGTCCTGCGCCTTGGTGCTGTCGTGCCAGAGGATCGAGGCGGCGCCTTCCGGCGAAATCACGCTGTAGATCGCATGCTCCAGCATCAGCACCTTGTTGGCGGTGGCCAGCGCAATGGCGCCGCCGGAGCCGCCTTCGCCCAGGATCACCGAGACATTCGGCACGCCCAGTCCGAGACATACGTCCGTCGAGCGGGCGATCGCCTCCGCCTGACCGCGTTCTTCGGCGCCGATGCCGGGATAGGCGCCGGCGGTGTCGACCAGCGTCAGTACCGGAATGTTGAAACGGTCGGCCATTTCCATCAGGCGCACCGCCTTGCGGTAGCCTTCGGGCCGGGCCATGCCGAAATTATGCTTGAGGCGGCTTTCGGTGTCGGAGCCCTTTTCGTGGCCGAGCACGCAGACGCTCTCGCCGCGGAAGCGGCCGAAGCCGCCGATGATGGCGGCGTCGTCGCCGAACTTGCGGTCGCCGGCGAGCGGCACGAATTCGCTCAACAAGCCTTTGACGTAGTCCAGGCAATGCGGCCGCTGCGGATGCCGCGCGACCTGCGTTTTCTGCCACGGCGTCAGGGTGGCATAGACTTCCTTCAGCGCCAGCGCGGCCTTGCCTTCGAGCCGGCTGATCTCGTCGGTGACGGAAACGGCATTGTCCGTCTCGCCCATGGCGCGCAGTTCTTCAACCTTGGCCTCGAGTTCGGCCACGGGCTTTTCAAAGTCGAGGTAACTGCGCATCGGATTCCGGCTGTTGTGGTGATCGAGGGCGGTGTGACGCGGACGGGCCCCCTTAGTCAAGCAATCGGGTTAATATGGGTCTTATGGCGCTGGAGACTAGGTGTCGGCCAAAGGATGCAGGTCGCGCACCAGGGTCTTGAGCCGCTCTTCCAGCACATGGGTATAGATCTGGGTGGTCGAGATATCGGCATGGCCGAGCAGGGTCTGGACCACCCTCAGGTCAGCGCCGTTGTGCAGCAGGTGACTGGCGAAAGCATGGCGCAGCACATGCGGCGACAGCCGCGCCGGCGCCAGCCCGCAGGCTTGCCCTAAGGCCTTCAATTCACGGGCAAAATGCTGGCGGGTCAGGTGACCCTGCTCGCCGAAAGAGGGAAACAGCCATTTGACCTTGGCGTCGTGGCCGGCCTCGGCGCGCAAGCCCAGATACTCCGCCATCGCCCGCTTCGCCGCGCCGTTGAGCGGCACCAGCCGCTCTTTGTTGCCCTTGCCAAGTACCACCAGCATCGCCTGGTCGCGGCGCGCGGCGGAGGCCGGCAGCGCCACCAGTTCCGACACCCGCAAGCCGGTGGCATAGACGACCTCCAGCAGGCACAGCAGCCGCGCCGCGCGCAGCCGTACCGGCTTCGGTTGTTCGGCGTTCTCGGCATTGGTGCGCGCCTGCGTCAGCAGCCTGTCGACCTCGGCGATCGACAGAATCTTCGGCAAGGTCAGCGCGCGCTTGGGCCCTTCCAGCACCGCGGCCGGGTCGTCGCTGCGTTTTCCTTCCGCGTATAGAAACCGATAGAGTTGCCGCGTCGCCGAGAGCCGCCGCGCCAGCGACGAAGCAGCAAAGCCGCGTTCGTCGAGGCTCTTGAGAAAGCCGCGCAGATCGCCGGTGTCGGCCTTGGCGATGCTCTTGCCGGCGGCGCGCAGATGCGCGGTCAGGTCGTCGAGATCGTTGCGATAGGCGGCCAGGGTATTTTCGCCAGCGCCACGCTCGGCCGCCTGCATGTCGAGGAACAATTCGACCAGCGCGTCGTCGTTTGCGCTTTTGCTGTTTCGCATGCGCGCTTTTGGTTTGCGCATGATCTTGTCCGAAAACCGGTTCCCACTTTTCGGGATCATGCGCTATTGCTGCTGCTTGACGAACTTGTCCGGCGGCACCGTGACGGTGATCTCGCGCGGCTGGGATTTGACGAAATTGGCGAGCGCAAACACGCCGGCATAGGCGAGGCCGCCGATCAGGCCGGCGAAAATCAGGAATCTGAACAGGCTCGGCATGGTCTTGATCCGGCGGCGGTCGACGCTAAAGCGTGTACGACCAGGTTCCTTAACCGCCGGCAAACAAGGCCGGCAATCGCCATTGTCCCAATTGCTGGTATATGGAACCGTTACGTCGCGCCGGAAAGCCTAGCATGGTTAATACCGCCGTCCAAAAGTCCGCGGAGAACGCGCCCGAACTGGCCCTGAGAGCGGAAATTCTCCGCGTGCTCGGGACGCGTTCGATCGTGCTCGTCGGCATGATGGGCGCCGGCAAGTCCTCGGTCGGCAAGAGGCTGGCGACCCGGCTCGGCCTGCCCTTCGCCGACGCCGATACCGAGATCGAGACAGCGGCGGGCATGACCATTCCGGAGATTTTCGAGAAGCACGGCGAACCCTATTTTCGCGCCGGCGAAGCGCGCGTGATCGCCCGCCTGCTGGACCACGGCCCGCAGGTGCTGGCGACCGGCGGCGGCGCCGTCATGGACCAGCACACCCGCGACCTTATCCAAATCAAGGGTATATCGATCTGGTTGAAAGCCGACCTCGACGTTCTGTCGAAGCGTACCAAGCGCCGCGGCGAGCGGCCGCTGGTCGACAGGATGAAGGAATTGCTCCCTTTGCGCGAACCGATCTACGCTCTGTCCGATATCGCCGTGCAGTCACGCGACGAGCCGCACGACACCATCGTCGACGAAATCGTCGCCGCCTTGCCCAAGCATCTCAACATCATCGCCGGGGAAGGCGCCGCATCATGACCGCGCCAAACGAATCGATCGTCGTGCCGGTGGCGCTCGCCGAGCGCGCGTATGACATCGTCATCGGCCGCGGCGCGATCGAGACGCTCGGCGCGCGCATCAAGGCGCTGCGCCCGAACGCCAAGACGGTGATCGTCACCGACGCGACGGTGCAGAAGCACCATCTCGACCGGGTCACGGCCATTCTCACAGCCGCCGGCGTCGCCAGTTCGCCCATCGTCGTGCCGGCCGGTGAGGGCTCCAAGAACTACGCCACCTTCGGCACCGTCTGCGAAGCCATCATCGCGGCGCGCATCGAGCGCGGCGATCTGATCGTCGCGCTCGGCGGCGGCGTCATCGGCGATCTCGCCGGCTTCGCGGCGGCGAGCGTGCGGCGCGGGCTCGATTTCGTCCAGGTGCCGACGTCCTTGCTGGCGCAGGTCGACTCCTCGGTCGGCGGCAAGACCGGCATCAACTCGCCGCAGGGCAAGAACCTGATCGGCGCGTTTCATCAGCCGATCCTGGTGATCGCCGACACCGCGATGCTCGATACATTGTCGAAACGCGAATTCCGCGCCGGCTATGCCGAGGTCGCCAAATACGGCCTGCTCGGCGACGCGGCATTCTTCGACTGGCTGGAGGCGAACTGGCAGGCGGTGTTTGCGGGCGGCGAAACCTCGAACAGCATGGCCCGCGAGCAGGCCGTCGCCATCTGCTGCCGCAGCAAGGCCGGCGTGGTCGCGCGCGACGAGCGCGAGAATGGCGAGCGCGCGCTGCTCAACCTCGGCCACACCTTCGGGCACGCCTTCGAGGCCGCCGCCGGCTATTCGCAACGGCTGTTGCACGGCGAAGCGGTCGCGCTCGGCTGCGTGCTGGCGTTCGAATTCTCGGCGCGCAAGGGCCTGGTCGCGGAAAGCGACGCCGCGCGCGTGCGCGCGCATCTTGCGGCGGTCGGCCTGCCGACCCATGTGAGGGACGTCGCTGGCGGCGTACCGTCGGCCGACGCGCTGATGGACCTGATCGCGCAGGACAAGAAGGTAAAGCGCGGCAAGTTGACCTTCATTCTGACGCGCGGCATCGGCCAGGCTTTCGTCGCCAACGACGTCGACCCCGCCGAGGTGCGTGACTTCCTCTCCGAAAAACTGAGCTAGGCGCCAACCCGATGGCCGTTAACGACTGGATTTCCCTTGCGATCGTTCTGGTCTGCCTGCTGCTGTCGGCATATTTTTCCGGCAGCGAGACGGCGCTCACCGCCTCGTCGCGCGCCAGCATGGCGCGTTTGGAAAAGCATGGAAACAAGCGCGCCGGCACCGTCAATCTGCTGCTCGCCCAGCGCGAGCGCCTGCTCGGCACGCTTCTGCTCGGCAACAATCTGGTCAACATCGCCGCCTCGGCGCTGGCGACCGGCGTCCTTTTGTCCTGGTTCGGCAATGCCGGCCTGATCTATGCGACCGTCGGCATGACCGCGATGGTGGTGATTTTTTCCGAAGTGCTGCCGAAGACCGCGGCCATCAACGCGCCCGACCGTATCGCGCTGCTTGTCGCCGGACCGCTGGTCTGGATCGTCAAGCTATTCGGGCCGGTCGTCATCGCCGTCGAGGCGCTGGTCCGCTGGCTGCTCAGATTCGTCGGCATCAATGTCGGGGAAGATCAAGCCATCTTGTCGGCGCGCGAAGAATTGCGCGGCGCCGTCGATCTGTTTCATCGCGAAGGCGGCGTCGAGAAAGTCGACCGCGACATGTTCGGCGGCGTTCTCGACCTGCGCGAACTGGTGCTGTCGGACGTGATGATCCACCGCACCAACATGATCATGCTCGACGCCGACGATAAGCCCGAGGATATCGTCAACGCGGTGATCGCGTCGCCGGTCACGCGCATTCCGCTCTGGCGCGACAATCCGCAGAACATCGTCGGCATCCTGCACGTGAAGGATCTGCTGCGCGCCTTGCACGCGGTCGACGGCGATTCTTCCAAGGTCGCCATCGCGTCGCTGATGACGCCACCCTGGTTCGTGCCGGAAACGCGGCCGGTGTCGGAGCAGCTCAAGGCGTTCCGCCGCCGCAAGACGCCGTTCTCGCTGGTGGTGGACGAGTATGGCGAGGTCGAAGGCCTGGTCACGCTCGAGGACATTCTAGAGGAAATCGTCGGCGACATCACCGACGAGCACGACGTTGCCATGCCGGGCGTGCGCCGTCAGCCGGACGGCTCGGTCAATGTCGATGGCGCGGTGCCGATCCGCGATATCAACCGCGTCATGGACTGGAACCTGCCGGACGAGGAAGCGACCACCGTCGCCGGTCTGGTCATTCACGAGGCGCGTTCGATTCCCGAAGTCGGGCAGAGCTTCACCTTCCACGGTTTCCGCTTCAGGGTGTTGCGCCGGGCGCGCAATCGCATCACCGCGCTGCGCATCCAGCCGCTACCGCGTGCCGCGTCGAAAAAATTCGTTTAAGAGATCAAGAACCAAGCAACACGTGCGGATAAAAAGCACGATCGTGAAACGCCTTCAGGGAGGATTCGATGATGTCGCCTTCGATCATGTCGCCGATGACGTGGACCGGCCGCGTGCGCCTGTTGATGCTGGCGCTCTTGTTCTCGGTCGGCGCCGGCGCCGCCGCGCAGGCGCAGATCTATCCGGACCGTCCGATCCGTCTCATCGCGCCTTTCCCGGCCGGCGGACTGGTCGACGTTCTGGCGCGCACCGTCGGCGATGAACTGTCGAAGTCGCTCGGTCAGCCCGTCATCGTCGAGAATCGTCCCGGTGCCGGCGGTAATATCGGCGCCGAGGCGGTGGCGAAGGCAACGCCCGACGGCTACACGCTGCTGATGACGTCGGCGGGCATTCTCACCGCCAACGAATTCCTCTACGCCAAGATGCCGTTCGACCCCGCGACTGCTTTCGTGCCGGTGTCGAATGTCGCCGACATGCCGATGCTGGTCGTCGTCAATCCGAAGGTCGAGGCCAAGACGCTCGCCGAATTCGTCGCTTACGCGAAGGCCAATCCCGGCAAGCTGAATTTCGGCTCGCCCGGCATCGGCACCACCGGCCATCTCGGCCTCGCGCTGTTCATGCACGCCGCCAACATCAAGCTGACGCATGTGCCTTACAAAGGCGCCGCGCCCGCCATCACCGATCTGATCGCCGGACAGATCGACGGCGTCGTCGACAATCCGCCGACGGTGCTGCCGCACATTCAGGCCGGGAAGCTCAAGCCGCTCGCGGTGGCGGCCAAGGCGCGCATGCCGCAACTGCCCGATCTGCCGACCGCCGCGCAAGCCGGCGTCGCCAACTTCGAAGCGTCGTCGTGGTTCGGCGTCGCCGCGCCGGCGGGCACGCCGCCGGCCATCGTTGCGCGATTGCACAAGGACATCGCCGCGGCTCTGGCCAAGCCTGAATTGCGGGAACGCTTCGCCAAATCCGGCGCGCGTCTGCTCGGCAATACGCCGGAGGAATTCGCCAGGCAGATCGTCGCCGATCGCAAGATGTGGGGCGAGGTGATCAAGGCGGCCGGCATCAAGGCTCAGTAGTCACGGCAAAAAGGGGCCTGAACCAATGAGGGGGCCGGGCCCGCGGACTGGCACTCGGCCTATTCCGAGCTAAGATACTGACATAATGCGGCTATTGGCAAAATCGCCGACGCTAAAAATAATTTCAAATAGAACGGAACGTTCTTCTTTATCTGCGGTTACCTCTGCGCCCTGATAGCGATCCGAACGGACTTCTGGCCGCCGGCCAAAGAGCCCCAACGCCGCCATTCCTTTGTCACGGCATGGGGAATTCATGTGTCCGTTGTCCTTATTGTCGAAGACGATGTTTTCATTCGTGAAATAGCTGAGATGATGATCCAGGAATGGGGTCATCAGACACTCAGCGCCAGTGACATCGACGAGGCGCTCTTGCTGCTGCGCTCGCCGCAGCAGATCGACGCGCTGTTTACCGACATCTATCTCAAGGACGCTGTCCTTGGCGGTTGCGACCTTGCCATTCAGGCCAAGGCGTTACGGCCCGGTTTGCGCGTGCTGTACACGACCGGCAACACCATCACCGAGAAAATGACCGCGTTGCTGATCGAAGGCACGCAGTTCCTGCGCAAGCCCTACACGCAAAATCAATTGCAGGATTCGATCAAGACCACGCTCGCAAGTTGATCCGCGCCGCGGAACGAGACACAGTTACTGGGGGCGACGTTTTGAAAAATGCAAACGGCGATACGAGGCCGCCGGGAAATTTCGACGGCGTCGACCAGATTGTGCGCAAGCAGGCGGAGGAAACGCTGCTGAAGGCTGGCGCGTTGCAGCGGGCGATTTTCAACAGCGCCAACTTCTCCAGCATCGCCACCGACGCCAAGGGCGTCATCCAGATTTTCAACGTCGGCGCCGAGCGCATGCTGGGCTATACGGCCGCCGAGGTGATGAACAAGATCACCCCGGCCGATATCTCCGACTCGCAGGAAGTGATCGCGCGCGCCAAAGAGCTGAGCAGCGAACTTGGCACGCCGATCACGCCGGGTTTCGAGGCG
>JAUSBQ010000035.1 GCA_030651965.1 Pseudolabrys sp. | reverse complement strand
CCTGGTGCTGCCGGTGGAGGAGCATACATTCCTTCTGCGCGACTATCTCGCGGCCGCGCGTGCCGACGAGCGGCCGATGCGCGACAACTGCCGCGTCGTGCTGACCGGCATGTTCTGCGAGCAGCCGCCGCTCAATCTGATCAAGTCGCTTGAGCTTTCCGGTTGCTATGTGGTGGACGACGATCTCCTGCTGGTCACCCGCTGGCTCACCGGCGACGTCGACGTCGAGGGCGACCCGCTTCTCAATCTTTCGCTCGCGTTTCTGCATCATTCCGAGTCGACGGCGGCCAAGTACGAGCCCAATCAGAAAGAAAAAGGCCAGCATCTCGTTCGTGCGGTCAAGCGTACCGCCGCGGAAGGCGTGATCTTCGCCGCGCCGAGCTTCTGCGATCCGGCTCTGCTCGAGCGGCCGATGCTGCAGCACGTCCTCAAGGAGGCCGGCATCCCATACATTGCGTTCAAATACGCGGAGAATTCCGGCCAGATGCAGCCGATCCGCGAGCAGGCCGGCACATTCGCCGATTCAATCAAACTGTGGAGCGGAGCCGCATGACAACGCAAACGAAGATTGTCACCTCTAGGGCGTCGCCGGCGAAGGAGGCCGTCAAGGACGCTTCAATGGTGAAGCAGAAGGAGATGATGGCCGCCCATTACGATCGCCTGACCAGCGCGCCGGAGACCGGCCACAAGGTGGCTGCCACCTTCGTGCCCGGCAATCTCAACGAACTGATCATGTGCTTCGACCTCCTGAACAACCTGCCGGAGGTCAACGCCATTCAAAACGGCTTGCGCCGGGTCAGCGGCAGCTACGTGCTCGAAGCGGAAAAAATAGGCCATTCGGAGGACGTCTGCACTTACGTCAAGTCGGACATCGGCATGATGGCCAAGGGCAACATTGCGCCTAACGGCAAGAAGTTTCCCAACCCCGACGTATTGCTGCTGTCCTATACGGGCTGTTTCACCTTCATGAAATGGTTCGAGCTGCTGCGTGAGCAGTACAAGTGCGAAACGATCATGTTGCACACGCCGTATATGGCCGACGGCAAGATCACTAAGAACATGGTCGAGTACATGGTGAAACAACTAAGGGAAGAGGTCATTCCAAAGCTCGAGCGCGTGTCTGGCGTCAAGTTCGATATCGACCGGCTGCGGGAATACCTGAAGAAATCCACCAAGGCCGAGGACGATCTGGTCCGCGTGCTGCAAAGCGCCAAGGCCAAGCCATCGCCGATCGACGCTTATTTCGGCGGCATCTACTACATCGGACCGATCTTTGGTGCCTTCCGCGGCACCCAGGACGCGGTCGACTATTACAAGTTTCTGCGGGAAGAGGTTGAAGACCGCTTGGCCAAGGGCCTGGGGCCGGTGACGCCCGATGGCGATATGGGCAAGGAGAAGTACCGGCTGGTCGTCGAGGGGCCGCCTAACTACACTAGCTTCCGCCAGTTCTGGAAGATGTTCTACGACGAAGGCGCGGTCGTCGTCGCGTCGAGCTACACCAAGGTCGGCGGCGTCTACGATTTCGGCTTCCGGCACGATCCGGACAAGCCGCTTGAGACGCTGGCCGAATACTGCCTCGGCGTCTACACCAACCGCAGCCTGCCGATGCGCATCGACATGCTCGTGAACTACATCAACGAATACGAGGCCGACGGCCTTCTGATCAACTCGATCAAGAGTTGCAACAGCTTCTCGGCCGGGCAGCTGCTGATGATGCGTGAGGTCGAAAAGCGCACCGGCAAGCCGGCGGCGTTTGTGGAATCCGATCTGGTCGATCCGCGCTATTTCTCGGCGGCCAACATCAAGAATCGTCTCGAGAGCTATTTCCAGATGATCGACCAGAAACGCGCCGGCGTAAACGCGGCGGCTTGAGGAGACATGCATGAAAACTTTCGTCGGCATCGATCTTGGTTCGACAACAACCAAGGCCGTCCTCCTCGACGAGGATAGTGAGGTGATCGGTCACGGCATCACCAATTCGCGCTCGAACTATGCGACCGCCGCGCGCGTGGCGAGCCAGGAAGCGCGGGTCGACGGGCAGTTCACGCTGTTCCGCAGGGCACTCACCGCCGCGCATGGGCTGATCGACCTCGACACATTTCTCGGTACGCTCGAGCGGGCCTTTCGTCTCGAACAGTTTCTTGAGCAGCTCGACGATCTCGAACAGACCTGCATCGGCCAAATCCAGGGCGAGCGGTTTGCCAAGGTTGCGTCCGGCGTGAATGACTCGCTCGCCGAAGTGTTCCGCCGTCTGCGTCAGGAGGCGCCCGAACTTTATGCGCCCGACGCCAAGCGTAAATCCGACTTCTTCCGGGACATTGCGGGATCGCGCTACCATAGTCACGCCGAGGAAGTCGCGCGCGACGCGAACCTTCCCTACGACTTGCTTCTCAATGTCTACGACAAATCGATTATCGAGGTTGAGAACCGGCCGCCGGCGGGCGAGTTAAGCGATAAATTCCGGCGGGCGCTCGGACGCGTGCTGAAGACGGACGATTCGGTTAAGTCGGCCGCGACCGACATTCAGAAGATGATCGAGGATGCGCTCGCGGTCGACTTGGAAGAAACCTATCTTGTCGGCACTGGCTATGGCCGGGTGACGCTGCCCTTCTCCAAGGAGCATATCCGCTCGGAGATTCTGTGCCACGGCCTCGGCGCCCATCTGATGTATCCGCAGACGCGCACGGTGCTCGACATCGGCGGCCAAGACACCAAGGGCATTCAGATCGATGAGCGCGGTATCGTCGCAAACTTTCAGATGAACGACCGCTGCGCGGCGGGGTGCGGGCGGTACCTTGGCTATATTGCCGACGAGATGAATATGGGCCTGCACGAACTGGGTCCGATGGCGATGAAATCGGACAAGCCGGCGCGCATCAACTCGACCTGCACCGTGTTCGCGGGCGCCGAGCTGCGCGATCGGCTGTCGCTCGGCGAAAAACGCGAGGACATTCTAGCCGGTTTACATCGCGCGATCATCCTGCGCGCGATATCCATCATCTCGCGCTCGGGCGGCGTTACCGATGAGTTCACCTTTACAGGCGGCGTCGCCAAGAACGAGGCTGCAGTTCGTGAGTTGCGCAAGGTTATCAATGAGAATTACGGAGACGTCACCATCAATATCAACCCGGACTCGATCTACACCGGCGCACTCGGCGCGGCGGAGTTCGCGCGCCGGGCGCATCTGGGGCAGGCGGACGGGAGCGAACAATGACCATCGCAGCGGGAATCGATATCGGTACCAGCACCATCAAGGCGGCGCTGTTTAAGGTCGAGAATGGCGAGGAAACCTGGTTGTCGCGCTACGTGATGCGCATCCGGCAGCGCGATCCCCTAGAGCTGGCCCGGGTCGCTTACGACGCTGTGCTGGAAGACGCGAAGATTCGGTCTGAGGACGTGGACTACGTTGCGACCACGGGCGAGGGCGAAAGCGTGCCGTTCCATACCGGCCATTTCTACTCGATGACGACCCATGCCCGCGGCGCCATCTACCTCGACCCGGAATCGCGCGCGGCGCTCGACATCGGCGCTCTGCACGGCCGCGCAATCCAAGTCGACGAGCGCGGCAAGGTGCTCAGCTATAAGATGACGAGCCAGTGCGCATCGGGCTCGGGCCAATTCCTCGAAAACATCGCGCGCTATCTCGGCATCGCGCAGGAAGAAATTGGGTCGCTCTCACGGCAAGGAGAAAATCCCGAGGTCGTGAGCAGCATATGCGCCGTGCTCGCGGAGACCGATGTGATCAACATGGTTTCGCGAGGCATTACGACGCCGAATATCCTGAAAGGAATTCACCTCTCGATGGCGGCTCGGCTGTCCAAACTGCTGAAGTCGATTGGGGTGGTCGATGGCGTGGTGATGGTGACTGGGGGGCTCGCGCTCGACAATGGGTTGGTCGCCGCTCTCGAAGAAGACATCTCGCATATCAAGGACATGAAGGTCCTGGTCCGCAGTCACCCGGATTCGATGTACGCCGGGGCGATCGGCGCTGCGTTATGGGGCGCGTTTCGGTTTGGGAAGCTGGCGGCCGCCGGTCAAGTGCCTAGGGCGGCATGAATGTGAGGAGATGACGCGATGGCCTTGATGATCACCGATGCATGCACGGCCTGCGATGCGTGCGAACCAGTTTGCCCGAACAAGGCGATCTCCGCAGGCAGTCCGATCTATGTCATAGATCCGCTGAAATGCACCGAGTGCGTGGGCGCGGAAGATGAGCCGCAATGCAAGCTGGTCTGCCCGGCGGATTGCATTGTGCTCAATCCGGACTGGGAAGAAGCAAAAGAGGATCTGCTCGTCAAATACGAGCAGTTGCACGGGTGACGCGCCCGGCGGCTAACTCACCACGGCCATTGGCTATTGAGGATCTGCGATGACTTTCACCAATCGGATCAGCCAGGCGCTGCATGACGAGCACGGCGCGACCGTCGCGCTGATGGAGCGGCTTGAGCAAGTGTTGGCGCGCGGCCGCCGCGGCGGTCCTCCGAATACGAAAGATAGCAATATCGCACGCCTGCTGACCGATTTGTCGACCGGTGTTGAAGCGGAGGTCGAACGCCACTTTGCATTCGAAGAAGACCATCTATTCACCTATCTGGAGGCGATGGGCGACGCCGGCATCGGTGCCCATCTGACGAGCGAGCATGCGGCTATGCGACCGCTCGGCGTGCGCGTCGCTGCGATCGCGCGTGCCGCCGCTGCCGATGGGTTCACGCCGGCGGAATGGGACGAGTTCACGCGCCTCGGCCAGGAACTCGGCGATTCTATGCTGGCACATGTGCAGAAGGAAGAAATGGCGCTGTTGCCGGTGATCGAAGAAGCGATGGACGCCGAAACCGAAGCCCGACTTTATCAAGAATACATCGAAAACGCATAAGGCTTTCGCATGAGTAGCGACTTCGCAGACATGGAAACCGGCGTTCGTCCGTTACGAACCGGCGATCTTGAGCAGGTCATCGCAATCGATTCGGGTCACGTCGGTGAGCCGCGTCGCTGTTTCTTTGAGAAGCGGTTGGCCCATGCCAAACAGCAGCCAGACGATTTCGTGCATATTGGCGCTCACCGCGGCGGCGTGCTGGTCGGCTTCGCTTTCGCCCGTATCCTGCGCGGTGAATTTGGTCGCGATCAAGCCGTCGCCATGCTCGACGCGGTCAGCGTTGCGCGTGACAGCCGGGAACGCGGCGTTGGCCGTGCGCTGATGGACGGCTTGACTGAGATCATGCGTCAGAAGGGGGTCCATTCGCTGCAATCCCAGGCCGGCTGGACAAACCACGCCCTGTTACGATTTTTCGATGCGTCCGGCTTCGGGCTGGCGCCGCGATTGATGCTTGAGCGGTCCGTTTTGACTCCGCTGGCGGAGCCCGACGAGGACGATTGACGACAAGACAAGGAGTGAAGCCATGTCGCAAAATGCCGGCAGTAATATCCCGCAGCATGTGGGGGAAGCTGCCGAGATCAATTATAGCGCGACGCCCGCCGCGGATTATGGGCCGCTCGCGCGCGACAGGATACCAGTACGCTCGATGACTGAGGGCGATCTGCGTGCGCTGGTGGCGATTGACCGGGGGATTACCGGCCGCGACCGGGCGGTGTATTTCCAACGCAAGCTTTCCGAAGCGCTGACCGAGTCGGACGTGCGCGTTTCGCTGGTTGCCGAGTTGGATAGCGTGCCTGTCGGATTCATCATGGCCCGGGTCGATCTTGGCGAATTTGGCAGGGTCGAAACCACCGCGGTTATCGATACGATTGGCGTCGATCAGGATTACCGGGATCGCGGCGTTGGCCGTGCGCTTGTGTCGCAATTGCTGGCAAACCTCGCGACGCTGCGCGTCGAAAAGGTGCGCACGGAAGTCGGCTGGCAGGATCACGATCTGCTCGCCTATCTCGATCGCAGCGGCTTCCGGCCCTCGCAGCAACTCTGTTTCGACCAATCCCTTGCTTAAGGCATCCTCGGTGCTCGACCAGTCTAACTATGGCTGCCAGCCGCGCTTCGACTTTCAGAAGCACCTGGCTATTGTCACCGGCGGCTGCCGCGGTATCGGCCG
Organism: Pseudolabrys sp.; assembly: GCA_030651965.1. Classification (GTDB taxonomy): domain Bacteria; phylum Pseudomonadota; class Alphaproteobacteria; order Rhizobiales; family Xanthobacteraceae; genus Pseudolabrys. The sequence goes on along the minus strand of JAUSBQ010000035.1, from coordinate 10,211 downwards.
GGCGATCGCCGACGCGCTCGGCGAGGCCGGGGCCAAGGTATACGCTTTCGATGTTAACGCACCGGAGAACCCTGCGTCCTTCCCGCATCGGTTTGTGAGCATCGACATCGTCGACGGTGATGCCGTGAACGCCGCCGTCGCGGAATTGACCGAGGTGCCGACCCTGCTCGTCAACAACGCCGGCATTACCCGCGATCGCTCGATCGCCAAAATGAGCGACGCCGAGTGGCGAGCGGTAATCGACGTCAATCTTACCGGCACATTCAATATGATCCGCGCCGTTGCACCGCTGATGGCGGAGCAGGGATTTGGCCGCATCGTCAACATCACCTCGATCAACGGCCTGCGCGGGAAATTTGGCCAGGCCAACTACGCGGCGGCCAAAGCCGGTCTGATCGGTCTGACCAAGACCGCGGCGCGGGAATTCGGCAAGAAGAGCATAACGGTCAACGCGGTCGCGCCGGGCATGGTTATGACCGACATGGCGCGCGCCTTGCCGGAGGGAGTTGTCGCGCGATCCGCCGGCGAAGCGATGCTGCCCGCGCTCGCCGATCCGCGGGACATCGGGAATGCCGTGCTGTTCCTGCTGTCCGACGCCGCCCGCGCCATTACGGGCGAGGTTCTGCGTGTCGATGCGGGGCAGTATATCTAAGGAAGGTGATCGCGGCGGCTGATCGAAATTACTTCGCTGGCACTATTCGCCGAATGATGCTGGCCGTGAACCAGGCAAAGGCGATCGCGCCGACTAAGCCGATGGCGCTGCCTGCGCGCGCGACGGCGGCGTTGTCGACCAAAATTGCGACTGCAAGTGTTGCGAGCGCAACGGCGTGACAGGCGGCATGGAGCTTGAGCGACGCGGCGCCGGCAAACTCGGACACTATTGCCGGGCCGCCGCTGGCCGGAAGCGCGACGAACATCGAGGCGAGGAAGGGCATGATGCGCTGAAGGATCGCCAACAAGAACGTGAGCAGCCAACCGAATAGCAGCAAGAAGCCGAACAAGGTCGCTCCGTTCTCGCCGGCGAGGCCATACAGCGCCGCAAGGCCGACGAGAAGCGTCGCCGGCAGCATGATCCAGGCTGCGCGCACCAGCACGAACGAAAGGCCGAGGCGTTTGCGCATACCGGTCTTGAGCACCCGATACATCAGCCAGAGATGTGTCGCGGCAGCGGCAAGGCCAACAAGCGTAGCAGTGGCGAGAACGTCGCGGCTGCCGATAAGCGCGCCGAGCGTGCCGAGAGCGATGGCGACGGAAGCGGCGGCGAAGCTTGCGAAACTCGGCCGCTTCGCCGGCGCCGGCGCCAGCGCGAACATCGGTATTAAGATGTGGCTGAAGCCAAGCGCGAGCAGGCCCATGAATCCGAATCCACCCAGAATCAGATGGGCGAGCGCGGCGGCCGCGTGATCGGGCAGAACACCAGCCTCTTCATTGATTGCGAGCGCGGCGCCGAGTGCGATCACCAGGATGAGAGCTGCCAGCGCCGCCCAGCCGTACGCTCCGACCACGGGAAGGCTGCCCGCACGACGAAGATTGTCGGCAAGTAGTCCACAGAACAGCAGCAGGCTGACGCTGGTGATAACGGCTGCGGCAATGAGAACACTTGTTTGCCCCGTATACATCCCGCCAATAAGCGCAACCGTCCCCGGCACAGCGAGCCAGAAGATCAATTTGATCGGCCAGACCGCGCGAAGCGTGCGCCGCGTTGCAACGGGCAGGAGTTGTACCGACGCGCCAATAGCCGTCGCAGTCAGGACGCCCAAGGTCAAGAGATGCACTACGGCCAGCGTCGAACCGAGGCCGCCGCGGAAGCTGGTCGCTTGGTCGGCGTTGACAAGCAGCACGAGCCACATCAGGACATGAAAGGCGGCTGCCGAGGCGAAGAAACGAAATGGAACCGATGCCGGCAGCAATCGGCTCTTCGCGCCGCCGAGAAAGGTGGCCGCGACGCTCATGTACCCAAGCGCGTCATGCGAAGCATGATCCCGTCCTCACTGTTCACGCTTCCGCACGAGGGCCCTACGATCTCGTGGTTCCATTCGCGATCGTCGAGCTCCGGGTAGAGGAAGATCGGCTCGCGATCGAGGTAGGCAACGAGCGTGGTATCGACATCGTTGCCGTCGATCATCCGCAGGATCGCAACCATCGGTTCCGGAGGGGCAAGACCGCGCAGGTCAATATGGACCGCGTCGGCAGTTCGCCACATCCGGAATTTCTCGGCCGGTCGAATGGGGGGCACGCCATTTTCCTTTCGCAGTTGGACTATAAATCGGTACCACAATGCCTAATTATGCGCTATACTCTTGTTGAGCCAGGCGAAGGGCGGTGAGCCGGTTGACGATCGACCCAGATGCGCGAGAGGCAAAGGTGAGCGACGATGTGCGGGTCCGGCGCGTGCAAGTCGCCGACATTCCCGACGTCGTCGCGCTTGACGCGCGCATTACAAAACTCGCCAAGGCGGAATACTGGAACGACGCCTTTCGCCGTTACGGCAAACGGCGGCTGGACGAGCGTTTTTTCCTGGTCGCCAAAAACCGCCTCGATCGAACGGATTCGCGCGTGCTGGGGTTTATCATCGGCGAGGTTCGCGCTTGGGAATTCGGCTCCATGCCCTGCGGCTGGGTATTTGCCTTGTCCGTCGAACCGGCGATGCGCCTGCATGGTGTTGGCAGTGCGCTGCTCGAAGCGGTCTCCGGCGAGTTCAAGAAGGCAGGTGTCGGCAAGATGCGAACAATGGTCGCAAGAGATGCTCGGCTTCCTCTGCTGTTTTTCCGCAGCGAAGGGATGATGGCAGGTCCCTATATCCAGCTCGAGAAGGATATCGATTGAATACGCAAAGCGACAATCGGAATCTGGATTGGTGTCACAAGCGGATTGTGATGTCATGAAGCTGCAGATTTCAACCCAGCTTGCCATCTTCGCGGCTCTGGAACTAACCGCTCGCGAAGGCCGTCAGCTTTCCGTCGCTGAAATTGGCGAGAAGTTCGGCGTTTCGAGTCATCATCTGGCGAAGGTCATGCACGTCATGGGCCGCGCGGGTCTTGTCCGCTCGGTTCGCGGCGCAGGTGGTGGGTATCAATTCGCCGGCAATGCACGGCGGACAACCCTCCTCGACGTGGCGCAACTGTTCGAAGATCTGAGCTCGGTTGAGCAGGATACCAGAGTCGTCGATGAGACGCCTGAAGGTCATGCCTTGCGTGAGGTTCTGAACGAAATCGACGCTATTGCGCTGGCTACACTTGGCTCAATCACCATTGCGACGATGCGAAAACTGGTGGACCGCTGCCGCGTCGGTGACGGCCGGCGCTTGAAGGCGGCCTTGTCGCGTCGGAAGGACCAGCCGCGCTTCTGATGTCCCGCGTGAACGGCGGCGGTCGACTCGTTACTGTGCACTGCAGCAAAAATAAGCATCGGGCGTCCGATGGACTTTTGATTAAAGTCAAGTTTGCCGACAAGCGTCATGGGTTACACTTTCGCGTGAGGTCTTGTCTATGTCTTCAAAACTGACGGCAGGCGATCTTCAAATTATCACGCGGGTCGCGATATTTCGCGGACTGAGAGCGGAGACCGTTGAGCACATCATCGCTCCCGCGACCGCCGCAATGTTGAGACCTCACGACTGGCTATTTAGGCAAGGCGATCCGGCGACCGCGTTTTTTATTGTGATCGACGGATGGGTAAAGCTTTATCGCGTTACCCCGTCCGGCGACGAAACTGTGATCCATATTCTGACAAAGGGCGAGAGCTTCGCCGAAGCGGTCGCGTTCATGGGAAATCGATATCCGGCGACCGCCGAAGCGGTGACGGACGCGCGGGTAGGGCGTATCCCCGCCGATCACATCGTGCGTTGCATCCGGGAAAGCCCGGATATTGCCCTGGCAATGATTGCATCCACCTCGCAGCATCTGCATCATCTGGTTCTGCAGGTTGAACAACTCAAGGCGCAAAGCGGGGTGCAGCGCGTTGCCGAGTTTCTCGCATCGTTGTCAGTCGCCAAACAGGGCAAGTGCGCGATTGCTCTGCCTTATGATAAGGTACTGATCGCGGCGCGGCTTGGACTGACGCCTGAATCCCTGTCCCGTGCTTTTGCCAGATTAAAAGCGGTCGGCGTGGTTATCGACGCGTCGCAGGTCGTCGTCAAAGATATCGCGAAACTGCGTCAGATCGCCGCCGACGAACGCAGCGCGGTGCGCGGCACGTTGCGGCCAATACATTGAAGCAGGATTTTGCAATGTCAATTCAGATTCTCCAGCCCCCCGATTGGTCGCCGCCGGTCGGCTATGCCAACGGCATCAGCGTGCCGGCGGGCCGAATTGTGTTCATCGCCGGCCAGGTGGGCTGGGACGCCAATCAGCAATTTCCAGGCGACGATCTCGTTTCGCAATTCGGACAGGCGCTTAAAAATATCCTCGCCATCCTCGTGGAGGCGGGAGGAGAGCCGAGCCAGATTTGCAGACTAACCGCGTTCTGTATCGACAAGCCCGCTTATCTCGCAGGCCGCCGCGAGCTCGGGCGCATTTGGAAAACGCTGATGGGAGACCATTATCCCGCGATGAGCATGATTTTTGTCGCCGACTTGCTCGACACCCCGGCAAAGATCGAGCTGGAGGCAACGGCCGTGCTTCCCGCGCCATAAGCGAGGAATGGCTCGCACACGCCCCGAGGCGCCGCCTAACTCTCGGATCCGGCTTTAAGCCGCAGCTGTGCCGCCGAGATTCGCGATGAGGCGCCGCGCCAGCGCCGCGACGGCAACCCGCCGGTAATTGGCGGATGCCAGCGTGGTTCGCATCGGCTGGACTTGCTTTTGCACGAGCCGGTCGATCGCGTGCAGCAGTTTGTCGTCGATCAATTGCCCGACAAAGGGATCCGTGCCGGCGAGCAGGAATGGCCACGAATTCGTGCCGGTCAGCGCAACGCGCAACGACACGATGGCATTGTCGGAAGCCGAGAGCGCAACCGCGACACCGGCCAGCGGGAAGTCAATGGCGCCGCGGACTCGTATTTTTGAATAAGCCGACGCCGGCGCCCCCGGTGGGAGATGAACCGCGACGATGAGTTCGCCGTCAGCCAACGTCAAATGCGCCTTACCGTCCTCGACATAGAGCTCGCTCAACGGAATCCGCCGGCGGCCTTTGGGGCCGGCAATGGCGATTTCCGCGCCGAGCACGAGCAGGGCGGGCGCGAGATCGCCGGCATAGGCGGCATGACAGCGCTGGCCCTGGGGTGCAACGTGGCACGTATCGCCGCGGCTCTTGAGACAATAGGCGTTGGCACTGCGCCACCATTCGCTTTGATTGTAATAAACGCAGCGAGTGTCGAGGCATAAATTGCCGCCGACCGTCGCCATATTACGATGACCGGGTCCGGCGATTGCCGCGGCGGCTTGAGCGAGTGCGTGATATTGGGTGACGGCCGCCGCGTTGCGGGCAAGACTGGCGATGGTCACCCCCGCGCCAATCGTCATGCCCTGTGCGTCGGCCGCGATCGCGGTGAGTTCGTCGATGCCGGATAGATTGATCAGAAAATCCGGGCTTACGATGCCACGCCGCATGTTGACGAGAAGATCGGTGCCGCCAGCCATGAACCGGCTACCTGGATGGCTGACGCAGGCGGCGACGGCTTCGGCGATGGTGCCGGGCTGGGCAACGCCAAAATTGGGCAACGATGAGCTCATGATACGGCCTTCAAGCTGCCGGCAAGTCGCGCCTGCCGCCGGCGTTGGATTAGAGCATCCATCACGCGGTCCGGTGTCACGGGCAATTCATTGAGGCTTATCCCGATCGCGTTGGCGATAGCGTTCACCAAGGCTGGCGGGAAACCGGCCAATGCACCCTCGCTCGCTTCTTTGGCGCCGAACGGCCCATAGGGGTCGTGGCTTTCGACAATATCGGTTTCGATTGGGGGGGAATCCATGATGGTCGGCATGCGATATTCGAGCAAGCTTGCATGGGCCGGCAAGCCATCGAGATAACGGGTTTCCTCGCACATGGCTTGACCCATGCCCATCCAGACCGATCCTTGGATTTGCCCTTCCACCGCAAGCGGATTGATTGCATGGCCGCAGTCAAGCGCCACCCACACCTTGTCGACTGTTATCAGACCGGTCGCATCGTCGACGCTCACCTCAACCACCTGCGCGGCATAGCTGAAGCCCATGGTCGAGCCAACAGCGCCGCCGCGGTGCTTGCCGCCGTGGAATTCCGGCGGGCAGGTAAACGTGCCCTTCACGGTGATGGCGCCCTCATCGACCAGCGCCGCTGCGACGACGTCGGCGAACGATAGGCACGATTGATCGCCGCCGCCGACACGGAACACTTCGCCTAAGCATTCGACGTCTTCTGGGCGCGCCTCAAGCTTGCGGGCCGCCGCGGCAGTAAGCACCGACTTCAGCCTTTTGGCGGCGTCGATCGCCGCGTTGCCAACCATGAAAGTGATGCGCGACGAATAGGCCCCGTTGTCCTTGGGCGTCACAGCGGTATCGGCGGCAATAACGCGGACGCGTTCGAGTGAAATGTCCAGAGTCTCGGCCACCGCGATAGCGACCATGGTCGAAGAACCTTGGCCGATTTCGGCGGCGCCGGTGAGCGCCGTCACCCCGCCATCGAAGTCCAGCTTGAGATTCACCACCGCGTGTGGTTCACCGGTACGGTGGATCGGCTTAGCGGCCCCGCTAACATAATGTGAGCAGGCCATGCCGAGACCCTTCCCGGGCGGCAATTTGCCGAGGCGTTCGCGCCATCCGCTGGCGCGCTCGACCTTGTCGAGACATTCTGCCAGCCCGTAACTGTTGACCACCAGATCATTCATAGTGCGGGTCGGCGCCCGCAGCAGATTGGCGCGCCGCACGGCGAATGGGTCCAGCCCGAGTTCGTGCGTCATCCGGTCGACCAGACATTCGAATGCGTGACGCATGTCGACCGAACCATGTCCGCGCATGGCGCCGCAGGGCGGCAGATTGGCATAGACCCGGCTGCCTTCGTACTTGACCGCGGGAATATCGTAGAGCCCGTGCAACAGCGCGCCGGCATAGAGAATGGTAATGATGCCGTAACCGGCATAGGCGCCGCCGCGCTGCACCACTTGGCATTCGCAGGCGGTCATGCGTCCGTCTTTGGTCATGCCGAGCTTCAGCTTAATATCGGTTTGCGGACGCGCGCGGTGGGTAAGGAAAGTTTCCTCGCGCGTCAGCCGCATCATCACCTTGCCGGCGGCGGCCTTCGCCAGCAACGCGGTAACGATTTCGAAATTGAGCGCTTCGACGCGCGCGCCGAACCCGCCGCCGATAAACGGCTTGATCACCCGGATGCGCGAGGTATCCATTTCGAGACACTCGGCGAGCATGAGGTGCAGGTAATAGCCAACCTGAGACACGGTTTGCACCGTCAGCCGGCCGGTCGCCGGATCGAACTCAGAAAGGCTGGCGTGCGGCTCGATTTGCGCATGATTGACCTCAGCGCAATTGAACAGCTCCTCGCGCACCAGATCGGCGGCGGCAAAACCTTGCGCGACATCGCCAAACTGGTGATGGACGTCGCGCTCGATATTGCCGGGCTTGTCGTCGTGCAGAAGAACCGCATCGGGCGCTCGCGCCGCCTCGGACGTATAATAAGCGGGTAACTGTTTCACTTTGAGTTCGATCAGGCCGAGCGCCCGCTCGGCGGTCACCTCATCGATTGCGGCCACCGCCGCGATCGGTTCGCCGCGATAGCGCACACGTCCGCGCGCCAGTGGATATTCGTTCATGGCGATGGGCAACACACCGTAGGTGTGCGAACAGTCATCGCCTGTGACGACCGCCACGACCCCATCCAGCGCGCGCGCTTTGGAAACATCCAGCGAAAGGATATCGCCGTGGCTTATCGGGCTGCGCAGAATGCGTCCGACCAGAGCATCGGCATGATCGAGGTCGGCGGTATAGCGCGCCCGGCCAGTGACTTTCTCAATGCCATCAATCAAAGGAACGCCGCGGCGGGCGAGCTTGCCGCCGGTGCCCGGGGCGGAGGTCATGAAGTAACCCCCGCGGCGGCCTTGACGGATTCGATGATCTTTACATAGCCCGTGCACCGACAAAGGTTGCCGGATAAGGCGGTCCGTATTTCGCCGTCGGTTGGCGTCGGATTGCTGCGCAGAAGCGCTTCGGCTGCCATGATCATCCCCGGAGTGCAGAAGCCGCATTGCGTGCCAAGCTTCTCATGAAAGGCGCTCTGCAATCGACTGAGGCGGCCCTGCGTTGCCAAAGCCTCGATCGTTTCCACATTCCGCCCCTCGCAGCGCACCGCGAGCGTGATACAGGATGGCACTGCCTCGCCGTCGACTAAGACTGTGCACGCGCCGCATTCGCCGCCATCGCAGCCGATTTTTGTGCCGGTGAGGTGCGTTACATCGCGCAGATAATCGACAAGCAATTCCTGTTCGGACACGGCGTCTTCGCGCCAGCGTCCATTCAACTTCAATTTCAGCAGCCGCTTCGTCGAGGGCGGGCTGTGCTTATGCATCGTCATGCTCCTAATTTTAGATGTTGCGCCGTCTGGCGGCGGAGCGCCATGACAAAAATCAAGAGTGCTCGCCTCGATTGACGCGGTATCGAATGAGTAACCTGACCGAAGTCAAGGATCAGGTCGCGGCTTGCCGGTAACATCGACCAAATCAAATAATTATAGGCGACGCTGATGATAGCGCTTCGCGACTACAATGCCGCGGTTGATTTTGTGGATCGAAATGTCGCCGAAGGCCGGGGTGACAAAACCGCGTTTATCGATACGGCTCGTAATCTGACTTACGCAGAACTGCGTGACGCAACTTCACGCATCGGCCCGATGCTGTCACGCATGGGAATTGAACCTGAGAATCGGATAGCTCTCGTTTTGCTCGATACGGTCGATTTTCCGGTGCTGTTCTGGGGGGCCATCCGCGCTGGCATTGTCCCGGTTCTCGTCAATACGCGGCTGACAGTCGATCAATACCGCTATCTTTTTGAAGACTCGCGAGCCAAGGCGGTTTTCGTTTCGACCGCGCTGCTGCCAGCCGTTCAGGAGGCGGTGAAAGATCTGCCTAGCCTCAAGGCAATTGTCGTCGTTGGCGGAGGTCCTGCATCGGTGCCGCGGCTGGACATACTTTTGGCAGCCGAGAACGAAGGTGCGGCACCAGCCAGAACCGCGGCCGATGAGGTCGCTTACTGGCTCTATTCGTCCGGCACGACCGGAATGCCAAAAGGCGTTATGCATGTGCACTCGAGCCCTAAGGCCATGGCGCAGAACGCCGGTCAGCATCGTATTGGCTATCGCGAAGATGACATCGTGTTTTCTGCCGCAAAGCTTTTCTTCTCCTATGGCCTCGGCAGCGCCCTGTTCTGTCCGATGTGGGTGGGAGCAACTTCAGTCTTCTATCCGGAGCGACCGACCCCGCAGACCGTATTTGAGATGCTACGCGGATACCAACCGACAATGTTTTTCGCTGTGCCGACACTCTATTCCGCAATTCTTGCCGATCCCGAGTGCAAGCCCGAAAACATGTCCAGCCGGCTGCGGCTTTGCTTTTCGGCCGGCGAGCCGTTGCCAGAACATGTCGGCACGGCATGGAAGCAACGCTTTGGCCTCGACATTGTGAACGGCGTTGGCTCGACCGAGATGGGGCATCTCTTCCTGACAAACCTTCCGAATGCTGTCGAGTACGGCACATCCGGCGTGCCGGTAGACGGCTACGAACTCCGGCTGGTTGACGAAAATGTGCGTGACGTTGACGACAATGAAATGGGCGAGCTTTTAGTACGCGGTGAATCGTCCGCCGTCGGCTATTGGAATCAGCGTGAAAAATCGCGCCGCACGTTTTTGGGCGAGTGGACTCGTACTGGTGACAAATATACGCGGCGTCCAGATGGCGTGTACACTTACTGCGGCCGAACCGACGATATGTTCAAGGTCAGCGGAATTTGGGTGTCGCCATTCGAGGTCGAAGACGCCTTGGTTACCCATCCGAAGGTTCTCGAGGCCGCGGTCGTGCCGGTCGAAGACAGCAATGGACTAATCAAGCCGAAAGCATTCGTCGTGCTGAGGGATCGCAGGGATAGCGATGCCGGTCGCGCGCTATATGAAGAGCTCAAGGTTCATGTAAAACACGCTATTGGTCCTTGGAAGTATCCGCGCTGGATTGAATTCGTGGATAGTTTGCCGAAGACGGCGACCGGAAAAATCCAACGTTTCATGCTGCGCGACAAA
>JAUSBQ010000033.1 GCA_030651965.1 Pseudolabrys sp. | reverse complement strand
GCGTTGAACGACATGCCGGGCGGCAGCATCAGGCCCTTCTGCGCACCGCCGACCGAGACGTCGACGCCCCATTCGTCATGGCGGTAGTCGGCCGAGGCGAGCGAGGAGATGGTGTCGACCATGTACAGCGCCGGATGGCCGGCGGCGTCGATGGCCTTGCGGATTTCGGCGATCGGCGACAGGCAGCCTGTCGAGGTCTCGTTGTGCAGCACGCACACCGCCTTGATCTCGTGATTCTTGTCGTCGCGCAGGCGGGCTTCGATCGCCTTCGGGTCGGCGCCGGTGCGCCAGTCGGTCGAAAGCAGTTCGGGAACGATGCCGAGCTTCTCGGCCATCTTCTTCCACAGGACGCCGAACTGGCCGGTCTCGACCATCAGCACCTTGTCGCCGGCCGACAACGTGTTGACCAGCGCGCCTTCCCAGGCGCCGGTGCCGGTCGCGGTATAGATGATCACCGGATTGGTGGTCTTAAAAATGGTCTTGATGCCGTCGAGGCACTTCTTCGTCAGTTTGGCGAACTCGGGACCGCGATGATCGATCATCGGCGTGTCCATCGCGCGCAGGACGCGGTCGGGCACCGGCGTCGGTCCCGGGATGTGCAGGAAATGACGTCCGGCCATACGTGAGGAATTCTGAGCCATTTTAAAAACCGCTCCTAAGACGGCAGCTACTGTCGAAAATGCGCGGACTGGGGTCCACAGGTCCGTCCCGGCTGGGGAGCGGCTTGTGGCGTTGAACTATGAATGCAACATTGCGGTCAAGCGGTTTTCCGCAATCGGCCCATGCGATTATCCCATATAGACGAAGAGGATCGGCGTTTTGGCGGTTGTTTTACCGGGTCTGGAAAGGCGTCTGAAGGCCGAATTGACCGGGGACGTTCGGTTCGACCGCTTTACCCGCGGCCGTTATGCGACCGACGCCTCGCATTACCAGATTGAGCCCATCGGCGTTGTGGTCCCGCGCACGATAGACGACGCCGAACGTGCGATCGGAATCGCCCGGCAGGAAGGTGTTACCGTCCTGCCGCGCGGCGGCGGCACCTCCCAATGCGGGCAGACGGTCGGGGAATCCCTGGTCATCGACTGCTCGAAATACCTCACCGGCATCCTCGACCTCGACGTCAAGAATGCCCGCGTCGCCGTCGAGCCCGGCATCGTCCTCGACGACCTCAACAGGCAGCTCAAACCCCACGGCCTGTGGTTTCCGGTCGACATCTCCACCGCCTCCCGCGCCACCATCGGCGGCATGGCCGGCAACAATTCCTGCGGCGGCCGCTCGCTGCGCTACGGCACCATGCGCGACAATGTGCATGCCATCGACGCGCTGCTGGCCGACGGCACGAAAGCGCATTTCGGCCCGATGGGGGGCGATCTCGACAATGTGCCGGAGGCATTGCGACCGCTGGCGGGCGATCTAATCGGCATCGGCGCGCGCGAGGCCGACGAGATCGCCGCGCGTTTTCCAAAAGTGCAGCGCCGCGTCGGCGGCTACAATCTCGACGCGCTGGTGCCGGGCAAATACTCCGGCGGCAACGACATCAACCTGGCGCACATTCTGGTCGGCGGCGAAGGCACGCTCGGCTTCTCGACGCGTATCGAACTCAAGCTGTCGCCTTTGCTCGGGCGGCGCGCCGTCGGCGCGGTGCATTTCGGCAGCTTCTACGAGGCGATGAATTGCGCGCAGCACATCGTCAAGCTGAAACCGATCGCGGTCGAGCTGATCGACCAGACCATGATCGAACTGGCCGGCGCGATTGCGATGTTCAAGCCGACGCTCGACAGGTTCGTGCGCGATCTGCCGGCCGCCATACTGCTGGTCGAATTCGGTGAGGACGATCATGAGGAAAACCTGCGCCGCCTGCGCGCGCTCAAGGAACTGATCGGCGATCTCGGCTTTGGCTGGGACAATCGCGGCCCGAAATGGGGCGGCGTGGTCGAGGTGCTCAATCCGGAATTGCAGGCGGCCATCACCGAGGTGCGCACGTCGGGCCTCAACATCATGATGTCGATGAAGGAGAGCGGCAAGCCGGTGTCCTTCGTCGAGGACTGCGCGGTGCCACTCGAACATCTTGCGGACTACACGACGCGGCTGACGGAGATTTTCGAGAGGAACGGCACGCGCGGCACCTGGTACGCCCATGCCGGCTCGGGCTGCCTGCATGTCCGTCCGGTGCTCAATCTGCGGCTGGACAAGGACGTCCATGCCATGCGCGCGATCGCCGAAGAGGCTTTCGCCATGGTGCGCGAATACAAGGGCTCCCATTCCGGCGAACACGGCGACGGCCTGGTGCGCTCCGAGTTCAACGAGCCGATGTTCGGCTCGCGTCTCGCCCGCGCTTTCGAAGAGGTGAAGGACCGCTTCGATCCGAACGGTCTCTATAATCCCGGCAAGATCGTGCGCGCGCCGAAGTTCGATGACCGCTCGCTGTTCCGCTACAAGCCCGATTACCACGGCGTCGAGATGAAAACCGAACTCGACTGGTCGGCCTATCCCGGCGCCGGCGGCGGGTTCCAGGGCGCGGTCGAGATGTGCAACAACAACGGCGCCTGCCGCAAACTGGCCGGCGGCGCCATGTGTCCGAGCTACCGCATCACCCGCGACGAGCGGGACGTCACGCGCGGCCGCGCCAATTCGCTGCGCCTCGCTATCAGCGGCCAACTCGGCCCGGATGCGCTGGCGTCCGACGAGATGGCCGAGACATTGTCGCTGTGCGTCTCATGCAAGGCCTGCCGCCGCGAATGTCCCACCGGCGTCGACATGGCGCGCATGAAGATCGAGGTGCTGGCCGCGCGCGCGGCGAAGCATGGGCTCACGCTTCACAACCGGCTGGTCGGCTATCTGCCGCGTTACGCGCCTTTGGCCGCGCGCTTTGCCGCTTTGTTCAATCTGCGCGATCGTGTGCCTTTGCTGCGCCGCGCTTCGGAAGCCTTGGCGAAGTTCTCTGCCAAACGCAGCCTGCCGCAATGGCGCAGGGATATTTACCGCGATCGTTCCGACTGGATTTACACCAAGGGCAAGGCAGACCTGCCTATCCGCGAGGTCGTGCTGTTCGCCGACACCTTCAACCGCTATTTCGAGCGCGAGAATCTCGACGCTGCTTTTGCTGTGCTGCTCGCCGGCGGCTATCGCGTCCATGCAGCGCTGCCGAAAGACGGCGGGTCGCGGCCGCTGTGCTGCGGCCGCACTTTCCTCTCGGTCGGCAAGATCGACGAGGCGCGCGCGGAAATGCGGCGCACGCTCGAAGCTCTGGCGCCATTCGCCGCGCGCGGCATCCCGATTGTCGGCCTTGAGCCGAGTTGCCTGCTCACGCTGCGCGACGAGTTGCCGGCGCTGCTCAAGGGCGAGGCGGCCGACCGGATTGCCGCCCACGCGCTGCTGCTGGAGGAATTTCTCGCCCGCGAACAGAAAGAAGGCCGGCTCGATCTGCCGCTCGGCGCGCTGCCGCGAAAGGCGCTGCTGCACGGCCATTGCCACCAGAAGGCCTTCGCCGCCATGGGCGCGGTCGAAAGCGTGCTGAAGCTTGTCCCCGAACTCAGCGTCGAGACCATCGAATCGAGCTGCTGCGGCATGGCCGGCAGCTTCGGCTACAACCCCGACACCATCGACGTCTCGCTGCGGATGGGCGAACTGTCGCTGCTGCCGGCGGTGCGTAAAGCGCCCGGCGATACGATGATTGTCGCCGACGGCACCTCCTGCCGGCATCAGATTCACGACGGCGCCGGTCGCGACGCGCTGCACGTCGCGCGGGTGCTGGCGATGAGTCTTGCTGTGGCGAACCAGAAGGCCGATACTTCTTATTGAAGACCAAAAGCGCGCCTTAAAGTCGCGCCGGTTCGAGGGAGGACTCCATGACCTTGCCGCTGCTTCCGACGTCGCTTGTGGGCTCTTATGCGCAGCCGGACTGGCTGATCGACCGTGAGAGGCTCGCCGGTCGCTTTCCGCCCCGCGTGCGCGCCAGAGAGCTGTGGCGGGTCGCGCCGGAGTTTCTCGATCAGGCACAGGACGACGCCACCGTGCTCGCCATCCGCGATCAGGAGCGCGCCGGCCTCGACATCATCACCGACGGCGAGATGCGCCGCGAAAGCTATTCCAACCGCTTCGCCACCGCGCTCGAGGGCGTCGACATCGACAACCCCGGCACAGCGCTTGACCGTTCGGGCCATCCCAATCCGGTGCCGCGCGTCACCGGCAAGATTCGCCGCAAGCATCCGGTCGAGGTGCGCGACGTCAAGTTCCTGCGCGCCAATACCGACCGCGTCATCAAGATCACGGTGCCCGGGCCGTTCACCATGTCGCAGCAGGCGCAGAACGATTTCTACAAGGACGAGCTGGAGATGGTGCTCGATTACGCGGCCGCGGTGAATGCCGAGATCAAGGACCTGTTCGCCGCCGGCGCCGACATCGTGCAGATCGACGAGCCCTATATGCAGGCGCGGGCGGAGAAGGCGCGACAGATCGGCCTCAAGGGCCTCAACGCCGCGCTCGACGGCGTCAAAGGCACGACCGCGGTGCATATCTGCTTCGGCTATGCGGCGGTGATTCACGTGCGCCCGGAGGGCTATTTGTTCCTGCCGGAGTTCGCCAATTCACCCATCCAGCAGGTGTCGATCGAAACCGCGCAGTCGGGCCTCGATTGCAAGGTGCTGGAAACGCTGCCCGGCAAGACAATCATTCTCGGCGTGCTGGATCTGTCCGATATGACGATCGAGCATCCGGAAACGGTCGCCGCGCGCATCCGCCGCGCGCTGCCTTATGTGCCGGCCGACAAGATCGTGGTCGCGCCAGACTGCGGCCTTAAGTATCTGCCTCGCGAGGTCGCTTATGGAAAGATGAAGGCGATGGTGGAGGGCGCCAAGATCGTGCGCGCCGAACTCGCCAAGTAGTGCCCGGCTCTAGAAGCGCAGGTTGACGCCGAGCGTCAGCCAGTTGGAGTTCTCGCCGGTGATGTTGCGGCCCCAGATCACGTCGACGTCGATATTTTCTTTCGGCGTATAGCGCAGGCCGAGTTGGGTGCGCGGTTCGCGCACGCTGTTGTTGGCGGGCGCGGCGTCCGGTTCGACTGGCGCCAGACGTCCTTCCTGGCCGTAGACTTCGCCGATCAAAGTCAGCGGCAGGGCCTTGTTGAAATTCCACTCGAAGCCGGCGCCCCAGGTGGCGTAACTGATCTTGGTCGTGGCGTCGTACATCCAGCCGCCGTTGATATTGATCTTGAAGTCTTCGCGCAGTTGAAAGGTGACCGGCACGTTGATGAAGCCGCCGGTGCTGGCGCCGGTGATCAGATCCCAGCCGCTGCCGCCGGAAAGGCCGAGACCGAAGGCGTGGCCTTCCGCTGAAATAATGTTGACCTTGGCCTTGAGCGCGCCGCTGGTGCCCCATTCGCTGTCGCTGCGCGACCGCTGCAACTGGCCGCCAATATCGACCGGGATGCCGAGATTGACCACGCAGGCGGGCGAAGTCGCGGCGGCCAGGTCACGGTTGCCGGCAAACGAGACCCAGGATTCGACCTTGCACTCGCCCGGCTTGCCGACCTCCGAATCGTCGACCGCGAAGGCGCCGCCCGCGGCCAAGGCATGACCCGGCGCGAGCAGCAGACCGGCGGCCAGCAAAGCCAGGGCCGCGACGCCGGATCGGAATTCTGAAGTCATGAGTGTTGCCGCCCCGCCTGAAGCCCCGTTCGGCCGTGATTAACACGCCCAGAATAATAGTCTTCCATATTTAGATAATTGAATGTTGAACATCCAGATTATCTAGTTGGATAGTTTGGTCCGCCCGGACGGGGATTCCGGGCGGACCTGATCGATCGGCGCTGGGGCAGATGGGGCGGGCGCCGATCGCTATCGATGCGAAAGCATCAGTACGGGACGGCGTCGCAGACCTTGACCACGCGCAGGTGGCCCCAGCGGTTGTAACGTTCGACGTAGCGGCAATCGCGGTAGCCGGGGCCGGTCACATAGGTCGGGCCGGCGTAGGCATGGGAAGCGGCAGCCATGCCGATCAGCGTGCCGGCGACGATGCCGATGCCGAGCGCGGTGCCGTGGCGGGGGCGGGCCTGGGCTTCGCCGCTGGTGGCGGCAATGGTGCCGGCAACGGTAAGCGCGGCGAGGGCGGCGGCAAAGGTCTTGGATGCTGTCTTGGTGCTGAACTTGTTGGTCATGGCGGTCTCCATCCGGTGATTTGGGGGCGGCCGATCGGACCGCATATCCTTTGGTCGCCGGACGGAGAAAAAGGTTCACGGGCGGTCGAAGAATTTCCGGCAGGTCCCCGGAAGCTGCGACCGGAAGCGTAATTGCGCGAAATTGCCCCTGCCTCGGTATTGTTTATTCGGTATAATTCAGCCGCCGGGCAGGGACTGACACATGCGATTTATTCGAACCATGCGAGTCGCTGTTGCTGCTGTTGTCGCCGGAATGGCGATGCCCGCGCAGGCGCAAACGCTGGACAAGGTGCGGTTCGGCACCAACTGGGTGGCCGAGGCCGAGCACGGCGGCTATTACCAGGCGGTCGCCGACGGCACCTACAAGAAATACGGGCTCGATGTCGAGATCGTCCCGGGCGGGCCGAATGTGAATAACCGGCTGCTGCTGCCGGTCGGCAAGATCGACTTCTTCATGAGCGCCAATTCGCTGCAAAGCTTCGACGCGGTCGAGCAGAACGTGCCGACTATTGCCGTGGCGGCGAGCTTCCAGAAGGACCCGCAGGTCCTGCTCGCCCACCCGGGCAAGGCCAATAAGCTGGAAGACCTCAAGAAGCTCACGCTGCTCGTGTCAAAGGAAGGCGTCGCCAGCTACTTTCAATGGCTGAAGGCCGATTACGGTTTCGACGAATCCAAGGTGAAGCCCTACACTTTCAATCCTCAGCCGTTCCTTGCCGACACAAATACGGCGATGCAGGGCTATGTCACTTCTGAGCCCTTCGCCATCGAGACGCAGGGAAAATTTAAGCCGGAAATCTTTCTGCTAGCCGATCACGGTTTCAACACCTACTCGACCCTGATCGAGACGCGGCGCGATCTGGTCGAGAAAAATCCGGGCCTGGTGCAGCGCTTCGTCGATGCCTCGGCGATCGGCTGGTACAATTATCTTTATGGCGACAGCCGGCCGGGCAACGAACTCATCAAGAAGCATAATCCGGAAATGTCCGACGCGCTGATCGCCTATTCCATCGCCAAGATAAAGGAATACGGCATCGTCGACTCGGGCGACGCGGAAAAGCTCGGCATCGGCGCCGTGACCGATGCGCGCATGAAGGCGTTCTTCGACAAGATGGTGCGCGCCGGCGTGGTCAATGCCAGGCTCGACTATCGCAAGGCCTATACGCTGCAGTTCGTCAATAAAGGCGTCGGCGTCGACTTGCGGCCTAAATGACCGAGAACGCCGGCGCCATCGTCTCGCTTCGCGGCGTCGGCAAGACGTTCGAGAGCGGTACGGTCGCGCTCGCCGGACTTGATCTCGCCGTTACCGAGGGCGAATTCGTGTCGCTGCTCGGCCCGTCCGGCTGCGGCAAGTCGACGGCGTTGCGCATTATCGCCGGCTTGAGCGAGGCGAGCGCCGGCGTCGTCGAGCGTGCCGCCGGCGATATCGGCTTCGTCTTTCAAGACCCGACATTGATGCCGTGGGCGAGCGTCGCCGACAACGTGCTGCTGCCGTTCAAACTCGGCACCGCCGAAAAAACGGGAGCGCACACGGCGGTGACGCGGGCGCTGGCGCGGGTCGGTCTTGCCGAGTTCGCCGACGCTTTTCCGCGTGAACTGTCCGGCGGCATGCGCATGCGCGCCTCGATTGCCCGCGCCCTGGTGACAGAGCCGCGACTATTGCTGATGGACGAGCCGTTCGCGTCGCTCGATGAGATCACGCGCTTCAAACTCAACAACGATCTGCTGGGCGTTTGGCAGGAGCTGCGCCGCACGGTGATTTTTGTCACCCACTCGGTGTTCGAGTCGGTCTACCTGTCACAGCGCATTCTGGTGATGACGCCGCGGCCGGGACGTATCTTTGCCGAAATCGCCATTCCGGCGGCCTATCCGCGCGACGAGCGCTTCCGCACCTCGGCGGAATATGCCGGCTTCTGCCGGCAGGTGTCCGAAGCGCTCGGCAAGGCGATGGCGGCGGCGCCATGACGCAGGCAATCAATCGCACGACACGCCAACGCGCATTGCGCCTTGTCCTGCCGATCGTCATGCTGGCGCTGGTGGTCTTGGCGTGGGACCTGGCGGTGCGGCTGTTCGCCATTCCGCCTTATGTGCTGCCGTCGCCGGGCCTCGTTTTCGCGACACTGATCAGCGACGCGCCGCTGCTGGGCCGGTCGCTGCTGGTGACGCTGACCATTACTTTGCAGGGCTTTCTGCTCGCCGCGCTTGGCGGCATCGTGCTGGCGGTTGCCTTCAATCAATGGCGCATCGCGGAATACGCGCTGTATCCTTACGCCGTCATCCTTCAGGTGACGCCGGTGGTCGCGGTCGCGCCGTTGCTGCTGATCTATCTGCCGCAACCTTTGGCCGTTCTGGCCTGCGCCTGGATCGTCGCGTTCTTTCCGGTGCTGGCCAACACCACGCTTGGCCTGAACTCGGTCGATCATAATCTGGTGGCGCTGTTCCGGCTCTATAAAGCGTCGCGCTGGCAGGTGCTGCTGCATCTCAAGCTTCCGGCGGCGTTGCCGCAGATGCTGGCGGGCTTGCGCATCGCCGGCGGCCTGTCGCTGATCGGCGCGGTGGTGGCGGAAATCGCCGCGGGCTCGGCCGGCGCCGGTTCGGGTCTTGCCTATCGCATCGCCGAGTCCGGCTACCGGCTCAACATCTCGCGCATGTTCGCGGCGCTGCTGCTGCTGTCGCTTGCCGGCGTGGCGATCTTCTTCGTGCTGTCGGCGGCGTCGCATTTCTTGCTGCGGCGCTGGCATGAGAGCGCGGTGAAGCAGGAACGCTAGCCCGGTATTAAAATCGATACTGCGTAATAATGCCGAGCAGCGCCATCACGCCGATGACCTCGATCAGGCTGCGGTGAAAGCGGAAGACGAGCAACGCCGCCGTCGCCGCCAGCACGACGACCTGCTTGTCGAGCGCGTTCGGGTCGAAAGCGTACCAGCGGAAAGGCCCGCTATGCATCTCGGTGACCTTGCCAAACAGCACATGCAGCGCGAACCACACCGACAGATTGA
>JAUSBQ010000024.1 GCA_030651965.1 Pseudolabrys sp. | reverse complement strand
GACCGCCGCGAGGTTCAATCAGTATCGAGGAATTCGGCGGAATAGAATGTGACCGCCGACACGTTAACGGTGCGTCACAGTTTCGGCCTTCCGAGGCGGTATCGGCAAGCCAATAGCGCCGATTTGGCATTCCGGGACGGCCAAAGGGTGGCCGGGCCCGAAACTCCCTAACCCCAGGGCGAGACTATGGATTCCGGGCTTCTTCGCTGACGCTCACGCCCCGGAATGACGATCCGGCAAAATCGCCTTGAACCTTTTTCGGCGGGTCCACGACCCATAGGCACAGGATGTGAGAGGCACATCCCTCGAAACAGGAGAGACGCCAATGACCACCATGTTCCGCAAGTTCGCCATCGCGCTGGGCGCTGCCGCCGTTGTCGCCGCCGCCGCCCTCGCCCCGACCACCGCTTCCGCCGCCGGCGGCTGGCATGGTCATCACGGCCACCACGGCCATCACGGCTGGCACCGCGGCGGTTTCCGCGTCGGCTTCTACGGCCCCGCCTATGGCTACGGCGCCGACTGCTACGTGGTCCGCCGCGTCGTCTTCACGCCCTACGGCAAGCGCCTGCGCCGCGTCACGGTCTGCAATTAAGCAGATTACCGCTCGATGACTGTCCTATAGCCCCGGCCTCGCAAATGCGTGGCCGGGGTTATCGCATCCCCTCGCGCGACCCAACGAGTTCTGCTACTGGGTCTGTCAGCCCTGCGCCGCTCGAGCGCACGGCGCAGGCGCCGCCGGTCCGGAGGTTCGATGCTTCATTCGCTGCGCGCGGTGGCGCGATTATTCCAGAAGTACATCGGCTGGAATAAAGTTGGCGTTCTGCTCAGTCTTGCCATCATTGGCGTGGCGGCGTCCGTGCTGTGGCGGATGCTGCACAATATCAACGTCGACGAGGTCATCGTCGCGCTGAAGGCGACCCCGCCGCACAATATCGTCCTTGCGGCGCTGTTCGTCGCCGGCGGCTATTTCACACTGACCTTCTATGACTGGTTTGCGTTGCGCACCATCGGCCGCCGCGGCGTGCCCTACCGGATCGCCGCGCTCGCCGGCTTCACCAGCTATTCGATCGGGCACAATATCGGCGCGACCGTCTTTACCGGCGGCGCGGTGCGCTACCGCATCTATTCGCATTACGGGCTGGATGCCGTCGAAGTGGCCAAGATCTGCTTCGTCGCCGGTCTCACTTTCTGGCTCGGTAATGTCACCGTGCTGGGTTTGGGCATCACCATCCACCCGGCCGCCGCCGGCGCCATTGATCAACTGAGCGAAACGACGAACCGTATCATTGGCCTTGGCCTGCTCGCCATCCTCGCCTGCTATCTCGCCTGGGTGTGGACCGCACAGCGCGAGGTCGGCCGTGGCGGCTGGTCGGTGCGGCTGCCGCGCGGGCCGAACACGTTGCTGCAAATCTGCATTGGCATCATCGATCTCGGCTTCTGCGCGCTCGCCATGTACATGCTGGTGCCGGGCGAACCGAATATCGACTTCATCACGCTGGCGGTGATTTTCGTCACCGCGACCTTGCTCGGCTTCGCCAGCCATTCGCCCGGCGGCCTCGGCGTGTTCGACGCCGCCATGCTGGTAGCGCTCTATCAGTTCGAGAAAGAACACCTGCTCGCCGGATTGCTGCTGTTCCGCATGCTTTATTATTTGACGCCGTTCGCCTTTGCCTTGTTGATTCTGGGCGCGCGCGAAATCTGGCTCAATATGCGAGGCACGCGCGAGAAGATCGAGTTGACGCCGGTCACCAAGGTGGCGACGCCGATCCTCAGCACGGTCGAGCCGGACGACGCCGGCGGCGGCCGCAAATGAGCGCGGCAGGTTCCATGCCCGGTCGCTGGCGCAGCGCCTGGCGGGCGCTGTGGGATCGTCGCGATACCGGCCGTTCGGGAAGCGAGCGCGGTGTCGCCGGCCGCGCTGCCTCGCATCCGCGGGCGCTGCTGATCGAGCAACTGATCGGCGGCCTGCCGAGCCCGGCCATCGTGCTCGACCGCGACACCCGCGTCATCGCCTTCAACACGGCGGCCACGGGCATCGCGCCGGCCTTGCGGCGCGGCGAGCCGGCTTTGATTACGCTGCGTATGCCGGAACTGGTCGACGCCATCCGCCGCGCCGGCAAAACGGGCGAGGTGCAGCGCGTCGAGTTCTTCGAGCGCGTGCCGCTCGACCGCTGGTTTGAGGCGTTCGTCACGCCGGTGACGCTCGATGACGGCGCCGGCGCCTCCGACATTCTGATGATGACGTTCAACGATCTGACGCCGTTGCGCCGGATCGAGGAAATGCGCGTCGACTTCATCGCCAATGCCAGCCACGAACTGCGCACGCCGCTCGCCGCATTGCTCGGCTTCATCGAAACCCTGCAGGGTCCGGCCCGCAACGATCCGGCCGCGCGCGAGAAGTTTCTCGGCATCATGCAGGGCCAGGCGGCGCGCATGGCGCGGCTGATCGACGACCTGCTGTCGCTGTCGCGCATCGAATTGAACGCGCATCTGCCGCCGAGCGCGGCGGTCGACCTCGCGCCTCTGGTGCGGCAGGTCGCCGACGGCCTGCAAACGCTGGCGCGCGACCGTCAGGTCGAGATCAAGATGGTGACGCCGGCCGAGCCGCTGGTGGTGCGCGGCGACCGCGACGAGTTGATCCGCGCGCTGGAGAACCTGGTCGAGAACGCGCTGAAATACGGCGCGGCCGGCAAGCGCGTCGAGATTACGCTATCGCGGGCGCTGACCCGCGCCGGTCTGCCGGAAGCGCGCATCGCGGTGCGCGACCACGGTCCGGGCATCGCGCCCGAACATCTGCCGCGCCTGACCGAGCGTTTCTACCGCGTCGACGTCGCCGACAGCCGCGCCCAGGGCGGTACCGGCTTAGGGCTGGCGCTGGTCAAGCATGTGCTCAACCGCCACGGCGGCCGGGTTTCCATCGAGAGCGTGCCGGGGCGGGGGGCGACCTTCACAATGCACCTGCCGTTGCGCACAGGCGTCGGCGGCGAGACCAAAGAATTGTCTTAAAAATCAATCGTTTGCACTGTCATGTCGCTGTCACAAAACCTTTATAGAAGGGTGACATGCGGCCTCTAAGGCTACCTCGCCTTCGGACAACTGCGTTCTTTAAAGCAAAAAATACCGCGTCCGGGGCTTCGTCAGGGTGTGCGCACAAACGCTAAACGCGGGCGCCTTGCCAAGTGCAAAGGTAAATGCCGGGGATCAGGGATCCAACGGTTGTTCGCCGCAAACATGGAGAGAACTTGTGAAATTCAAATCATTCGCCAATGCGCTCGCGCTCACGGCGGCCTTTGTGGTCGTCGGCGGCGCCGCTCAAGCCCGGGATCAGATCCGCGTCGTCGGGTCGTCCACCGTCTATCCGTTCACCACCGCGGTTGCCGAACAGTTCGGCAAGACCTCCGGCATGAAGACGCCGGTCGTTGAATCGACCGGTACCGGCGGCGGCATGAAGCTGTTCTGCGCCGGCGTCGGCGAAAATCAGCCCGACGTCACCAACGCCTCGCGCCGCATGAAGAAGGGCGAGTACGAGATGTGCCAGAAGAATGGCGTCAAGGACATCGTCGAACTCAATGTCGGCTTCGACGGCCTGACCGTCGCGCAGTCGAAGGCGGGCACGCCGCTCAAGCTCACGCTCTCCCAGCTTCTTTTCGCGGTCGCCAAGGAAGTGCCCGGCCCGGATGGCAAGCTGATCGCCAACCCGTACAAGAACTGGTCGGACATCGACAAGTCGCTGCCGAACGTCAAGATCGAAGTGCTCGGCCCGCCGCCGACCTCCGGCACCCGCGACTCGTTCCACGAGCTGCTGCTGGAAAAGGGCGCCGAGCAGGTTCCCGCTCTCGCCGCGCTGAAGAAGTCCGACAGCAAGGCGTTCGACAAGGTCTGGAAGACCTTGCGTGAAGACGGCGTCTACGTCGAAGCCGGCGAGAATGACAACGTGATCGTCGCCAAGCTTGAAGCCAACAAGAATGCGTTCGGCGTGTTCGGCTTCTCCTTCCTCGAGGAGAACTCGGCCAAGCTGCGCGGCGTTCCGCTCAACGGCGTCGAGCCGGAATTCGAAAGCGTGACCACGGGCAAGTATCCGGGCGCCCGTCGCATGTACGTGTACTTCAAGAAGGCTCACATCGGCCTCGTCCCCGGCATCGACAAGTTCGCCGCTGAGTACGTGTCGAACAAGGCGCTGGGCGCGGACGGCTACCTGGCCAAGAAGGGCCTCGTGACGCTGCCGAAGAACGAGCTTGAGGCGGTCCGCAAGGGCGTCCTCGGCATGCAGGTGATGTCGGCTGAGCCGCTGACCTGATAGAATGAACTGCCGCGGCCGCGCCTCAGGGCGCGGCCGCACCTTCCTGCCTTCCGATTTTCCGGGATTGATCCAGGTCCCGTGCGCCATCCGAGAGTTACGCGGCCATGGTTTATCTGTATCTTGCCGGTCTCTTCATTCTTGTCACCGTCGGGTACCTGTTCGGGCGCTCACGTGCGCGGGCCGCCGCCCGGACCGAGACGTTGCATTCCCGTCCGCCCTATCACGGCGCGTTCGTCGGCCTCTCCATTGTCGCGCCGATGCTGCTGCTGCTCGTGATCGGGCTGCCGATCGCCGACCGGATGATCGTCAGTCAGGCGCTGCAAACCTTCGATCCGACGGTGATGTCCGACGACCTGCGCCGCGGCGTGGCCTTGCGCGACATCACCGCGCTGGCCGCCGGAAAATACACCGGCGAGCCGTCCTTGGCGTTGCGCCAGGCCGCCGATACTTACACCTCGCTGCGCACCTGGACGTATAATCTGATCCTGGCCGCCGGCATGGTCTTCGGTTTGCTCGGCGCCGCCTTCGGTCTTCGCAGGCTGTCTGCCGGCTTCCGCGCCCGCAACAGTGTCGAGCGCGCGGTCAAGGTCCTGCTGCTGGCCGCGGCTTCGGTCGCGGTGCTCACCACGATCGGCATCGTGTTTTCGGTGCTGTTCGAGACCGTGCGCTTCTTCGAGCGCGTCTCGCCCTTTGAATTCCTGTTCGGCCTGCAATGGAGTCCGCAAACCGCGATCCGCGCCGATCAGGCGGGCTCGTCCGGCGCTTTCGGCATCGTCCCGCTGGTCACCGGAACGTTGTTGATCACCACCATCGCGATCGTTATCGCCGGCCCGATCGGCCTGTTCGCGGCGATCTACATGGCCGAATACGCCTCGCCGCGGTTTCGCGCCTTCGCCAAGCCGATCCTGGAAATTCTCGCCGGCATCCCGACCGTGGTGCTGGGCTTCTTCGCCGCGCTGACGTTGGCGCCGATTATCCGCGCCACCGGCGAGAGCATGGGGCTGGACGTCGCCTCGGAGAGCGCGCTGGCGGCCGGCATCGTCATGGGCATGATGATCATCCCGTTCGTATCGTCGCTCTCAGATGACGTGATCAACGCGGTGCCGCAATCGTTGCGCGACGGTTCCTACGCGATGGGCGCCACCCGGTCGGAAACGGTCAAGAAGGTCATTCTGCCGGCGGCCTTTTCGGGCATCGTGTCGGCCATGATGCTGGCGATCAGCCGCGCCGTCGGCGAGACCATGATCGTGGTTATGGCCGCCGGTCTGGCCGGCAATCTCACCTTCAATCCACTCGCCGCGGTGACGACCTTTACCGTCCAGATAAAGACCATCCTCGTCGGCGATCAGGAATTCGACAGCGCCAAGACGCTGGCCGCCTTCGCGCTCGGCTTCGTGTTGTTCTTCTTCACGCTGACGCTGAACATCATCGCCATGCAGATCGTCAAACGGTATCGGGAGCAATATGACTGAAATGGCGCTTTCCACGGCTCGCACCGTCGACTTCGCATCGGACGCCGCGCAGGCGCGCGTGCGCGCGCGCTATCGCGCCGAAGCGCGGTTCAAGATGTATGGATTGATCGCGATCGGCCTGACCGCGCTGTTCCTGGTCATCGTGCTGACCGACATCGTCATCAAGGGCCTGCCGGCCTTTACGCAGCACAGTGCGGTGCTCGACGTAACCATCTCCGACGCCGACGTCGATCCAAAGGCGGTGCGCGACGGCGATTATCAGGCGGTGGTGCGCAATACCCTGCGTGCCCGGTTTCCGAATGTTGAGAGCCGTGCCGATCGCCGCGCGCTCGACGGGATTATCTCGACGGGCGCCGCCGACCGGCTGCGCGAAAGAGTGCTGAGCGACCCCTCGCTGATCGGCAAGACCGTGTCGACGCAGTTGTTGCTGTCCGACGACGCCGACCTTTATTACAAGGAAGGCACGCGGATCGACCGGCAGCCCGCCGCCGGCGCCGCCACGGTGAGTGGCGTCGCCGGTGACGTCACCATCCAGAGCAGCCTTCCCGACTTCGCCGCCAACCTGAAAGTCGTCAAGAGCGGCCTGTTCGCTCGCGCGCAGACACTGCGGACGGAAGCGGAGCGTCAGCGCGGCTATGCGCGCACGCTTGAGGCGCGCAAGGCCGACATCGAGCGGACGCTCGCCACCGCGACGCCGGCGGTCCGGCAGGAACTCGCCACGATCACCGCCGACATCGCATCGATGTCGCAGCGGGTCGAGGAAGCAACCGCCAAAGCCGCTGAATTGCAGGTGCGGTTCGACGCCAGCGCCTCCGAAGAGACGCTCGACGAGTTGGTCGCGAGCGTGCTGGTGCAGATCAACGGCGGTCTGGTCAAGGTCACGAAGATGACCGACACCCAGGCGACCGGCACCGTGATCCTGCCGCTCACGTCGGCCGGCCCCGCCGCCGCCGGCAGTTGGCAGGTCGTGACTTACGTCGTTCCGGAGGCCAACCGCCGGGTCAACGACCGCGAGGTGTCCTGGCTCGAAGCCCTGCGGGCGCAGGGCGCCATTGGGAGCAACTTCAACTGGGCGTTCTTCACCTCGGGCGATAGCCGCGAGCCGGAGCTCGCCGGCATCCGCGGTGCGCTGGTCGGCTCGGCGCTGACCTTGTTCGTGACGCTGATTCTCTGCCTGCCGATCGGTGTGGCGGCGGCGATCTATCTGGAAGAGTTCGCGCCGAAGAACTGGCTCACCGAAATCATCGAGGTCAACATCAACAACCTCGCGGCGGTGCCCTCGATCGTGTTCGGCCTGCTCGGTCTGGCGATGTTCCTCAATTTCTTCGACCTGCCGAGATCGGCGCCGCTGGTTGGCGGTCTGGTGCTGGCGCTGCTGGTGCTGCCGACGATCATCATCGCCTCGCGCGCCGCGCTGCGGGCGGTGCCGCCCTCGATCAAGGAGGCGGCGCTCGGCGTCGGCGCGTCGCAGCAGCAAGCCGTATTCCACCACGTGCTGCCGCCGGCGATGCCGGGGATCATGACCGGCACCATCATCGGCATGGCGCATGCGCTCGGCGAAACCGCGCCGCTCTTGATGATCGGTATGGTCGCATTCATCGTCGAGGTGCCCACCGGAATCACCGACGCGGCCACGGCTCTGCCGGTACAAATCTATCTCTGGTCCGATTTGCCGGAGATCGCATTTCAGGCCAAGACCGCGGCGGCGATCATGGTTCTGTTGGTATTCCTGTTCGTGATGAACGGGTCGGCTATTTATCTGCGTCGCCAATTCGAGCGTCGCTGGTAGGCGTCTTAAGGGGAGCCCGCGTTCATGAACAGTTTGGTACAGGTTAATCAATCCGAGGCGACGGACGCGACGCCCGATGTTGGAACGAAGCCCAAGGTCATTGCGCGGGATGTCAACGTCTATTACGGCGAGAAGCACGCCTTGAAGGCGGTCAATCTGGACGTTCCGGCGCGCGCCGTCACCGCGCTGATCGGTCCTTCCGGCTGTGGCAAGTCGACCTTCCTGCGCTGCATCAACAGGATGAACGACACCATCCCGATCTGCCGGGTGACCGGTAAAATCGAAATCGACGAGCGGGATATCTATGACCCCACCCTCGATGTCGTGCAGCTGCGCGCCCGGGTCGGAATGGTGTTTCAAAAGCCGAACCCGTTCCCCAAGTCCATCTATGAAAACGTGGCCTATGGGCCCAAAATTCATGGCTTCGCCAAGTCGAAGACGGACCTGGACGAGATCGTGATCGGCAGTCTGCGGAAGGCGGGCTTGTTCGAAGAGGTCAAGGACCGGCTCACCGAGTCCGGCACCAGCCTTTCCGGCGGTCAGCAGCAGCGCCTGTGCATTGCCCGCGCCATCGCGGTCAATCCGGAAGTCATCCTGATGGACGAGCCCTGTTCGGCGCTCGATCCGATCGCCACCGCCAAGATCGAAGAGCTGATGGACGAGTTGCAGGAAAACTTCACGATCATCATCGTCACCCATTCGATGCAGCAGGCCGCGCGCGTCTCGGAGCGGACCGCTTTCTTCCATCTCGGTTATCTGGTCGAGGAAGGGCGGACGGAGGACATGTTTACGAAGCCGAAGGATCAGCGCACCCAGGATTACATCACCGGGCGCTTCGGTTAACCGCGCGCCGTTGCGCATACAGGAATTAGGGACACGGCAATGAACGAACAGCACACCGCCAAGGCCTTCGACGCCGACCTGCAGGATCTGGCGCGAATGGTTGCCGAGATGGGCGGCCTCGCCGAGAAGCAGGTGGCGGACTCCGTCGACGCGCTGGCCAAGCGCGACACCAATCTGGCGCAGCGCGTCACCGCCGCCGACTCCGCCATCGACGCGCTGCAACGCGAGATCGAGGAAAAAGCGGTGCTCACCATCGCGCGCCGCCAGCCGATGGCGGTCGATCTGCGCGACGTCGTCGGCGCGCTGCGCATTGCCAACGACGTCGAGCGCATCGGCGATCTGGCCAAGAACATCGCCAAGCGCGTCATCGCGCTCAACGCCGAATTCCCGCCGCCGAAACTCATTCGCGGCGTCGAGCACATGACCGATCTGGTGCTCGAGCAGATGAAGGCAGTGCTCGATGCCTATGCCCACCGCGACGACAGCAAGGCGATGGCGGTGTGGCGCGGCGATGAGGAGATCGACGCGGTCTGTACCTCGGTATTCCGCGAGTTGCTCACTTACATGATGGAAGACCCGCGCAACATCACCTTCTGCATTCACCTGATGTTCTGCGCCAAGAATATCGAACGCATGGGTGACCATGCCACCAACATCGCCGAGACGGTGCACTACATCATCGACGGCAATCCGATCACCGAACGCCGGCCCAAGGGCGACACCACCACCTTCGCCGCCTTGACCGGCGCCGGGCAGTAAAGAAACGCGCATGATGAACTCATGCGCGGGGGAAAACTGAGATGAGCGCGCGAATTCTGATCGTCGAGGACGAAGAGCCGCTCACCATGCTGCTGCGCTACAACCTTGAGGCCGAAGGCTACGAGGTCGAGAGCGCGGCGCGCGGCGACGACGCCGACACCAAGCTGAAAGAGAACATCCCCGATCTGGTGGTGCTGGACTGGATGCTGCCCGGCCTGTCGGGGATCGAATTGTGCCGCCGCCTGCGGGCGCGGCCTGAAACGCGGCAACTGCCGATCATCATGCTCACCGCGCGCGGCGAGGAGAGCGAGAAGGTGCGGGGCCTCGCCACCGGCGCCGACGACTACATCGTCAAGCCGTTCTCGGTGCCCGAACTGTTGGCGCGCGTGCGCGCGCTGCTGCGCCGCGCCAGCCCGGAGCGCGTCGCCAACGTTCTCAACATCGGCGACATCGAGCTCGACCGCGAGAAGAAGCGCGTCTCGCGCAATGGCCGCGCCGTCGAGCTCGGGCCGACCGAGTACAAGCTGCTGGAATTCCTGATGGAGCGTCCGGGCCGGGTGTTCTCGCGCGAGCAGTTGCTCGACGGCGTCTGGGGCTCGGACATCTATATCGATGAGCGCACCGTCGACGTTCACGTCGGCCGCCTGCGCAAGGCGATCCGCAAGGGCCAGGAGCCCGACCCGATCCGCACCGTCCGCGGCGCCGGCTACGCGCTGGACGACCGTTTCGGCCGGGCGAACTGATCGCTCTTCTTATCTCTCCCCCACCCAACTCGAGTTTGCCCGAG
>JAUSBQ010000022.1 GCA_030651965.1 Pseudolabrys sp. | reverse complement strand
CTGGAATGGATTGGCTTCCATATCGAGCCAAAGCACCTCCACCAGCGGTTTCTCAGGCATGGCCGCGATGATATGCAGGGTGGCGATAAATCCGAGTCCGAAATACGGGCTGTGAGGCGCCACCACGACGCCTTCGGCGCGGCACAGATCGATAACCCGCAACATCTCGCCAACGCCGCCGATCTTGGAGACACTCGGTTGAGCGATATCGATCGCCTTGGCATCGATCAGCGACTGAAAGCCGAATACGCCCGCGACATTCTCCCCTGCTGCGATCGGAATGCCGCGCTGACGCACCTCGGCCAAACCATTGCAATCTTCCGGCGGCCAGACCGGCTCTTCAAGCCAGGCAAGCCCGTCCTCGCGCAACGCTTCTGCCATTCCGCAGGCCTCGGACACGTTCCACGCACAATTGACATCGAGCATGATACGGGCGTCGCTTGCGCCGGGCGCGTTCTGAGCCGCGAGAACCGCCTCCCGGGTGATTTCATGCAGCTTGATGTGACGGTAACCCCGCGCGCAAGCGGCCGCCGTGTTCTTGGCCACCAGCGCAGGATCGCTGTAGCGCAACAGACTCGCATAGGCCTCAAGTTCGAGGCATTCGTCCTTGCGTCCGAGCAGCCGATACAGCGGCTGACCGGCCGCCTTTCCGCGAATGTCCCACAGCGCGATTTCGATTCCCGAATAGGCGTAGACGAACGGCCCGTTACGTCCCAGCAAATGCACGGATTGCAGAATATCCCGCGACAAAGCGTCGATGTCTTCGGCATCGCGTCCGATGACCAGCGGCGCGACGATGCTGTCGAGCGCCGCTTTGGTCGACGGGATCGCGGCATGACCGAATGCCTCGCCCCATCCGGTCAATCCGGTGTCGGTCTCGACCTTGACCAGAAGAATTTCGAGATGAGTCCACGGCTTGCCGGCAAACAGCGGCCAGGGCCCGCCCATATCATAGGGCAAGGACACGACCGACGATTCGACTGCCGTAATCTTCATTTCATCCCTGCGCTGCCGGATTAAACCGGCTTGTTGTTTCGTTATCGTGCCGCCGCTCGTCTCGGCAGCCTTTTATTCTCGACCCAGTCGTGCGCACCTCAATGCAATCACACTTTCATCGCCGCCAGCCGATGCGCGTATTCAATGGCCTCGATCAGACTTCGTTCGCTCGCAACTCCCTTTCCGGCAATATCGAACGCCGTACCATGATCGACGGAGGTTCGTATGACGGATAGACCGAGCGTGATGTTGACGCCGCTCAGCGCTTCCCAAGCGCCGGTTTTCGGATCGACCGAAAAACCAAGAAGCTTCACCGGTATGTGTCCTTGGTCGTGATACATCGCCACCACCGCGTCGAACTGGCGGGCGCGCATTTTCACGAACACGGTATCGCCCGATATCGGTCCGCTGACGTCGGTTCCCTGCCCTTTTAATTGCTCGAGAACAGGCGCCGCGACGTCGATATCGTAGCGTCCCAGAACGCCGCCTTCCCCCGCATGCGGATTGAGCGCGGCAACGGCGATACGCGGCGCGGTGATACCGAGCTTGATCAGGGTCTGATGCGTGAGTGTGACGACGTGCTTGAGGCGCTCCGGCGTCGCCTGAACGGGAACCTGCTCGAGCGGAATGTGCGTCGTGACATGGCTGACCCTGAAGTCTTCGTGTGCCAGCATCATGACCGGGCCGGAGCCTCCGGTCAGATGCGCCAGCAATTCCGTGTGTCCGGGGTAATGATGACCGGCGAGATGCAGCGATTCTTTGCTGAGCGGCGCGGTCACGATGGCATCGGCGCGTCCGCTACGGGTGGCATCGACCGCCGCGACGATAGAACGATAGGCCATTTCGCCGGTATGTTCGGACGGTTGCCCGAAGGCGGGAGCGGCGGCGCCGTTGCCGATGTCGATCAACTCAATGTCGCCAAAACTTGCCAGGGTTGGCAGCGCCATGGCCTGCGCCGCGACTTCGAAGGCTTTTGCCGAGCCGGCAACGGCAATGTGCTTGCTTGCGGCATGGTTCTGAGCGCGCATCACATGCAGCGCCTTCAAGACGATTTCGGGACCGATGCCGGCCGGATCGCCCATCGTGATACAAAGTCGCGTCAATGTCGGAAAGCCTTCTGCCTGAGCTCGCCATGCGCGGCCGTTGCGTTGCCGCTGTCGATCGCGCCGGTCATTTCCATGATCCGGATTAGGGTATCTTCCGCGCCAAATGCGCCGGATTTCGAAATGACCGTCATCCCCGCCCATACGCCATCGGCGAATTCCGACACCGGAATGCCGCGCGTCAGCAAGCCACGCACCGCCAGACTCTTGGCGCCGAGCGCCCCGCAGCAGATCGCAAGCGTATCGCCCCCCATGACGAACAGCGCGTCCGGCCGGTCGAGTTGCGGGAAAAGGTCGTCCATCATTTT
The DNA here is from genome assembly GCA_030651965.1 of Pseudolabrys sp. Taxonomy (GTDB): domain Bacteria; phylum Pseudomonadota; class Alphaproteobacteria; order Rhizobiales; family Xanthobacteraceae; genus Pseudolabrys. The sequence continues at coordinate 11,743 of JAUSBQ010000022.1, read as the reverse complement.
GCCGAGCATCCCCCGTGCTGCGTCGGCGGAAAGCTGTGGAAGATCCGCGACAAGCGCTGCCCAATGCCCGGCGCGCAACCGTTCATTGACGGTCTGTGCCACAGAGGCCAAATCGCCGTTCGGGCGCAGTCTTACGCAGGTGGCGTTCTCATTGGTTTCAAGCGGCTTGGTCTGAAGCGATGCAACCGAATGCCGCGTCCCGCAAATGACGAGCATGCGCGGAGCGATCGGCGCGGAAGCGCGCTCGCCTCCCCCTGCGAGAATGTCAGCAAGGCCCGCGCATCCGCACCACAGGACACGCCCGCAAAGCATACCGGCATCGACGATTGTCTTGAGATCGTCGTCGGTCTCAGCGTCGGCGAGAAAGATGCGCGGCGACCCGGATTGTGGCGCGTTCGACAAGCCCAGCTTCAGATCGATGCCAAAGCGCGCGAAATCGCTGACGAGATCGGGGCCGACCATGTCGTAATTGTTCTGGCCCGCAAGTTTCGCCCACTGGCGCCCCTTCCGCGTCACACGGCCGAGCGCCGGAAAGGCGGGCGCAATCACCGTCGAATCGAAGTCGCCGCGCCGGACATGAAGTGCGATCTCGGCAGCGACATGACCGCGCAACAAGCTATCAATCTTCTTGAACGCAATGCCGCCGTGACGGGCGAAATTAGGCAGGAAACGCGCGTTTCGCGCCACGGCTTCGCTTTCCGCAAGATCGCGGCTGGCGGTCGATGCCGCCCATCTTTTCGCGTCAGGCAGCAGCGCGGCATCGAATATCACCGGCAGCGGACTTGCGGCGCTTGCGAAGCATCCGGCCGTGTCCAGCGCGCCGGTCAGATCGTCAGCCAGGATGCGGACAGGTTGCATGGCGTCAACCCGCTCCGCCGGAGACCAGCGTCACCGCCAGGCCGCGCTCGCGCAGGCCGGCACAGATCGCAGGATCGGCTTTCTCATCGGTAATCAGTTCGTCGATGTCTTCGATTCCGCAAATGCGAAAGGTCGAGGCGTCGCCGAGTTTGGTGTGATCGGCGAGCACACGAACGCAGCGCGCCGCGCCGGCCATCAATTGCTTGATGCGCGTAATCTCGATGGCCACTTCGGACGGTCCGTCGAGAGTGACGGCGTGCGCGCCGATCAATGCCTGATCCGCCTTCACACCAGCCAGAAACTCCTCGCCCGGCGAACCGTAAAGAGTCATGGATCCGGTGCGCACGCGGCCCCCGATGGTCAGCAGCGTGACGGCGCTGGAACTGGCCAGCATCTGCGCGATCATGAGGTCGTTGGTGATCGCGGTGATCGGGACGTCCCGTTCGAGCACCGCGCGGGCGGCCTCGCGCACGGTTGAACTGCTGTCGAAGATCACGCTCTGATAGGGTTCGATGCGCGCCGCGGCGGCGTTGCCGATCGCGACCTTTTCGTCGTGATGAATATGCGCCGATACCGCGTGGCCCGGCTCGAGACGCTGGAGCGCCCGCGCGCGCAAGCTCGCGCCGCCGAAGGTTCGGTCCAGAAAACCCTTGGCTTCCAATGTCTCCAGATCGCGCCGCACCGTCGCCACCGACGCGCCAATCGCGTCGGCGAGCTGCTGCACGGCGGCGGCGCCGTCGGTCTGCAGGATTTCCAGAATCATGGCCTGGCGCTGAGCAGGTATCAGCGCGACGCGGGAGGTGGATTGTCTATCGATCGCCATGAGGGCCCCTGGCGCGAACTATAACAAACTCGCTCAATGAACGTCAAATTACGACAAATTCGATTGACAGCAATCAAAATCATTCCGAAACTCAAAGAAACAAATCCCCGCGGCGCCAATCCGCGGGATATCGGGAGGTTTCAATGAAATTTCGTCAGATGCTTCAGACGCTGATCGCTGCCAGCGCCTTGATCGGCCTGTCCCACCCGCTGATGGCGGCAGACGCCGAGTGGAAATTTTACACCTACTTCGGCGCCAAGGATAAACCGACCACCCTGCACCGCGAGTTCGCCGAAGACGTCTCGAAAGCGACCGGTGGACGCCTCAAGATCAGCGTCTTCGCGGCCGGTGAGTTGCCATATAAAGCGTCGGATGTGTTGCGTGTCGTCGCCGGCAATCAGATCCAGATCGGCGACGTTGCGCTCGGCTTTGTCGCCGGCGACGTTCCTGAGCTGAACGCATTGTCGATGCCGTTTTCATGCACCTCGGTCGACAAATTCTACGACAAGGCGGTGCCGGCCGTTGGCCCGGTGGTGTCGAAAGTTTTGCTGGAAAAATTCAAGGTCAATCCGGTGATGCATTGGTCTATGCCGCCGCAACAGCTTTGGCTGGCGAAGCCGGTCGCCGGAATCGACGGGCTGCGCAACCTCAAGGTTCGTTCCTGGAACCGCGAGCAGGCCGAAATGATGCGCCTGGTCGGCGGATCGGGCGTCACCATTACACCGGCGGAAGTCGTCCCCGCGTTGCAGCGCGGCGTTGTCGATGGCGCATTTACCGCGGCCGTTCCGGCGCTCGATTGGAAGTTCAATGAAGTCACCAAATTCGGCTTCATGTTCAACCTGACGCTCGCGCACCAGGTGATGGCCGTCAATCAGGCGGCGCTCGACCAGTTGCCCGCCGACGTGCGCACGATCTTCCTGGCCAAAGCCAAGGAGTGGGTGCCCCGCTATCGGTCTGAAATCATCAAGGCCGATATCAACGCTCGTAAGATTCTGGTCGAAAAAGGCATGACGCTGCGCGATGCGACTCCCGAAGAAGAGAAGAAGCTGCGCGCGGTGACCCAGCCGATCGCTGACGAATGGGCTGCAAAGACCGGCGACGTCGGCACGCAAATGCTGAAAGCCGCCATCCAGGCCTGCAGCTAGACCTAACGCGGCGGATCGCGCAATGCGGTCCGCCGTCGTCATCTTGGATTTGGCATGACTGTCTTCTCGTCGATACTCGACAGGCTGGAACGCGTCTGCATCGGGGCCGCCATCATCTTTTTGCTGATGATGGGCCTGCTGATGAATGTCGAGGTCTTTGGCCGCACCTTGTTTGGACGCTCAACACAGATTTCCGATGAATTCGCGGGTTACTTCTTCACCGCCATGACGCTTCTCTGCTTCGTCCCGACGCTGCGGCACGGCCGGTTCCTCAGGGTCGAGGCGCTGATCGAACGCCTTCCGGCGTTGCCGAAAGCCGTGTTCGCGCTGGTCGCCGCCGTCATCGGCGCCGCGATGAGTGCCGTTTTGACCTACACCACGTTTCAACTCGCCTGGACGAGTTGGAATTACGGCACAGTCTCGCTCCAGGCCATTCAGGTGCCGCTGGTCATTCCGCAGGCCATCCTGCCGCTGGGCTTTGGCCTGCTCTCCCTCGCCTTCGTTGAGCAGGCTATATTGGCGCTCATCAATCGCCGATCGGCCGAAGCCAAGCCGCCGCTCGACATCTTGCACGGATTGGATTGATGGGCTGGACCGACGCGCTGTTGATTTACGGCCTGACTTTGGTTGGCTGCATCGTGGGAGGCGTCAGCATCGGCGCCAGCATGGGCTTCGTCGGCATGCTCGGCATCACGCTGACGTCCGGCATGATGCTGTGGCCGACTTTCGGCGACATCGTCTGGAACACGACGACCAATTTCAGCCTGGTATCGATTCCGCTTTTCGTTCTGATGGGCGAGATCATCCTGCAAAGCGGCATTTCCGGCCGGTTCTATTCGGGTATCGCCGGCCTGTTCCGGCGCGTTCCGGGCGGCCTTGCGCAAACCAATATTGTCGGCTGCGCAGTGTTTTCCGCGATCGCCGGTTCCTCGGTCGCAACCGCGCTGACGGTCGGAACCGTCGCCGTCCGCGAGATGCGCGCGCGCGGCTATGCTGACACCTTGACGCTCGGCACGCTGACGGCGGGCGGTTGCCTCGGCATTCTCATCCCCCCCAGCATTCCGCTGATCGTTTACGGCTCGATGACGCAGGAATCGATCATCGATCTGTTCATGGCCGGCGTCATGCCCGGCATCCTGCTGGCGTTCATCTTCTCGGTCTATGTCGCGCTGCGCGTCTTCATCACGCCAAGCCTGGTGCCAAAACGGACAACCGAGAAGATCGACCTATGGCTGGCGGCCAAGAATGCCCTGCCCGTCCTCGCCCTGGTCGCGGCGGTTATCGGCGGCATGTATGCCGGCGTGGTGACGCCGACGGAGGCTTCAGGTTTCGGCAGTCTGCTCGCGCTATTGATCGCCTTGAGCTATCGCGAACTGACGCTTGACGGATTTAAGCGGGCGCTTCGCAATACGGTGCTGACCAGCGCGGTCATCATGTTCGTCACGATCAATGCGCAAATCCTCAACTTCGCGATCGTCTCTTCAGGCATCGGCCATGGCCTCGCCCAGTGGCTGGCCGCACTCCAGATCGCCCCCCTGCTGTTTTTCTGCGTGCTGCTGCTCATCTATCTGGTCATCGGCATGTTCATCGACGGGCTGTCGATCATGCTCCTGACCGTGCCCCTGCTCTATCCATCGCTGGCGACACTCGGATTCAATGGCGTATGGGTCGGGATCATTCTGGTCATCTTCATCGAACTGGGGGCGCTGACGCCACCCATGGGTCTCAATTTGTTCGCAGTACAGTCTATCGTGCCCGATCGCTCGCTCGGCGACGTCGCAGTCGCCTCCGCGCCCTATTGCATCCTGATCATCGCCTTCGCCTTCGTGCTCTATGCGTTTCCAGGGATTGCGCTCTGGCTACCGGGCGCATTGAAATAGTCTCTGGAACGCGCTCCACCAACTTAATCACCGAGGAATAGTCCGTGTTTGCGCCCCCGCCCGCCGTCACCGCGACCGTGTTCGCCCGATTGCCGGATCATTTCCGCAAAGCCGAGGCGACATCGGATTGGCACGCACAGCAGCCGGGCAACCTGCCGGCGCATTCGCTGCTCGAAGGGCCGGCCTTCGATGGAGACGGCAACCTTTATTGTGTCGACATTCCCTGGGGCCGCGTTTTCCGCGTCGATCAAAAAGGTCAATTTACGCTGGTCACTGAGTATGACGGCGAGCCAAACGGACTCAAATTCCACCGCGATGGCCGCATCTTCATCGCCGACTACAAGCACGGCATCATGGTCCTCGACCCCGCGACCGGAAAAGTTTCGCCGTTTCTCGCCCGCGTACGGCTGGAACGGCTGAAAGCCGTCAACGACCTCACTTTCGCCTCCAATGGCGACCTGTTTTTCACCGATCAGGGGCTCACCGGCTGGCACGACCCGACCGGGCGCGTGTTTCGCGTTCGCGCCTCAGGACAAATCGACTGCCTGCTGGACACCGTCCCAAGCCCCAACGGCCTTGTCCTCAGCCCCGATGAAAGCGTCCTCTATGTCGCGGTAACGCGCGCCAATGCGATCTGGCGCGTTCCGCTGATGAAGGACGGCACCGTCGCCAAGGTCGGCACTTTCATCCAATTGAGTGGCGGCGGCGGTCCGGACGGCATCACGATCGACCAGCAAGGCAATCTTGTCGTCGCGCATATAGGACTGGGGGTCGTCTGGCAGTTCAGCGCGCGCGGCGAGCCCCTATTGCGCATCAACTCATGCGCGGGTGCACACACGACAAACGTCGTCTACGGCGGGCCCGACCGACGCCGTCTTTACATCACGGAGTCGGAGACCGGCACCATTCTCCAATGCGACATGCCGGTGCCTGGCCAAGTCCCGTTTTCGGGTCATTGAAACGGCAACGGCGACCCGCCCCAAACGTCCGCTGTGCCACAAGCAGACGCAACACATCAAGACGATTGGTGATGCCCTACTGCTCCTTGCTCGGCGCCGGACATCATCAGAGGATCGGGTCCCCCGTCATTTCCAGTCTTACCGACCCTAAGCCATCACGGCCGTGGGGCTTGATGTAAGCTCTCAGCTTATTTCCCGCCGCACAATGGCAGCGCCTTCGACCATCGCCTTGAGCTTGCCGAAAGCGACCTCGCGCGGCAAATACTTCATGCCGCAATCTGGCGCCGGCACCAGCCGGTCTGGGCTCATGAATTCCAACCCCTTGCGCATGCGCGCCGCCACGATTTCGGGCGTTTCAACCTTCAGATCGTCGAGATTTAAAACGCCGAGCATGATCTTCTTCGGCGCCATATCTCTGAGCACACCGAGGTCGATGTTCGGTTGCGCCGCTTCGATTGAAATCGTGCCGGCGACAGTGTCCGCGAGTTCGGCCAGAAAGGCATAGTGCTGCGGTTTGTTATCGCCGGGAACGACAGCCGCGTAGCCGAAGCACAGATGAACGACGGTCGGCACCGTGATCCCCCGAAGCGCGCGATTGATAGCCTTGACCGCGTAACGCCGCGCCTCCTCGGGATTGTTGCGCACCCAGGGCTCGTCGAGCTGAATGACATCGGCGCCGGCCTCGACCAGCGCCAGCGCTTCCTCGTTGACGGCGGCAGCCATATCCATGGCCAGAGCCTCAGCATCTTTATAATACTCATCATGCGCCTGCTGGCCCATGGTGAAAGGCCCCGGCAGCGTGATCTTGGCGATGCGGTCAGTGTTGCGGCGCAGAAACTGCATGTCACGGACTTCGACTGGCCCCGGCCGGCGGATCTTGCCGATCACGCGCGGCACCGGTGTCATCTGCCCGGACCGCGCTTTGACGAAGCCCGGCCTGCTGCTATCGACGCCTTCCAGCGCGGTGGCAAAGCGGTTCGAATAGCTTTCCCGCCGCATTTCACCGTCGGTGATGACGTCGATCCCGGCCCGCTCCATGTCGCGGATCGCGATAATCGTTGCGTCGTCCTGCGCCTGCTCCAGCCACTGCTCCGGCACACGCCACATCTCCGGCATGCGCACGCGCGGCACGACCTTCGACAGCATTTCGCGGTCGACCAGCCAGTCCGGTTGCGGATAGCTGCCGACGACGGTGGTAGGAAACAGTTTATCGGCCATAGCGATCTCCAGAGGGCGGGCTAAAATTAAACGGTGGCCAGGCGCGCAGGCATCACCGCTTCCGGCGACGCTGTGCGCCGGCCAGCCGTCTGCCAGACCAAGGTGCGGCGTTCGACCGCGCGCACGATGATGTCGAAGACGACTGACAGAGCAAGAACGACAATGATGGCGGCGAAGACACGTGGGCTGTCGAGAATGGTGCGATTCATGGTCACCAAATAGCCGATGCCACTGGCGGAAGTCAGCATCTCGGAAACGACGACACCGATGATGGTCAGCGCGCCACCAAGGCGGAGGCCGGCCAGCACGGTCGGAATCGATGCGGGGATGATCACACGCGCAATCAGTTGCGGCAGCGTCGCACCCATGCTGCGGGCGGCCAGCAGATACTGCTCATCGATGGTGCGGATGCCGGCCGCCGTCGACAGCATCACCGGGAAGAAGCCGTAAACGCCGGCAAAGGCAATCTTGGATTCCGAGCCGATGCCGAACCAGGCGGTGAAGATCGGATAAAGGATCACGATCGGCACGGCGTAGAGGCTGGAAAAAACCGGCAGCAATAGATTGCGCAAGGTCGCGACGCCGCCGACGACGGCACCGACCAGAATGCCGACGCCGCAGGCGATCAGCATCGCAGCGGCAACTTCATAGAGCGTCACCAGAAGCGCCGCGCCGTAAATCGATCGGTCGAGCCACAGCACCGCGAGCGTCTTGGTCAATGGCGGCACGAACAATTCCGGCAACAGGCCGAGCCGCGGCACCGCTTCCCACAGAACCAGAAGCCCAAGACCGATCAGGCGGCGGACGGCGCGCGGCGATGGGCGGGTCATGGCAGCGTCCTCACGGCACGTCGCGGATCTGATGCCAGATCCGCTCGCGTAAAGCGCCGAATACGTCGGTCGCCATCATCTGATAGGTGCGCGGGCGCGGCAGGTCGATCGGAACGCGATCAAGAATACGGCCCGGCCTGGCCGACATGACGATGACCTCGTCGGCGAGATAGACGGCTTCGGTTAGGCTGTGCGTGATGAACACGACCGTCTTCGACGTCTGCGACCATATTCGCAGCAACTCATGGCCCATGGTCATACGCGTTTGCTCATCGAGCGCCGCGAACGGTTCGTCCATCAGCAGGACCGGCGGGTCCTGCACCAGTCCGCGCGCGATCGACACACGCTGCTTCATGCCGCCGGACAATTCATGCGGATAACGCCCGCCGAAACCGGAAAGTCCGACGAGATTAAGCATTGCTTCGGCGCGGGCACGCCGCTCGTCGCGCGGCGCATTCTTGAGCACCAGCGGAAATTCGACGTTTTCAACGGCGGTGAGCCAAGGATACAGGCTCGCTTCCTGAAAAACCACGCCGACACGGGACGGGTCCGGCGTCGCGATCGACCGGCCATCGACGAGAATCGTGCCGGACGTCTGGGTGCGCAGTCCGGCCAGCATCATCAGGAGCGAGGTCTTGCCGCAACCCGACGGACCGACAATCACCACGAACCGGCCGGCCGGCACGTTGAGATCGATATCGGTTAGCGCCGGCACCGCGCCGTCGCGGCCGGCATAGATATGCCCCAGGCCGCGCACCTCCACGGCCGCGCCTTGCGACTGTTCCTGCCCCAGGCTCAACTGCGCCATGTGCTGCATCGAGCCTCCATATATCGGACCAATTCATTGAATGACATCGCCGCCACCGCCAGCACGACGACGCCGGCGAACAGTTGCGGCAACATGAAATTTTCGCCCCAGTTCGCGATCATGTGTCCGACGCCTGTGCGCGACGCATACATTTCCGCGATCATGACGCCGGTGAAGTTGAAGATCATTGAGATACGCAATGTCTCGAGCAAGATCGGCATCATGCTTGGAATGTAGATGCGGCGCAGAATCTGTGCCCGCGTCGCGCCATAGGATTGCGCCACCAGTACATAATCCGCCTTGACCGATTCAACCGCCGCGCTCGCGCTCATGATGACAATGAAAATTGTCGAAAAAGTCGCGTAAGCGACTTTCTGCTCGAAACCGATACCAAAGGCGAGAATGAACATCGGCAGGAAGATCGACTTCGGAATGCTGAAGACATAAAACAACATCGGTCGGAAGATTGCGCCGAAATAAGCGTGCTCGGCCGCAAGGACACCAATGGCCCCGCCAAGCGGCACGGCGATGATGAAGGCGACTAGCACCTCCGCCGTCGTCACCAGCATCGCCTCGCGAAAATCGCCGCGTCCGAGAATATCGCCGAGCGTTTCGATCACCAGTGACAGCGGCGGCAACAGCATCGGGTTGACAATCCCGGTGCGTGGGAGGAACTCCCACGCACCGAGAAATGCCGCCAGCAGCGCGATCCGGATCAGGATAACAGCCGCTGTGCTCATGACTTTTTCATAGCTTGCACTTGGTCTGCTACTGGCCTGCTTGCTCCACCGTCTATTTCGTCGGCACAGGCTTGAACTTGGTCGTATAGATGGCCGAAACCGACGCAACGTCTGTCATACCGACCAGTTTGGCCATATCGAGGCCACGCTGAACCAGTTGCTCGTTCATTTCGCCGGTCGATGAAAGCTTCATGATATTGCCGTCAAGCTCAGCTTCGGCGATCGGCAGCGGAATCTCATCAATTTCCGAAATGATCTTGATCGCCGCCTGACGGTTATCCTTGTTTTTGAGCCAGACCATGGCGCCGAACAAAGCGTTGTTGATCTTCTGCACCAGCTTCGGATTTTCGTCGACCAGTTTGTCCGGCGCGATCCAGACGCCGCTTAGATGTTCCGGCACGGCTGTGCCGAAGTCGATCAGCGGGCGCACGCTCTTGTCCTGCAGCACTTTGTAGCTCAAGGGCGAATACAGGACGATGGCGTCGACATTGCCAGACAACAGGTTCGGAATGAGGCCACCGCCGCCAAGCGGCACCGTCGTGAACTTCACCTTCTTGTCGTTTTGCGTCCACCGCGCGAGAATATCCGTAGCGGAGCCAGCCGACGTGATCCCAACTTTCTTGCCTTCGAGTTCCGATGCGCTTTTGATCGGCGAGTCGGGCTTCACCATCAGGTACCAGCCGTTATAGCCAAGCCCGGCGGCCGAGATCGCCTTGGTTTTAACGCCCTTCTTGATGCCCGCCGCAACAATGGCAGTCGAGCCGAGCGTCAGATCGGCGGCGCCGGCAGCGACCGCCTCAAACGCTTCCGCGCCGCCGCGATAGACGGTCAACTCCGCCGTGATGCCTTCTTTCGCGAACAGTTTCTGGCGCAGGGCTGTTTCCGCGATAATCGTCGGGTAATAGGTCTTGGTCGGCAGCGCCACGCGCACTTTTTCCTGTGCAATAGCGGGCGAAGCGAATGCAGCAGCGGCCGCAAATACGGCCACGCCGGCCGCCAGAACAAAATATCCCGTATACGAACGGTTCCGAGCGATCGTCATAGGCGTCGTCCTCCCCACTTGCGTTTCCTGGGCCGCGGACACGCCTTGCATCGTTCTTAAATTGTGCAGGCTTTGCCGCAACGTTTGTTATCGTTGCTTATAGTGGCAGGTCCAAATTGCAGTGACAAGGTGCTCGAAAGCGGCTGCCCACTATGAGCCAGCACGGCCCACTTTCGCGTCGCTAAATCGATTTCCGTCGCGTCTGCTATGGACCGTGAATCAACAGGTCAGCGCAGAGTTGCGACACTTGCTTCTCTTCGTCGCGTGCTGCCAATCGCCGTTACGCCGCCCGCCCAGCCAGTCTGCTCTCGACAATCGCCGCTTCCGACAGGATCCAGTCCTCGAAGTAGCGCAGGCGCTCGGGCTTCTCGCGATAAGGATGCGTCGCCAGGAAATAGGCGCGCTTGGTTGCCACGCGCAGATCGAAGGGCGCCACCAGACGGCCGATCGCGAGATCATCCTCCACGAAGGCCCACTGCGCGATCATGACGCCAAGGCCGTCAATGGCGGCTTGGTACGCAAGCGCAGCGTTCTCGAATTTGAGACCGCTATTGCCATCGATATGTTCGACACCGGCGGCCGCAACCCAGGTTGGCCAGTCGGATGGACGGTTGAGCGAACAGAGCAAGACGTGGTTTTCCAAATCGGCGGGGCTGCGCAGCCGTGGCACACGGTTGACCAGGCTCGGCGCACAGACGGGAAGAAGCGTCTCGTTCAGCACGCGCCGATATGCCGCGCCCGTGGGCGGCGCGGCCCAGGAGCAGATGCCGATATCGACATCCTCGCGGTCGAAATCCGCGTTGGTGTGCGAGGTCGTGATCTGCACGTCGATATTCGGGTGCTGCGCGTGAAAGCGCACGAGACGTGGAACAAGCCAGCGCATGGCGAAGGTCGGCGGCAGTTTCAGCCGCAATCGGTCCTCGTCGGGGCTTCGCCTGAGATGGGCGGACCCGGTTTCCAGGAGATCCATCGCGCTCCTGGCGACATTGAAGAAGGCCGTGCCCTGCGGCGTTAGCTCGACCCCGCGATGGACACGGGTGAAGAGCTTTACCTGCAGCCATTGCTCCAGACACAAGATGTGACGGCTGATAGCGCCCTGCGATACGCGCAATTCTTCGGCGGCGCGGGTGAATCCGCCGTTGCGCGCAGCGGCCTCAAAAGCACGCACGGCATTGAGCGGCGGCAATTTGCGGCGCATGGGGCCTCCCTCCCATCTAATTATCTGATGCCTAGCATCAGGAATTGGGCGTTGCGAGTCAACCGGTGAGGTTCCAGCCTCTGAATGCAAATAATCTGCGGGCGGTTTTCCGTATCGCAGGGCGGTGGCCCAAAGCACCGTCTTAACAAATAAAGTAATGGGAGGAGACCCGACATGCCGTACTCCGGAACGCCGCGCATTTCTGCCGTTGAAAAGGCTTCACTCGGCCGCGCACTCATTGG
>JAUSBQ010000010.1 GCA_030651965.1 Pseudolabrys sp. | reverse complement strand
TACTTCCGTTCGTCCCCGCGAAAGCGGGGACCCAGGGACGCAATCCTGACTTCGAATTTGTGGCTCTGGATTCCCGCTTGCGCGGGAACGAACGGAGTGTGTGGCAAACGCTAGAGAACAATTGAAATGTCCCGCATCGCTTACGTCAACGGCCAGTATGTCCCGCACGCGCACGCCATGGTCGGCATCGAGGACCGTGGCTATCAGTTCGCCGACGGCGTCTATGAAGTCTGCGAGGTGAGGGGCGGCCGTCTGGTCGACGAGCGCCGCCACATGGCGCGGCTCGACCGCTCTCTCAGGGAACTCCGCATGGCGCATCCGATGCCGCCCAAGGCGCTCGGCATCGTCATGCGCGAAACGGTCCGCCGCAACCGCGTCCGCGACGGCATCGTCTATGTGCAGGTCACGCGCGGCGAGATGCGCCGCGATTTTCCGTTTCCCCCCGAAGGCACCAGACCCTCGGTCGTGGTTACGGCGCGCAGCCACGACACCGCGAAACTCGAAAAGCAGGCGGCTGAGGGCATCGCCGTCGTCACCGTGCCGGACATCCGATGGCAGCGCGTCGATATCAAATCGGTCGCGCTGCTGCCGAACGTGCTCGCCAAGCAGCAGGCGCGCGAGCAGGGCGCCCGCGAGGCCTGGCTGGTCGACGCCGACGGCCGCGTCACCGAAGGCGCGTCGTCGAATGCCTGGATCGTCACCCGCGACGGCACGCTCGTCACCCGGCCGCTGGAAGGCGACATCCTGCCCGGCATCACCCGCTCGGTCGTCATCGACCTGATTGCCCGGGAGGGCTTGGGCTTCGAGGAACGGGCGTTCACGGTTCAAGAGGCCTATGCCGCGCGCGAGGCCTTCGTTACCTCGGCCAGCCAGTTTGTCATGCCGGTGATCCAGATTGACGGCCGTCCGGTCGGCAATGGCGCCCCCGGCCTCGTCGCGTCGGCGTTGCGGCGCGATTACCACAGCCAGGCCGAGTTCAGCTGACAGGTGCAACCGCAGGACTGCCGAAGTCCCTGCAATCGTTCGAAAATCACATTTATTTCAGCAGCTTGCCGCGCTGCACGCCAACTTCCGCTTGCGTGTAACGCGCGCCTGCCATCTAATGCGGGTTCCCAGACTTCACACCGCAATGCGTGGGGCAGGCGGTGCGCGCCCCCTGAACGGCGTGTGAAGGACAAAGGGCAACGATTGTCTCGCGCGTTAAGATGCGAGCTAAAAAATGGAACGAGGCCATGGCAGCCGAACGTGCACAAAATCTGCAAGACACTTTTCTCAACCACGTCCGCAAGGCAAAAATCCCGCTCACCATCTTTCTGGTCAATGGTGTGAAGTTGCAGGGCGTCGTCACCTGGTTCGATAATTTCTGCGTGCTGCTGCGCCGCGATGGACATTCCCAACTCGTGTACAAGCACGCGATCTCGACCATCATGCCGGGACACCCGATCCAGTTGTTCGAAGGCAGCGAAGAGCCCTTCGCCGTGGAAAAAGCCTAGTTGGAGCCGCGCGAGCGCGACGACGGCAAGGACACCCTGACGCCTACGGCTTCGGGCAGCGGACGCGCGCTTGTCATCGAGCCGTGGATCAAGAATCCCTCGACGCGCCACGGCGGCGGCCGCGCCGCCGGCGATACGCGAACGCCCGAAGCGCGTCTCGAAGAGGCGATGGGTCTGGCTCGCGCCATCGATCTCGATGTCGTGCACGGCGGCATCGTCACGCTGCACGCTGTGCGTCCACCGACATACATCGGCAAAGGCAAGGTCGACGAGATCGCCGGCCTCACCAAAAGCCTCGACGTCTCGGTCGTCATCATGGATTGCCCGATCACGCCGGTGCAGCAGCGCAACCTTGAGAAGGCGTGGAGCGCCAAGGTCATCGACCGCACCGGGCTCATTTTGGAAATCTTCGGCCGCCGCGCGCGCACGCGTGAAGGCGCGTTGCAGGTCGAGCACGCCCATCTGACCTATCAGAAGGGCCGGCTGGTGCGTTCATGGACCCATCTCGAGCGCCAGCGCGGCGGCGGCGCCTTTCTCGGCGGACCGGGCGAAACCCAGATCGAATCCGACCGCCGCATGTTGTCGGACAAGATCATGCGCATCGAGGAAGAACTCGAACGCGTCAAGCGGACCCGCAAGCTGCACCGCGATGCGCGCAAGCGGACGCCTTACCCGATCGTCGCACTGGTCGGTTACACCAATGCCGGCAAGTCCACTTTGTTCAACCGCATGACGACGGCGAGCGTATTGTCGGCCGACATGCTGTTTGCCACGCTCGATCCGACCATGCGCGCGGTCGATCTGCCGCACGGCAACCGCATCATTCTTTCCGACACCGTCGGCTTCATTTCCGACCTGCCGACGACATTGGTGGCGGCGTTCCGCGCCACGCTGGAAGAAGTCATCGAAGCCGATGTCATCCTGCATGTGCGCGATCTGTCGCATGAGGACACCGGCGCGCAATCGCACGACGTCGAAAAGGTCCTGAGCGAACTCGGCATCGAGCCAGCCGACCCCCGCATCATCGAGGTCTGGAACAAGATCGACCGTCTCGACGCGGAAGGCCGCGAGCGCATTCTCAATCTGGTCGAGCGCCAGCCGGCGGAACGGCGGCCGGTCGCGGTGTCGGCCTTGAGCGGCGAGGGACTCGATGGCCTCATTGCCGCGGTCGAAAGCCGTCTGGCGGAAACCAAACTCACCATCGATCTGTCGCTCGATCCATCGGATGGCGCGGGCCTGAGTTGGCTCTATCGCCACGCCGAAGTGCTGTCCAAGGAGATGGACGAGGGCGGCAAGCTCGCCGTCACCGTGCGCGCCGATCCCGAACAGGCGGCGCGGGTGCGGGCGAAGTTTCCGACCTGACCGTTTCACTGTAGCCCGGGTGGAGCGAAGCGTAACCCGGGGCAGCCTCTCGATCGTTCCCGGGTTACGCTTCGCTCCACCCGGGCTACAAGCTAAAATGATACAGGGGGAGACTGCCGTGAGTGACGCTCAATATCCGAGCCTCAAGGACAAGGTCGTTTTCGTTTCCGGCGGCGCCTCAGGCATCGGCGAATCCATCGTGCGGCATTTCGCCGAGCAGGGCGCCAAAGTCGGTTTCGTCGACATCGCCGACGATGCGGCCATGGCGCTGATCGCCGACATCGGCTCGAAAGCCACGGTTCATTTCGAGCATTGCGACGTCACCGATATCGCCGCGCTGCGCACGGCCATCGGCAACATCCGCAAGGCGCTCGGGCCGATCACGGTCCTCGTCAACAATGCCGCGCACGATCAGCGCCACAATATCGATGACGTTACGCCGGAATTCTGGGACAACCGGCTCGCCGTCAACATTCGGCATCAGTTCTTCGCCGCGCAGGCGATCTATCCCGACATGAAGGCCGCCGGCGGCGGATCAATCGTCAATTATTCGTCGAGCGCCTGGCTGACTGGAGCTGTGAATCTCCCGGCCTATTCGACCGCGAAAGCCGGCGTCCTCGGACTGACCAAGTCGCTAGCGCGCGACCTCGGCGTTCACAACATCCGCGTCAACGCCATCATTCCGGGCTGGATCATGACGCAGCGTCAACTCGACCTCTGGCTGACGCCGGAAGCGGAGGCGAACCTGATGCAGCGGCAATGCCTGAAGCACAAGTTGCATCCGGCCGATTGCGCGCGGATGACCTTGTTCCTCGCGTCGGACGATGCCTCGGGCATCACCAGCCAGAGCTTCGTTGTCGATGGCGGCAGGCTTTAGGCCGGCGCCGGCATGGGGCGAACCGCCCGCGCGCCTTTGGCAATCGTTGGCGGCGCGCTGTTGAGCTTCTCGATGGCGAAGCCGGCGGCGGCCTTGTAGCCCGCCATGAAGTCGGCGCGCTCCTGCGGCGGAATGACATCGTCGATGTTGTCGAAGGTGCCGCCGCAACGCTCGTCGACCATGTTGAGCAGGCCGAAGGGACCGGCGCCGCGGTTGCGCAGAATGAGCTGCGAGATCGGCCCGCACAGTTGCGCGTCGTAAGCCGCCAGCGCGTCGGCCGTGACGCCGTGCGCGACCATCGCCGCGCCGAGAATACGCGCATCGATAATCGCCTGACTGGCGCCGTTGGAGCCGGTCGGATACATCGCATGCGCGGCGTCGCCCATCAGCGCCACCGGGCCGTCGCGCCAGGTCGGCACCGGATCGCGGTCGATCATCGGATTTTCGAACGCGCCGTCCGCGCCGTTGAGCAGGGCCGGCACGTCGAGCCAGTCCCAGACCCAGCCGTCGAAATGGTGCGCGAAGTCGGAGATCGGCACCGGCCGAAACCAGCCGCGCTGCTTCCAGCCATCGCTGTTGTCCAGCGTCACTTCGGCGATCCAGTTGATCATCGACAGGCCGGTCTTCGGATCGGGCTGCGAGATTGGATAGAACACGACGCGCTCCCGATGCGTGCCGAGGCCGACGAAGGACGCGCCGCTGCGGATCGGCTTTCCCCATGTCGTGCCGCGCCACATGATGGCGCCGCCCCAGTGGATCGGCGGCTGGGCAGGGTGCATCTGCGCGCGGATCGCCGAATGGATGCCGTCGGCGCCGATCAGCAGCGCGCCGGTCTGCTCGGCCGTCGTGTCGTCGGCATTTTCGATGAAGGCGGTGACGCCGCCATCCGCGTTGTTCCGATAGCCGGTCACGCGGGCGCCGAGCCTCACCGCGTCCGGGCCGATCCGCTCGACGACCTTGTCGTACAGCAGCAGATGAAGCTTGCCGCGATGCACGGCGTATTGCGGCCAGTTGTAGCCGGCCAACTGCCCGCGCGGCTCGGTGTAGATGTCGTTGCCGTTCAAGCCCACCAGAGCCCATTCCCGGGCCGGCAGGCCGATGCCGTCGAGATCGTCTTTCGTCAGGCCGAGGTCGTAGAGTTCGCGCACCGCATTGGGTTGCAGGTTGATGCCGACGCCGAGCGGGCGCATCTCGCGCACCGCCTCGAGGACGGTGCAGGGCACCCCGATCTGGTGCAGCGTCAGGGCTGTCAGCAGCCCGCCAATGCCGCCGCCGGCGATGATCACGCGATTGTCCGCCATTGGCCCGTTCCGCCCCAAATCTTTGAATTTCAATAGCTTTAGAGGCGCGCGGGGGCAAGTGGGGCGTCGGTCTTTACTTCTCTTGTTACTTCTCTTGGGCCTTCGCGGCATCCCACAGCGCGTCCATTTCGGCCAAGGTCGCGTCCTGGGGGCTTTTGCCAAGCGCCGCCAGCGCGCGCTCGATCGAGGCAAAGCGCCGTTCGAACTTCGAGTTCGTGGCGCGCAAAATGGCTTCCGGATCGGCGCTCAAATGGCGGGCGAGGTTGACCACGGCGAACAGAAGATCGCCGACTTCAGCCGCCGCTTTCGATTGATCGGTACGATCCAGTTCGGCCTCGATCTCGTCGGCTTCCTCGCGGATCTTGGCCAGTACTGCACGTGTGTCGTTCCAGTCGAAGCCGACCCGCCCGGCTTTCTCCTGGAGCTTGAGCGCGCGGGACAATGCGGGCAGGGCCAAGGGCACGCCATCGAGCGCGCTTATGGGTGCGCTGGGCGGCGAGGCGGCCTCGCCACGGTCAGCCTTGGCCTCGGCCTTCGCGGAGCGCTCCTGCGCCTTGATATCCTCCCACAGGCCGCGCACAGCGGTCACGGTGTTGCCGTCGGCATCGCCGAAGACATGCGGATGGCGGCGGATCATCTTGGTGGTGATGGCGTCGACCACGCCGCCAAAATTGAAGGCGCCTTGTTCCTCGGCCATGCGGGCGTGAAACACGACCTGGAGCAAAAGGTCGCCAAGCTCGTCGCGCAGGTCGGCGAGATCGCCGCGCGCAATGGCGTCGGCGACCTCATAGGCTTCCTCGATCGTGTACGGGGCGATGGTGCCGAAGGTCTGCTCCAGGTCCCACGGGCAGCCGCTGCCGGGCGTTCGCAGCGCCGCCATGATCTCGATCAGCCGGGCAATGTCGCGGGACGGTTTCACGGACCCACACCTCTAATTCGCATAAGACATATTATGGAATATTTCTAGCCATCCAGAACCATGCCTAGATAAACCCGGACTTGAGCAAAGCCACACATACCAATGAAATACCTCATCTATTCATGCCGCTGATGCGTTGAAAACCATGCCGTCGAAGCCCGGCTCGATGTGGCTCGGCAGACTCGCGCGCAGCACGGCGTAGTCCAGATCGGTGTGCATGTCGGTCAGGATGGCGCGCTTGGGCGCGATGCGCTCGATCCACTCCAGCGACTCCGCCAGATTGAAATGGCTCGGATGCGGATGCCTGCGCAGCGCATCGACGATCCAGACGTCGAGCCCGGCCAGCGCCGCGATGCTGTCGTCCGGCAGGCTCTTGAGGTCGGTCGAGTAGGCCACATTGCCGAAGCGGAAGCCGAGCGACGGGATGTCGCCGTGGTCCTGGAGAAAGGGCAGAACCTCGATCGCGCCGCCCTGCCCGTGAACGGTTATCGGCTTGCCCGGCACCAGACGGTGCTCCCTCAGGATCGGCGGATATTGGCTGCCGGGCGGCGTCATGAAGCAATAGCCGAAGCGGGCGTGCAGGGCGCGCGATGTCGGCTCGTCCAGATAGGTGTCGACCTGGCGACGCTTGTTGACGAACAGCGGCCGCAGATCGTCGAGGCCGTGGGTGTGGTCGGCATGCTCATGCGTGATGAACACGCCGTCGACCCAGTCGACCTTGGCCTCGATCAGTTGCTCGCGCAGATCGGGGCCGGCGTCGACAAGAACGCGCGTAACCTTTCCCGGCCCCTGCGCGCGTTCAACTAACAATGCGCAGCGCCGCCGCCGGTTCTTCGGATTGGCCGGATCGCAATCGCCCCAGCCGAGCGCGACGCGCGGCACGCCCATCGACGAGCCGCAGCCAAGAATCGTAAAGCGCATGGTGAATTTCAACGTCATGCCGCATCTGCCAGTGTTCGCGGCACTTTCGAGAACAGCCGGAAGAAGTTCTCCGTGGTCTGCCGCGCGATTTCGTCGGGCGTGACGCCGCGCACCTGCGCCAGCATCCTGGCGGTTTCGACGACATAAGACGGCTCGTTGCGCTTTCCCCGATACGGCAGCGGCGCGAGAAACGGCGCATCGGTCTCGACCAGGATACGGTCGGCCGGCAGGTCGCGGGCGATGTCGCGCAGGTCCTGCGAGTTCTTGAACGTGATGATGCCGGTGAAGCCGATAGTGAGGCCAAGCTCCATCGCGGTCATCGCCAGATCGCGGCCGGCGGTGAAGCAATGCAGCACGGCGGGGAAGGCGCCCTTCCCGGTTTCCTCGGTCAAAATCCGCGCCATGTCGGCGTCCGCTTCGCGCGAATGAATGACCAGCGGCAGGCCGGTTTGGCGCGCCGCGGCGATGTGCTGGCGAAACCCTTGAGCCTGAGCGTCGCGCGGGCTCTTGTCGTAGTGATAGTCGAGCCC
>JAUSBQ010000003.1 GCA_030651965.1 Pseudolabrys sp. | reverse complement strand
CTGCACCAGCACGGTCTGCACCAGCGCATAAGCGGCGTGCGGCGCGCGGCGGATGCCGTCGGCGATCGCGCGTTCGGCCTCGGCGTCGCGCGGCGAACCTTCCAGCCGCGCCAGGCGGTCGAACAGGTCGGTCACCAGTTGGCGTTCCTGCGGCGTCATCATGTCTCTCCGGTTGTCGAAACAGTCGGTCGAATGGCCGCTTCTATTTAGGCAGCGCTTTCGCTTTCGCCAGAGGCTTGCGCCAATTCGACGCCGTGCTCGGCCAGCACGGCGAGGTAAGCATCCGAATTGAAAAAGGCGAATTCGTGCTCACGCAATGTCGTCAATGAATCGAGGCTCTGCAGTGCGGCGTCCACGAAGCCGGGATGGCACATGATTAGGCCGCCGTCCGGCAAGCCCTTGAGAAAGCGCGGGAAAGTCTTGGCGAAATTGGCCTTGGGGCTGAAACTATAAGCGCCGGCAAAGGCCGGATTGGTGGCGAGGCCGAGGCGTTCGGCCTTGCCGCGAAAGCCCATGCTGAGAATGTCCAGCACCATGCCCTTGCGGTCATGCAGCGGCCGCGCGCCGCGCGCCCTGCCGCCTTGGCGGACCCAGGCGTTCGGCGCGGTCTCGGCGACGACCCTGAGGAAGGCGTCGCGCACCTGCGGCAGCAGTTGCACATGCTGATGGCCGTCGAGGAAGTCGGGCAGGCGGCCGAAGATCTCGACGAAGGCGCGCACTTGGGTGGCGATTTCCAGCGTCAGCCGATCCGGGTCAAGCCGCCGCGCCATCGACAGCCGCATCATCTCCGGATGCGGCGGGAACGCGCCGTTGCGTAAGGGCGCGAAGCCTTCGCTCAAGGGTTTGAACGGCGCGGTCAGCGTCACATGCAGGCCGAGCGCGGCGCGCTGCTCGCCGGCATTGAGATCGGCCAGCGCCTGCGCTTCGCCATCGCCGAGATAGCTCGCCGCCGTCATCACCGAGGTGGCGTTGATGCGCTTGCGGGCGATCAGTTGGCGGATGGCGTCATTGACGCCGGGCGCCATGCCGTAGTCGTCGGCGCAGAGCCAGATGCGGCGGATATTTTTGCGCAAGGCGCCCGCTCACTCCGCCGCGCGCGCCGGCGACGGCTTCGCCTTGGCGGGCTCGATGGCGGTTTTCACGTTGTGCTCCGCGACGAAGTAGACCGGGCGGCCTTTGCTCTCCGACAGCAGCTTGCCGATATATTCGCCGAGCACGCCGATCATCATCAGTTGCACGCCGCCGAGCACCATCAGGCCGACCACCAGCGACGGATAGCCCGGCACGTCCTCGCCGAACAGCACCGTCTCGATGACGATCCAGAAGCCGAACAGCAGCGCGGACGCCGCCATGATGACGCCGAGCAGGCTGGCGACGCGCAGCGGCGCGACCGAGAACGACGTCAAGGCTTCGACCGACAGGCCGACCAGCGACCACACGTTCCAGGTCGTGACGCCGTGTTCGCGCTCGGCCGGTTCGTAGTCGACGCGCACCTGCCGGAAGCCGATCCAGCTCGACAGGCCCTTGAAGAAGCGGTTGCGCTCCGGCATCTGCCGCAGCGCGTTGGCGGCGCGCGGCGACAGCAGGCGGAAGTCGCCGGCGTCTTCCGGAATTTTCAGGCGGGCGCGCCAGTTCAGCAGCCAGTAGAACCAATGCACGCCGGTGCGGCGCAGCCACGGCTCATTCTCGCGATGCGCCTTGGCGGTGTAGACGACGTCGTAGCCGCCATCGAGCCAGCGCGACACCAGGGTCTCGATCAGGCTCGGCGGATGCTGGCCATCGCCATCCATGAAAAGAACGGCGCCGAGCCGGGCATGGTCGAGCCCGGCGAGCAAAGCGGCTTCCTTGCCGAAATTGCGCGACAGCGTCACCACCTGGACGTCGAGCGGCATCGCCGGCAGGGCGTTGGCGGTCGCCGTGGTGGCGTCGCTGCTGCCGTCGTCGACATAGACGACCTCGACCGCCAGATTGCGCTTGCTCTGGAGGAAACGCGCGGCCTCGGCGATGCGCTGGTGCAGGCCGGCGAGGCCCTTGGCCTCGTTGAACACCGGAACGACAATGGACAGGCCGTCCGCGGGGCGACTCTTGCCCGTCCGGGCTGTTTTGGTGGCTTTGGCCGGCATTTTCGTCAACCCAGATTCCCTTGCCCCAACTGACCGCGGCAGGTTCCCTTTATGCGGCGATCTATACCGCATGGCCGGGGCGCTGTCGCGTCCGGGAAAGGGCCCGTTTTCGGATAGGACCCTACGTTCACATAGTGCTATGGAGGCCCGATGGTACCGGCCCCTTTGAAAAACATTGTCGACCGTCTCAGCGTGGCCTGGCACGAACGCGCCATCGCGCTCAAGGCGGTGAGCTTCGCCATGGTCGGCGTCGTCAATACGGCGATCGATTTCAGCGTTTTCTGGACGGTGGCGGAATTCCTGCGCTGGCCGCTGGTGCCGGCGAACGTGCTGGCGTGGCTGGTGGCGGTGTCGTTCTCCTACGGGATGAACACCTTCATC
The DNA here is from genome assembly GCA_030651965.1 of Pseudolabrys sp. Taxonomy (GTDB): domain Bacteria; phylum Pseudomonadota; class Alphaproteobacteria; order Rhizobiales; family Xanthobacteraceae; genus Pseudolabrys. The sequence continues at coordinate 623 of JAUSBQ010000003.1, read as the reverse complement.
ACCTTCGGTCCGGAATCGGGCCGCATCCTGCGCTGGCGCGACTACGCGACCTTCGCCGCGTCCGGCGTGGCCGGCATGGTCTGCTCCACCGCGACCTTGTTCGTGCTGTCCTATTTCCTGCCCGTGGTCGGCGCCAAGCTGATCTCGATCCTGGTCAGCTTCGTCATCAATTTCTCGCTGTCCCACTTCGTGGTGTTCCGCAAGCGCGAGCAATAAAGCGGCGTTCAGATCAGTTCGGCGATCTTCTTCTTGCCGGCCTCGATGCCCATGATCAGCCCCTGCATGAAACGCGAGCCGCTCAGAAAGGCCGGTGGCAGGTCGATGTCGGGCGGCGCAATGGCCGGGCCGACAATCGATTCCCAGCCGCGCTGGAAGCCTTCAAAAAATGTCTGCTGCTCATCATCCATGCCGACAGCCCCCAGCCGTCCACCCGTTTCTGTCACTGCCGCACGGGGCGGGCACTACCCTGTTTATGGTATGACGGCACCATGTCCGCCGGCGCCGATTTGAAGGAGCGCGGCTTTTTGCAATCCGGCTTCGCGCCGGGTTAGGGTCGCTGGTTGCCCGGCCGGGCGAATCACCTTTCGGGCGTGTGAAAATATCTTGCGACGACAATCCATTGC
>JAUSBQ010000072.1 GCA_030651965.1 Pseudolabrys sp. | reverse complement strand
GGCGCGGAGGCCGGAGATGGATGTGATGTTGACCACGGCGCCGCCGCCGCCGTCGCGCATCAGCGGTACCGCCGCCTGCGTCACCAGAAACGGCCCGGTGAGGTTGACGGCCAGCACCCGCGACCAGTCCTCATAAGTGACGTCGAGGATCGGCTTGAAAACGGCGATGCCGGCATTGTTGACCAGCGCATCGAGACGGCCGAAGTGCCGGCTGACCGTCTCCAGCGCGAGCGTGACCGCGTCGGGCTGCGACACGTCGCATTCGATGGCGATGGTGTCGTGCGGCTTGGTGAGGGCGGTATGGGCGGCGTGCAGGGTCTCGGCGTTGATGTCGAGCAGCGCGACCCGCCAGCCTTCGGCGAGAAAGCGCTTGGCGGCGGCAAGGCCGATACCGCGGGCGGCGCCGGTAACAAGGGCAACTTTCGTGGCGGTGCTCATGCAATTTCCCCCGGACTCTTCTGTTTTCACCAGAAAGCCGCTTTCCGGGGGCAGGATCAAGCCCAATTCACCACTATTACCACCATGCGCTAGATCAAAGAGCGCCGGGCGCGCTTGAGGCATTGTGGCCTCAAGCGGGGCCGGACGACCGGCCCGCACGTTATTCGGTCGCCGAAAAAGGATTTGGGTCTATGAGCCACTATCACGCCGTTGTCTGGATCGATCACCGCGAGGCGCGGGTGTTCCATTTCAGCCCGACCGAAGTCGAAAAGCTGGTCCTGCATCCGGATCACCCGACCAAACATATTCACCACAAGGCCGGCTCGGTCGGCGGCGGCCACGCCACCGGCGACCACGATTTCCTGCATGCTGTGGCGGAGGCGTTTTCGGACGCCGGCGCGGTTCTGATCGCCGGCCCAGGCGCGGCCAAGAACGAACTGGTCAGCCATATCGAGAAGCACGATCCGAAGCTCAAGAAGCTGATCGCCGCCGTCGAGACGGTCGATCACCCGAGCGACGGCCAGCTTGTCGCGCACGCGCGCAAGTATTTCAAAGCCGAAGACCGGATGGTGAAATAGCGCTCAGTCTACTTCTTCGCTGAACGTCGCCCGATAGGCGTGCGCCGGATAGACGCCGAGCACCGTCAACTCCTTGGAGAAGAAGGCGAGTTCTTCCAGCGCATGGACCAAAGCGGTGTCGTCGGGGTGGCCTTCGACGTCGGCGTAGAACTGCGTGGCGAAGAAATTGCCGCCGACCATATAGCTCTCGAGCTTGGTCATGTTGACGCCATTGGTGGCGAAGCCGCCCATCGCCTTGTAGAGCGCCGCCGGAATATTGCGCACGCGGAAGACGAAGGTGGTGACGATCTTCTTGCCCTCTCCGGGCTCCGCCCATTTCTTCTCGCGCGACAGCACGACGAAGCGCGTCGTCGAGTTGGATTCGTCCTCGACGTTTTCTTTCAGGATGTTGAGCCCGTAGATTTCCGCGGCCAGCCGCGAGGCGATGGCCGCGCGGGTCGGATCGTTGGCTTCCGCCACTTCGCGCGCCGAGCCCGCGGTGTCGGCGGCGACCACCGGCTTGAGCTTCAATTCGCGAATGGAATTGCGGCACTGGCCGAGCGCCATGACATGGCTCTGCACCGTCTTGATGGTCTTCAGCGTGGCGCCCTTCGGCGCCATCAGTTGATTGCGGATCGGCAGGAACCACTCGGCGATGATGTGCAGCTTCGCCGTCGGCATCAGGTGATGGATGTCGGCGACGCGGCCGGCGACCGAGTTCTCGATCGGGATCATGCCGAGATCGACATCGCCCGAAGTGAGCGCGGAAAAGCAATCCTCGAAGGTCGGGCAGGGCACCGGCTCGTAATCGGGATAGGCTTCACGGCAGGCGAGATCGGAATTCGCCCCGCGTTCGCCCTGGAAGACGATCTTCTTTTTGGCCATGACCCTCACCGGTTTATCTGGCGCATGATCTTATCCGAAAACCGGTGCCCACTTTTCGGGATCATGCGCGCCGGGTACGTCGCGCAAACGTCCGGTGGTGTCAACCGCCGAGCATGGCCCGCGCTTTATCAAGGTCCTCCGGCGTATCGACGCCGAGCGGCACGCTTTTGACGATGGCGACATCGATACGCATGCCATTGTCGAGCGCGCGTAGCTGTTCGAGGCGCTCGCGCAATTCGTTGACCGAGGGCGGCAGGGCAACGAAGCGCTCCAGCGCGGCGCGGCGGTAGGCGTAAAGCCCGATGTGGTGATAGTGCGGGCCGGGGCCTTGCGCGTCGGCGCGGGTGAAGGTCGTCGCATGCATGCGGCGCGGCGTGATGAGCGCTCCCGACACCTTGACCACGTTCGGATTGGCCAATTCGGCCGGGTCGTGGATGACGGCGGCCAGAGTGGCGATATCGACTGCGGGGTCGGCCAGGGGCCCGAGCGAGGCGCGGATATCGCCGGGGTGGATGGTGGGGAGGTCGCCCTGGACGTTGATGATGGTGTCGATGCGGCGTTCGGGATCGAGCGCCTGGAGGGCTTCGTGGATGCGGTCGGAGCCGGACAGATGGCCCGAACCGGTCATTACCGCGCGCCCGCCAGACTTTTCCACCGCTGTCTGCACCGCTTCGGAATCGGTCGCCACCACGGCTTCGCCGACACCGGCCTCGGCGGCGCGGCGCTGGACGTGGACGATCATCGGCATGCCGTGAATGTCGGCCAGGGGCTTGCCGGGCAGGCGGGTCGAGGCCATGCGGGCCGGTATCAATATAATGGTGCGGGACATCGGGATTTTGGTGGTTATAGTGGCGCTTATACGGGTTGCCAGAGCCGGGGCAAACCGGTATCTGTCCGCCGCTACCGGGACCCTGGTGGCGACCCACCCCGTGCCGTCTCGCGCCCGCTTCGGGAGCCTAAATTCGATGAATTCCTTCGAGCTCAACA
>JAUSBQ010000459.1 GCA_030651965.1 Pseudolabrys sp. | reverse complement strand
GCGCTCACCGAGCCGGAGGCCGGATCCGATGCCCGTGCCGTCGCCACCTTCGCCCGGCGCGACGGCAATAGCTATGTCATCAGCGGCACGAAGCGTTACATCACCAACGCGCCGTCGGCGGATCTCTTCACGTTGATCGCCAAGACCGGCGAGACCGCGGACGGGCCTGTCATATCCGCGTTCTTGGTCGAAGCCGACACGCCCGGTCTGCAATGCGGCAAGCCCGAGCACAAAATGGGCCAGCAAGGCGCCGATGTGTGCGACGTCGTCTTCGACAATTGTCGTGTGCCGCTCGACAGCCTGCTGGGCGGCGTCGAAGGGCAAGGCTTTGAGACGGTCAATAAGGTCCTGACCCGTGGCCGGCTTCATATTGCCGCGCTTTGCATCGGCACTGCGGAACGGCTGATTCACGAGTCGGTCACCTATGCCGTTAGCCGCCGTCAGTTCGGTCAACGCATCGGCGACTTTCAGCTCGTGCAAGCGATGCTGGCCGACAGCCGCACCGAGGCGAATGCCGGACGCAGCATGGTTCTCGACGCGGCGCGTCGTTTCGATGGGAAGATCGCGACCATTGTCGACGGCTCAACCTGTAAGTTGTTCGCTTCGGAAATGGTCGGCCGTGTAGCCGATCGGGCCGTGCAGATTTTCGGCGGTGCCGGCTACATCGCCGAATACGGCATTGAACGCTTCTATCGCGATGTGCGCCTGTTCCGGCTTTACGAAGGTACGTCGGAAATCCAGCGTCTTATCATCGGACGGCAAATGATGCGGGACGCCAGTTGATGCGCGATGCGTCGCACTCAGAGGTGGTTTGGCGGCCGACGCCGGAAGTCATGAAAAGCTGTCGGCTCGCCAAATTCATGGCGAGCGCCGGAATTGCCGATTACGCCGAACTGGTGCGCCGCGGCGATGCTGATCCCGCTTGGCTCTGGGATGTGGTCATTCGCGATCGCAAGCTGAAGTTCACCAAGCCTTATAGCCGCGTGCTGGACCTTTCTAAAGGGACGCCCTGGCCGCAGTGGTGCATTGGCGGCGAGACCAATGTTTGTCTTAACGCCATCGACCGGCATCTTGCCGGCGGCCTCGCCGACAATACTGCGATTATCTGGCTGGGCGAGGGTGGTGAGACCCGCTCGCTCACCTATCGCGCGCTGAGTCGAGAGGTAAATCGCCTGGCGGCGTCGCTGGCGGCGCTGGGCTTCGGCCGCGGCGATCGCATCGGCATTCATATGGGTATGACGCCGGAGGCAATGGCCGCCTTTCTCGCCATCGCCCGGATCGGCGCCGTCGTGCTTCCGCTGTTTTCCGGCTTTGGCGCTTCGGCGATCGAAGCACGATTGAACGATGCCGGCGCCACGGGCGTGATCGCGTCGGACGGCACGTGGCGGCGCGGCCAGTGGTTCGCCATGAAGCCGACGCTCGATATGGCCGCCGCCAATATTCCCACCTTGCGCCATATCGTTATGTTCCGTCGCGGCGAGGCTGACGTGCCGATGACAACGGGGCGCGATCTGTGGTCGATTGATATTAATCCAACGGCCGACGACACGCTCGACCTGGTACCGGCCGAGCATCCACTGATGATCATCTACACCTCGGGTACGACCGGCCGGCCCAAGGGCACCGTGCATACGCACTGCGGATTTTCCGCCAAGATGGCCCTGGACATGGAGCTATGTCTAGATGTCGGCCCCGAAGACCGGCTGTTGTGGATGACCGATATGGGCTGGCTCGTAGGGCCGATGCTCGCGGTCGGCGGCTTGCAGGCCGGGGCGACGCTGGTGCTCACGGAAGGCACGCCGGATTGGCCCAGCCCCGACCGCATCTGGAAGGTCATCGCCGACCAGCGCGTCACGGCGCTTGGACTTGCGCCCACTGTGGTCCGCGCGCTGATGCAACACGGTATCGATCCGGTGCTGCGCCACGACCTGTCGACGTTGACGAGAACCTTCTCCACGGGTGAGCCGTGGACGCCAGATGCATGGATGTGGTTCTTCGAACAGGTGTGCAAGCGCCGCGTTCCGATCCTGAATTATTCCGGCGGCACGGAAGTCGGCGGCGCCATTGTCACCGGCACTTTGCTGCACTCGCTGAAGCCCTGTTCGTTCGGCGGCCCGGTGCCCGGCATGGGTGCCGATCTTGTCGACGACACCGGCAAGCCGGTGGCGGACGGAGAAGTCGGCGAACTGGTGCTGCGCACGCCGTCGATCGGAAATACCCGCGGCCTCTGGAATGACGCGGAGCGATATATCGATACGTATTGGGGCAAGATCGACGGTGTCTGGGTACACGGCGACTTCGCGATGAGAGATGCCGAGGGCTTCTGGTACATCTTTGGCCGCTCCGACGACACCATCAAGGTGGCGGGTAAACGCATCGGCCCGACCGAGGTCGAGGCCCTGGTGCTGGCCACCGGTCTTGCGGCCGAGGCCGCGGCGATTGCCGTGCCGGACGCGATCAAGGGCGCCGCGGTGGTTTGCGTCTGCGTCGCGAAATCGCCGAATGGCGCGGCGCATTTGACCGATGTCTTGTCAGCGGCGGTGGTCGAGGGTCTCGGCCCGGCATTCCGGCCCAAGGAAATCCTGATGGTCGCCGAGTTGCCCAAGACCCGCAATATGAAGGTGATGCGGCGCGTGGTGCGGGCGGCGTATCTGGGTGAGGCGCCGGGCGATCTGTCGTCCATCGTCAATCCGGATTCGCTCGCGGGCATCGCGAACGCTCGCGAAGCGGGACAAAAACACTAGCCAAGGGAGAAACGACGTGAGCGGTCTGTATTTCGAGCAATTCGCGGTCGATCAGGTGATCGAGCATGAATTGCGTCGCACCGTTACCGAGGCGGACAATACGTTCTTCAGCGTCATGACGATGAATCCGCAACCGCTGCATTTGGATGCCGAGTTCTCGGCGAACACCGAATTCGGCCAGCGTCTGGTCAACAGCCTGTTTACTCTCGGCTTGATGATTGGCCTGACAGTCGGCGAGACCACGCTTGGCACCACGATCGCTAATCTCGGCATGACCGATGTAACCTTTCCCAAGCCGGTGTTTCATGGCGACACGGTGCGTTCTGTCACCAAAGTCATATCCAAGCGCGAAAGCAAATCGCGGCCGGATGCCGGCCTCGTCCAGTTCGAGCACACCGCCTTCAACCAGCGCGGCGAGATGGTCGCGCGCTGTCTGCGTATGGCATTGATGAAGCGCAAGGGAGTTGCCGCATGAGGTCGATGTTATTTGTCCCCGGCGACAGCGAGAAGAAGTTGGCCAAAGGGTGGGAGTCGGGCTCCGACGCGCTAATCCTCGATCTAGAGGATTCGGTCGCGGCCGACCGAAAGAAGGAAGCGCGCCAGATTTCTCGCGCATTTTTGGCCGCGAACAAAGCTGGACCCAAACGCTTTGTGCGCATCAATCCGCTGGTCACGCCATACGCGATCGACGATCTTGCGACGGTGGTCGGCGGCGCGCCGGATGGCATCGTACTGCCGAAATGTGCTTCGGCCGCCGATATCGTTGCGGTCAATCATTATTTGTCGGCGCTGGAGTCTCGTGAAGGACTGCCTCCGGATCGGATCCAGATAATGCCGATCGTCACCGAGACTGCCGGCGCAATGTTCACGCTGGGCAGCTACACCGGCCTCGGAACGCGGCTATGCGGCATGATGTGGGGCTGCGAAGATCTCGCGGCCGACGTCGGCGCCAGCGTCAACCGGTCGTCGGAAAATATGTATCTTGCGCCGTTCGATCTGGCGCGGTCGCTGTGTTTGTTCGCGGCTGCGGCGGCCGGTGTTCCGGCCATCGACACCGTCTTCACCGACTTCAAGGACATGGCCGGCCTTGAGCGCGAGTCGCTGAACGCCGAGCGGATTGGCTTTACCGCCAAGGCTGCCATTCACCCGGCCCAGGTCGAAATCATCAATCGTGCTTTCACGCCGGACGAGGCCGCAATTGCCTGGGCGAAGAAGGTGGTCGCCGCCTTCCAGTCCTCGGCCCAGATCGGCGTGATCGGCATCGAGGGGAAGATGCTCGACCGGCCGCATTTGCGCGCAGCCGAACGCGTCTTGAATCGCGCAGGACTGGGCCGATGAACACGGCCGTCAATAGCAAGCTTCGCCAGCAACTGCTGACCTGGCAACGCGCCGGCCGTCGCATCGTCCACGAAGCCGATACCAAAGCCTTGCTCGCCGCGGCCGGCATCGCAGTGCCGAGCCAAGATCGCAAAAGCGGCCCCTTCGCGGTCAAACTCAGCTCAGATCGCTTTCCGCATAAGACCGAGCATGGTCTGGTGAAGCTCAACGTCGCGGCGGCCGATCTGGACGCAACCATCGCCAGGCTGCAGGCGGCCGATCCCGCCGGACAGATTTTGGTCGAACAGATGATCGAAGGCGGCGTCGGCGAGTGGATCGTTGGCTGCAAGCACGATCAGACGTTCGGCCCGATCGTGCTCGCCGGTCCCGGCGGCATCCTGGTCGAACTGCTGGATCAGGTGCAAATCCGGCTGGCGCCCAGCCAGCCGGCCGTCGTCGTGGCGATGCTGCGCAAGGGCCTCGGTGCCAAGGTACTGAGCGGCTTGCGCGGCAAACCCGCCGCCGACGAGGCTGCGCTTTGTGCAATCATCGTGCGGCTGTCGCAATTCTTTGCCGAGCACGCCGACCTGATCGAAGAGATAGAAGTCAATCCGGTCATCGTCCGCAAGCGCGGCGACGGTGCGGTGGCAGCCGACGCGCTGCTCGTTCTCAAGCAACCGAATTAACCTGTAAGAGAGGCGTCGCCGTGAAAACCAATTATGAATTCATGCTCGTCGATCAGCGTCCGTCTGGATTGGCCGTCTGTACCCTCAATCGTCCGCAGTCATTGAATGCCTTCAACACCAAGATGGCGTTGGAAATCACCGACTTCTTCACCGAGGCCGGCATCGAGGGTTCCGGCGTTCGCGCCATTGTGTTGACCGGCGCCGGCGATCGCGCGTTTTGTGTCGGTGCCGATCTGAAAGAGCGCAACAATATGAGTGAGGAGACGTGGTCGAAGCAGCACGTCGTCTTCGAGAACATGTTCGAGTCGGTGCTGTTCAATCCGATCCCCGTCATCGCAGCGGTCAACGGCATGGCCTATGGCGGTGGCGGCGAGTTCATCGCGTCCTGCGACTTCGCATACGCGGCGCGCCGGGCCAAGATCGCGCAAAGTGAAGTTAAACTCGCGATCTTTCCGGGCGGCGGCGGCACGCAGATCCTGCCTCGCGCCATGGGACCGAAGCGCGCCAGCGAGTTTATCCTCACGGGCGAACCAATCGGCGCAGAAACTGCGCTGGCTTGGGGGTTAGTGAATCGTGTAGTCGATGATGCCGACGTTGTCGCCGCCGCGGTGCGGACCGGCGAGATTATCTGCGCCAACGGACCGCTGGCGATCCGGCAGGCCAAGAAGTCGATGCGACAGGGCTACGACATGGATATTCACGCCGGGCTGGTGTTCGAGCGCGAAGCCTATCACCGGCTTATCGATTCCGAAGACCGCCGTGAAGGCATTTCAGCGTTCAACGAGAAACGCAAGCCCGTATTCAAAGGACGTTGATTGTGATCGATTTACCCTTCCCCGAACTTGCCGTCGGTCAGCGCAAGGTGTCGCGCGGCCGCACAATGACCGAAACCGATGTGGTCAATTTCTGCATGTTGACCGGCAACTGGCTTGAGCTTCATTCGAACGTCGAGTTTGCCAAGCACACGCTATACGGGCAGCGTCTGGTCCAGGGCAGCCTCGTGTTCGCGGTCGTCAACGCCATGCTTCCCTTCGATCCTTCGGTGGTTGCGGCTTTCTATGGCGTCGATAAATTGCGTTTCACTCGCCCGACCTTCATTGGTGACACCCTGCATGCCGTGACCGAAATCGCCCGGCTTAAGCCGCACAAGGAGAATCACGGCATCGCCACCTCGCTGCTCACCGGCGTCAACCAGTGTGACGAGGTCGTGATGAGCTGCGAATTCAGCCTGCTGATCCGGAATGAGCGACTGTTGCCGAGACAGGCGGCGAGCGAAAGGAAGTAATAGCGATGAATTTTTTGAATGAGAGCCAGACGCTGTGGCGCGACACGGTCCACCAATTTGTCGAGCAGGAAATTACCCGCGAGTATATCCGCAAGTGCGACACCGAGCGGGCCTATCCCTATGAGGGCTACGCCAAGATCGCGCGTGCGGGCTGGCTGAAGCTGCTTATTCCGGAATCGGCCGGCGGCGACGGCGGCGACATTTTCGACTATGCGCTGATGTGCGAGGGCACCGGCAAGTTTGGCTTCGACTTTGCCACCGCGGTCATGGTGTCGACCTTCACCGCGATGAATATCGTCCACCACGGCAGCAAGGAACAGCAGGAGCAGTTCCTCGTGCCGTTCATGGAGGGCAAGAGCCGGTTCTCAATCTCCATATCGGAGCCGCAGGCAGGGTCCGACGCCGCCAATACCAAGACCCGCGCCACATTGGAGAACGGGCAGTGGGTCATTCGCGGCCAGAAATTGTGGTGCAGCGGCGCCGCTGCTGACAATGTCGTCATCGCCATGCTGGTCCGTACCGGCGAAGGCAAGTCCAAGCATGAGGGGCTGTCGGTCTTGCTGATCCCCAACAACACGCCGGGGGTCACCATCCGCAGGCTGCCGACGCTGGCGCGTCGCGCCACCGGGACCACGGAGATTTTCCTCGACGAAGCGCGCGTTCCCGAAAGCGCTGTACTCGGCAAGCCCGGGCAGGGCTGGTCGATCATCACCGAGCATCTCGAGCTCGAACGTATTGCAGTGGCCGCTGCCTATGTCGGGAACGCCCAAACCGCGGTCGATGATGCATTGCGCTATGCGCATGACCGCATCCAGTTCGATCGCGCCATCTACGAGTTTCAAGTTTTGCGCCACATGCTGGCCGACATGCAGACCCAAGTCGATGCCGCACGTTTGCTGGTCTATCGCGCCGCCTCGTTGGCCGCCGCGTCGACGCCGTGCACCCGCGAGGTCGCCATGGCGAAATTGTTTGCCTCGGAAACCCTGCAGACGGTGTCGCGCCAGGGCATGCAGATCTTGGGCGGCCACGGCATGCTTCCGGAAGCCGACATGGAGCGCTATTTCCGCGAAGGTATGCAATCGACCATAGGCGGCGGCACCAGCCAGATCCAACGCACGATCATCGCGAAATCTATGAAAATTTAGAATGACCATTCGTCTCGCGCTATTCGTAGGAAATGGACGAGGCGATAAAGAGCCAAATCGCTTGCGGCAGGACGCAGCAGGTCCGGCAGCCATGAGCAAGAAAATGAGCGCGTTGTAAGCGGAGGCAGCTAAACAATATCGCGAGCATTGATCCACGATCCAAAACTCATTCGGATGTACAAGCCGCGAGCGCCTGAATGTCGAACTTCATCGTATGTGTCGCGAGAGCGGAAAGACCATTCTTTTCGTGACTCATAGTATTTTCGATGCTGTCGTCTCGCGGCCCAGATTATCGTGCTTACAGCGCGGCCGGAGCCGAGGGCTGCGCGAACGCCCGTTACGCTGAAGGATCCGCGGACACTGACCGACAAGACCGATATCGAGTTTGCTGCGTACGCGCGTCGCTCTACGGACTTCTCGGAATGGTGTGACCTTCGAGCGTCTCCGCCAGCAGAATACCCGAGGGTAGGATCAAGGATGTCGGCATATGGCGGCACAAAGCGGACATCGGGCACTGTAGAAACCACGCTCTTTGAATGCGGCAAATCACGTTATGGGGGCGGTTGTCGGCACAATAGTCCAGTGTTCCCGAAGCCGTCGCAAGGGACCTCTCGATGAGCCGAGCCGTAACATTGACTAGAGCTGCACCGAAACAGCTAGAGCCGGGATCGGCCGACGAGGCCGGCGGCGGACCGCGACGGCGATGCGGCACGCGCTATCAAGTGAGCAAGCTGGAAAGGCAGCGAGCTAGCAAGTTAGCAAGTGAGCAAGTGAGCAAGTGAGCAAGTGAGCAAGTGAGCAAGTGAGCAAGTGAGCAAGTGAGCAAGTGAGCAAGTGAGCAAGTG
>JAUSBQ010000067.1 GCA_030651965.1 Pseudolabrys sp. | reverse complement strand
CCGGGCGTCGGCAAGACCTCGCTCGGCAAGTCGATCGCCAAGGCGACCGGCCGCGAGTTCGTGCGCGTGTCGCTCGGCGGCGTGCGTGACGAGGCCGAGATCCGCGGTCACCGGCGCACCTATATTGGCTCGATGCCCGGCAAGGTCATCCAGTCGATGCGCAAGGCCAAGACCTCGAACCCGCTGTTCCTCCTGGACGAGATCGACAAGATGGGCGCCGATTTCCGCGGCGATCCGTCATCGGCTCTGCTCGAGGTGCTCGACCCCGAACATAACGGCACCTTCGCCGACCACTATCTGGAGGTCGAATACGACCTGTCGAACGTGATGTTCATCACGACCGCCAACACGCTCAACATCCCCGGGCCGTTGATGGATCGTATGGAGATCATCCGCATCGCCGGCTACACCGAGGACGAGAAGGTTGAAATCGCGCGCAAGCATCTGATCCCGCACGCGGTCGCCAAGCACGGCCTCGAGATGAAGGAATGGTCGATCGACGACGAAGGCCTGCTGCTGATGATCCGCCGTTACACGCGGGAAGCGGGCGTGCGCAGTCTCGAGCGCGAGCTGTCGACCCTGATCCGCAAGGCGGTGAAGGAACTGATGACCTCGAAGAAGAAGGTCATCGCCGTCACCGCGGCCAATCTCGGCGATTATCTGGGCGTGGCGAAGTACCGCTACGGCGAGATCGAAGCCGAAGACCTTGTCGGCATGGTCACCGGACTGGCGTGGACCGACGTGGGCGGCGAGTTGCTGACCATCGAAGGCGTCATGATGCCGGGCAAGGGCAAGATGACCGTCACCGGCAACCTCCGTGACGTGATGAAGGAGTCGATCTCGGCGGCGGCGTCTTATGTCCGCTCGCGCGCGGTTGCCTTCGGCATCGAGCCGCCTTTGTTCGACAAGCGCGACATCCACGTGCACGTGCCGGAAGGCGCGACGCCCAAGGATGGACCGTCGGCGGGCGTCGCCATGATCACGGCGATCGTCTCGATCATGACCGGCATTCCGGTTCGCCGTGACGTCGCCATGACCGGCGAGATCACGTTGCGCGGCCGCGTGCTGCCGATCGGCGGCTTGAAGGAAAAGCTGCTGGCTGCTGCCCGCGGCGGCATGAAGACCGTGCTGATCCCGGAGGAGAACGCCAAGGACCTTCCGGAAATTTCCGAGACGATCAAGAAGCATCTCGAGATCATCCCGGTCAGCCGCATGGACGAGGTCATCGCCCGCGCGCTGGTTCGCAAACCGGAGCCGATCGAGTGGGACGAAGCGAGCGCCAAGATGGCGGCCGCCGCGGCCACGCCCGGCGAGCCGGTGATCGACGACGGCGACGCGCTGACCGCGCACTGACGGTCGGAACGCTCGACCGGCAAAGCCGGAGCGAGGGAACAAATCAACGGCGGCGCCGCAAGGTGCCGCCGTTTTGTTTTTTTCCGAAGCCTGCGCAAGAAATGGCGTTCTTGCGATTGTTCTCTGTTTCAGAGTAAGGAGCACACGCGCTTTAATTTTGCTTTGGAGGATACGATCATGGGTGCCGTTCAACGCTTTATACGCGTGCTGTTCCTGGCTGCCGTCGGCATGGTCATCGCGCCGGCAGGCGCACAGGTCTGGGCGCAGGACTATCCGACCCGGCCGATCACAATCCTCGTCGGTCTGGCGCCCGGCGGCGTCACCGATGTCATGGCGCGTCTCTATGCCCAGAAAGTCTCGGCCATCCTCGGACAGAGCGTGATCGTGGAAAACCGTCCTGTCGCCAGCGGTGCGGTCGCGGCGGCAGCGCTGCAGAAAGCCGAGCCCGACGGCTACATGCTGCTGGTGTTTTCGGGCGCGCAGCACGCGACCGTGCCGGCGATGAGCGACACGGCGATCTACGATCCGGTCAAGGGCGCGGAGCCGATCGGCGTGATCTTCAATTTTGCCGGGGCGGTCGCCGTGCCGGCTGACAGCCCGGCCAAGACGATCGCCGACCTTGTCGCGCTGTCGAAGAGCAAGCCGGACGGGTTGAACTTCGGTTCGCCCGGTGTGGGCACGCCGTCGCATCTGTCGGCCGCCAAGCTGATCGCCGCGACGGGCATGAAGGCCCAGTTCATTCACTACAAAGGCGGCGCGCCGATGATGACCGACCTCGTCGCCGGCCGTCTCGATGTCGCCTGGCCGAGTGCGCCGGCTTCGCGCGCCTTCCTGGAGGCCGGCAAGATCAAGGCGCTGGCGATCGACGGCGACCGCCGCTGGAAGCTGGTGCCGCAGGTGCCGACGTTGAAGGAAGCGGGCTTCGGTGACGTGGGCGTCGCCAACTGGTTCGCGGTGGCCGCCGCGCCGGGCACGCCGCGCCCGGTCATCACGAAGCTCAGCAACGCTTTTGCGGACGCCGGCCGCGACCCGGATCTGCTGCGCCGGGTGGAAGAGCAGGGCCTGACGGTCGCGACCTCGAGCCCGGCGGAACTGGGCCAGGCGATGAGCAAGGAAGCGGCGGATATCCGTGCGCTGATCAGCAAGCTCAACCTGCGCCAGCAAAAATAGCACCGAAGGTGCGAAGGCTGGTGGGCGATGACGGACTCGAACCGCCGACATCCTCCGTGTAAAGGAGGCGCTCTACCAACTGAGCTAATCGCCCGATTTCAGTCGTGTATCGCTATCCGGCCGCCCGAACAAGCGGCGGTCTCAGGCCCTTTCTTCCCAAAGCGCCGCCAGATGCACGATGGTGCGCACGGCCGCTTCCATGTCCGCGACGCTGACCCATTCCAGCGTCGAGTGGAAAGCGTGCTCGCCGGCGAAGATATTGGGGCAGGGCAGGCCCATGAACGACAGGCGCGAGCCGTCGGTGCCGCCGCGAATGCTGCTTTTGATCGGCGTCAGGCCGGCGCGCCGCACCGCTTCCATGGCGTAGTCGATGACGCCCGGGTGGCGGTCGAGCACCTCTTTCATGTTGCGGTACTGCTGTTTGATCTCGATCCGGTAGGTCGAGCGCGGGAAATCGCGCATCACGTCCTTGACGGTCTGTTCCAGCAGCGCGGCCTTGTCGCGCAAGCCCTGTTCGCTGAAATCGCGGACGATGAATTTGAGCGTGGCCTCGCCGAGCGCGGCGGTCACACCATGCGGGTGCAGGAAGCCTTCCTTGCCCTCGGTCGTCTCTGGCGTGCAGGTGTCCTTCGGCAGCGCGTCGATGATGCGGGCGGCAATCTTGATGGCATTCTCCATCTTGCCCTTGGCAAATCCCGGATGCGCGCTGACGCCGGTGATGGTCACCACGGCCGCATCCGCCGAGAAGGTCTCGTCCTCGATATGGCCGGCGCTTTCGCCGTCGATCGTATAGGCGAAGTCGGCGGCCAGCCGCTTCAGGTCGGCTCTGTCGACGCCGCGGCCGATCTCTTCATCGGGCGTGAACAGCACCTTGATGGTGCCGTGCTTGATCTGCGGATTGTTCACGAGGAAGCGCATGGCGTCGACGATTTCGGCCAGCCCCGCTTTGTTGTCGGCCCCGAGCAGCGTGGTGCCGTCCGAGGTGACGATGTCGTTGCCGATCTGCTGGCGCAGCGCCGGGTGTTCGGCGGCGCGGATGATCTGGCTTGGGTCGCCGGGTAGGGCGATGTCGCCGCCCCGGTAGTTGCGCCAGACCTGCGGTTTGACGCCTTCGCCCGAGCAATCCGGCGAGGTGTCCATGTGCGAGCAGAAGCAGATCACCGGCACGGTCTTGGCCGTATTGGCCGGCAGCGTCGCATAGACATAGCCGTTGGCGTCCATGTCGGCGTCGCCAAGGCCGATATCGTGCAGTTCGGTGACCAGCAGGTGGCCGAGGTCCTTTTGCTTCTCGGTGGACGGACATGACCGAGAGTCAGGGTCCGACTGCGTGTCGATGACGACATAGCGCAGGAAGCGTTCGGTCACCGTGTAATCGAAGACGTGGGGCATCTCGGCCTCGGGGCTGACAAAAGAAAACGGCAGGCCTGGAGTTTCTTGCTCCATGCCTGCCGTTGATTGTGCCGGAGAGTCCAGCCCAGAATCTAATCCAGTATCTAACCGAAGTTAGATCAGACCGATTCCTTGAGTTCCTTGGAAGCGCGGAAAGCAACCTTTTTGCTCGCCTTGATCTGGATCTGCTCGCCGGTCGCAGGATTACGGCCGATGCGGGCAGCACGCTTGCGCACCTGAAGGATACCGAGACCACCGATACGGATACGCTCGCCCTTCTTCAAATGCTTGACGATATTGCCGACGAAATCGCCGAGAACCGCTTCAGCTTGTTTCTTCGACATCTCGTGCGATTCCGCGAGTGCGGCGGCGAGATGCTTCAGTGTAACCGTTGGCGCTGCCGGGGCTTTTGCTGGTGCCGTAGCCATCAGGGGGACCCTCCTCTTGATCCGCACGTTTGGCGAAGCGCCAAACGTCATGCCCGCATAGACGATTCGGGTGCGGTCTGACCATCGATTCTTCGCGGTAAATAAGGCATTTCTGCAATTGTGGCCTAAGCCTGCCGGTTCGCCTTGACTTGGGGTAAGGCCCCCTCTATCTCGATCCGACGCCCGCGGGGGCGTAGCTCAGTTGGTTAGAGCGCTGCCCTGTCACGGCAGAGGTCGCGGGTTCGAGTCCCGTCGCTCCCGCCATTTTATCAAGGGCTTAGCCCGAGTTTTGGGCGGCGGGCAGTGCCCCGGCCGGGCGCTCTGTAAGCCTACAATCCTGGATTTTCGTTGGGCCCGAGGCGCCGGGCACAGGTGGCTCACTGCCGGATGCCCGCACCGCACCCGACCCCTCCAAATGTCGGCAATTGGCGGTGGATAGCTGGTCTTTGCACAGTCTTAGCGCAGTCTTGGCGCTGATTTGAGACAGGGCGCCGGCGATTTTACGAAGGCTCCAGCATTGCCACTGAGCGCCGTTCGGCGCCGCGTAGTTTCGCCACATCCGCTTCCGGGCTGTGCCGTGAGATTGTCAAATCGGGCTTGAGAGGGAATGATCGCGCCGTGTTGACACCGCGTGGCGGCATTGTTTTTTTAATTTTCCTGGGGGGTACTCACCATGGCGACATACAGCGCGGCGCTGAACGTTTGCGTGCACCGGCCAAGCTCAATGGGCCGGCTGCGAATGGTGCTGCTGGCCGCCGCATTTGTCACCGCCGTCGGCTCCACCGGACATGCGCAGACTCAGGCGATCGATGCGCAGGCTCAACCCGCCGTCCCCGCGCCCGGAGCAACGCAGCCGATTGCTGCGCCGCCGGAGCCGGCGCCACAAGCCGCTGCAGCGCCGCCCGTCGAGCTGCCGCAGGTTTCGCCGGTCGAACAGTTCGAGTTGTCCGGTTCGCAACGCATTGCGCCGCGCAGCGCCGCTACACGATCGCTCAACCTGCAGGCTTCCGGCGCGGTCAATTTGACCCAGCCGTCGAACAGCGGCCGGTGGACCTTCACGGCGGTACCGGAGACGCCGTTTGTGCGCATCAAGACCGACGCAAAGAATGCCCACCTCACCGACGTCAACGGCCAGTTACGCGCGACGCTATCGGCCCCCGACTCCGAAGCGTCGCACTGGACCTTCGAGCCGGTCGACGGGACCATGTTTGTCCAGTTGCGCAATCGCGCGACCGATCGGATCCTGATGGCCGTGAACGGCAGCCCGGCGCTGGTCCAGGACTACCGCCAGGATCAGGAGACGTTGAGCCATTGGGAGGTCAGCCCTGCGGGCAGTGCCGCGGCTGTCGTGTCGCCGCCGCCGCCGCGCGATACCGCCTATGATGACGCGGTCGGCAGTTGCCGCGATATCGGCGGGTACTGGACCGGATCGTCTTGCCGTTCGCTGGTGATTTCGCGGCCGCTGGTCTGTCCGCGCGGCTGGGCTTGGTACGCCGATGTCGGCGAATGCCTGTGGGACGGCGGCAGCCGTTGCCCGCCCTGGCAGATGGGCGCCGGCGGCTCCTGCCTGTCCGACCTCAGTTGCAAGAATGGCCGCGTGCGGTTGTCGGCGCGCGGCTATCCTGTCTGTGATTGCCCGCCGGGCACCAGAACCTGGGGCCGCTACCCGAAAATGGCCTGCATATCGTCGCTTGCCCGGAACAGGCCGTCACCCGTGCTGGCACCGGCGCCGAGCCCGCTGTCGAATGCTGCCGCGCGGGCTGCCCAGCAGAGATTGCAGGCCGACCGGGTCAGGCAGCAAAATGAACAGCGCGCCCGTGACCGACTGGCGGCGGCTCAACAGGCCGCCGCCCTTCGCGCCGCCCGACTGCAAGCGGAAAGGGATCGCGCGGCCGCCGTGCGCAAGGCCGCCATCGAAAAGGCAGCCGCCGATAGAGCTGCCGCGGCTGCAAGGGTTACGCCTGGCGCAGCCCCGCGGCCGGTGAGACGGCCGGCTGTTATTTGCCGGCCGCCGCTGCGTCCAAACAACGCCGGTGGGTGTGTGCCGTGACAGTGATCGCCCCGAAAGCGCTGTTTTTCGACGTGTTCGGAACTCTGGTTGATTGGCGCACCTCGATCGCGCGGGAGACCAGGCTCATCCTTGAGCCGCTCGGTCACCGGCTGGACTGGGAAGCCTTCGCCGACGCCTGGCGCGGCGAATATCAGCCCGGCATGGAGGAGGTCCGTACCGGCCGCATTCCTTTCAGCAAGCTCGACGTCCTGCACCGGCGCAACCTGGAGCGCTTCCTGCCGCGCATGAATGTCACAGGTTTGTCTGACGAGGTTCTGCACAATCTCAATATGGCCTGGCACCGGCTCGATGCCTGGCCGGAAGTGCCGGCCGCGCTGACGCGGCTGAAAGCGAAATTCCGCATCGCGCCGGTGTCGAACGGCAATATCTCGCTGATGGTCGATCTCGCCCGCCGCAACAACCTGCCGTGGGACGCGATCCTCGGTGCGGAGGTTGCCGGCGACTACAAGCCGAAGCGCCAAGTCTATCTCGCCGCCTGCGCGGCGCTCGATCTGCCGCCTGAGCAGTGCATGATGGTCGCGGCGCATTCGAGCGACCTGGAGGCCGCCGCGACCTGCGGACTGCGCACCGGCCACATCGCGCGCCCAGACGAACATGGACCGGGAACGGGCGAGACGGGGCCATCGGTGCCGGTCGATGTCGCTGGCAGCGATCTCGCCGATCTGGCGGGAAAGCTCGGCGTATGAATGTCCTGCCCCGGACGCGGTGCGTCACGCAGTGACGCGCCGCAGAGCCGGGGCCGTTCCAATACCGGAATTTGCGACGATCCCGGTTCGGCAGCGCATCGCATAGCGCGTCGAAGACGCGCGTAAACGCGCTTATGCCGCTGCGCTGCGCCCGGGACAGGAGACTAGCCTTTATAAACCGGTTCGGGCTGCGCGAACCACGACGCCAGGATGTGATACACGGTCATGTAGTTCTTCTGCTGGAAGCTGGCGTGCGAAATGCCGGACATGACGGTGAACTGCTTGTCCGGGTTCGGCAGCTTCGCGAAGAAGGCCAAAAGGTCCTCCATCGCGGCGATGCCATCGTGCTGGCCGCGCATGATCAAGGTCGGCACCGTGATATTCAGCGGGTTCACCACCGGCAGCTTCGAGCACATGTCGACATAGGTGCCGGTCGGCACCGAATCGTCCAGCGCTACCACGGCGTCGGCGAAGGCCTCGATCACCTTGCGGTCGGCGGTGTCGGGGTGGTCGCGGTCGAACACCGAATGGATGAAGGCCTTGCTCATCGGCCGGCGGTTGATCGTGAGGAAGTCGGGCAGCTTCTTCTTGCGCTCGGCCAGGGTGGGCGAACCTTCGCCGGTCCACACCATGGCATCGAGCGCCAGCCGCGCCACCATCTCCGGGTGCCGCTCGGCAAACATCGCGGCGCGCAGCGCACCGGAGGAAATGCCGTAGACCATCAACGGGCGATTGCCGCGCAGCTTCTGGATGTACAAAGCAGCGGCGTAACAATCGTCGGCGCCTTGCGCGATCGGCGCGTTGTTGTCGCGGTCCTTGGTCGAGCGGCCGTAGCCCTCCATGTCAACGGCCCAACAGTCGTAACCGAGGCCGGCGAAGTGCTCCATCGCCGAGGACGAAGGCCGCCCCGGCACGTGCAGGTCGAAGGTAGGTTGGCCGGCCATCGAGGAGCCGTGCACGAACAGAATCGTGCCGCGCGTCTGGCCGGGATCGCCGGCGGCCTTTTCGTACAGGAACAGCTTCACGCCGCCGTCTTTGGCGGCCCAATGTTCGGTGCCCGTGACGGCGGCGGAAGAGGCTTCGGACATGTCGTGCATCGGAACGTTCCTGGGACGGGATGAGGGTATTCCTGCGCCGCAACGGATACCGTCCGGCGGCGGCCGCGACTATCGAGGCGTGCTCGCGCGGCTGTCAATTCGGAGGCCGGAAAATAGGCAAGAA
>JAUSBQ010000448.1 GCA_030651965.1 Pseudolabrys sp. | reverse complement strand
GGCCTGGCGGGTCTCGCCGGCGTGGTGTCGGCGCCGCTGCTGGCATTGTCACCGTCGATGGGCAGCTACATTCTGATTGATTGCTTCATTGTCGTCGTGACAGGTGGGCTGACCAGCTTCACCGGTGCGTTCATCGCGGCGATGTTGATCGGTCAGTCGCACAATCTCGGCGTTGCCTATTTTCCCGAGGTTGCCTCGCTCATTCCGCTCCTGATCATGGTTGTGGTTCTCATCTTCCGGCCCGAGGGTCTCGTGAAGGCGGGGAGCTGACGTGGCCGACACCTCGTTCAATCAATCCGTTTTGGTCGCCAAGCCTGGGCAATCGCTCAAGGGCGTCACGATGATCTTCGCCCTCGGAGCCGCGGCCATCGCGGTTGGCTTCTCGCTGCCATTCGTTATTGCTTCGACCCTCGTTCTGACACTCCTTATGCAGGCGACAGTCAATGCAATGCTTGCCACTAGCGTTGGCTTTCTGTTCCGGCAGAACGGCCTGACCAGTTTCGGCCAAGCGGGATATTTCGGACTTGCCGCATACATCGTCGCTGTGAACAGCCGCTTCGGGTTCGTCAGCGCCGAGGCGTCGATTGTGCTGGCACTCATCATTCCGCCAATGCTGGCGTTCCTTTTTGGCATGCTGATCGTGCGGCTGCCGCACCTTGCATTTTCGATGTTGACGCTGGCGATCGCGCAGGCGGTGCATGAAGTCTTCATCAAATGGCGCGACGTGGCGAATGGCGACGACGGACTCGAGGTGAAGTTTCCGAATAAACTGTTCGGCATCGATATCCTGATTTTTCAGCAGCCGCGCACAATGGTGGTGGTAATCTGGGTGGCGATGGTCCTGGTCATGGTGGGGCTTGCGCTGGTTGCGCGCAGCCGCTTCGGCCTGCTCACGCGGGGCATCCGCGACAACGAGGAGCGGGCACGGTTCATCGGATACGAAACGCTGGTGCCGCGTGCCATTATCTACGCCATCGCAGCGCAGATAGCGGCTCTCGCCGGCGTTTTATTCTCGCTCTATAATGGCTTTGTCACGCCAGGAATATTGCACTGGAGCTTGTCCGGCGAAGCGTTGATCATGGCCTTCATCGGCGGCCCGAAAGTGCTCTGGGGACCGATGGTGGGCGCGGCGATATTCTTCCTACTCAAGGATATCGCGGGCGACTACACCGAACACTGGCCCGCGATTATCGGCATTCTTCTGATGGTCGTTACCATCGTGATGCCCAACGGGTTGGCAGGCTCGATGGTGCGCGGATTCCGCCTCTTGCGGAAAGGAAGCGCGCCATGAGCGAGATCGTTCTGTCCGCACAAGGAATGACGCGGCGCTACGGTGGCTTCACCGCGGTCGACGACGTGTCCATCGAATTGGAAAAGGGCGAGATCCGCGGGCTGATCGGTCCGAACGGGGCTGGCAAATCGACCTTCATGGACCTGATTTGTGGCCGGGGTGGTGGATACTCCGCCGGCGCCGTCTCGCTCCTGGGCCGCCAGATTGATGGAATGGCCGCGCGGCACCGCCGCAAGATCGGACTTGGCCGGTCGTTTCAGAAAACCAACATCTTCCCGGAGTTGACGGTTTCCGAACAACTCGCGCTGGCGAGCCCGGCGAGCGGCGCCGACGAAGAAGTGATGCAGGAGCTGGAACTGGGCCATCTCGCCGAACGGTTCGCCGGCGACATTTCCTACGGCGACCAGCGGCGTCTCGATCTGGCGCTGGCGTTGATCGGCCGCCCTCCCGTGGTGTTGCTGGACGAGCCGGCGGCCGGGCTGTCGATCAAGGAATCGCTGATCCTGTCGCGCCACTTGAAAGAATTGACCAAACGGTGGGGCGTGACGGTTCTGATCGTTGACCACGACATGGATGTGATCTTCGCGATCTGCGATCGCATCACCGTGATGCACCTTGGAAAAATTCTGGCCGAAGGGGCGGCCAAGGAGATTCAGGCGAACGAAGAGGTCGTTCGCGCTTATCTGGGCAGCGCAGCAAAATGAATCTGCTCACCCTGAAAGACGTCGATTCATTCTACGGCAAGGCGCATGTGCTGCATGGCGTCAGCCTTTCGGTCGCAAAGGGCGAGCGCGTCGCCATTCTCGGCCGCAACGGCGTTGGCAAGACCACTGTCGTCAATTCGTTCCTCGGCATCGCCCGCATACGCAATGGAATGATCGATTTGAATGGCCAGCGGCCGGCGCACATCCGGCATTTCTCCGCGGCCAAAGCGGGCATCGCAGTGGTCCCACAGGGCCGCCGGATTGTCCCAACTCTGACGGTTCTGGAAAACCTTGAACTCGGCGCGGCGGTCGACCGCAAGGGTCCCTGGAACGTCGAAATGGTCTTCGATCTATTCCCGATCCTGCGCGAACGCCGATCGCAACTAGGCACTTCGATGAGCGGCGGTCAGCAGCAGATGTTGGCTATCGGCCGCGCGTTGATGTCCAATCCTGATCTTCTGGTGCTTGATGAACCCAGTGAGGGGCTGGCGCCGGTTATTGTCGATGAGCTGGGCGATCTCTGCATCAATCTCGGCAACCAAGGGACCAGTATTCTGCTGATCGAGCAGAATTTCGGTTTGGTTCACAAAGTGGCCGAGCGCTACTACGTGCTTTCCAAGGGAATGGTTATCGAAGAAGGCACCATGGCTGGCCTGAGCATAGAGAGCCTGAAGAAACACGTTGCCGTTTAACGAGGAAACACCGATGGCCGACTCCTATTCTCGCTACCAGCGCCTGCAATTCGACCGCCCGGCTGAAGGCGTGCTGCGCGTTACGCTTTATAACCCCGACCGGCTCAACGCGGCCGACGAAACGATGCATGGCGAGCTTGCCAGAATCTGGCGCGATATCGACGAGGATCGCTCCGTCAGTTCCGTAATCCTCACGGGATACGGCAAAGCGTTTTCGGCAGGCGGCGATTTCAAGATGATCAGGAAGATCATTGACGATTTCGAGACGCGCGCACGCAACTGGAAGGAAGCGCGCGATATTGTTTACAACATCATCAACTGCTCCAAACCGGTGGTCAGCGCTATTCGCGGACCGGCAGTTGGGGCAGGGCTGGTGTGCGGCCTGCTCGCCGATGTCTCGATCGCCGCCAAGGATGCCCGCATCATCGACGGCCACACCCGTCTCGGAGTCGCGGCGGGCGATCATGCCGCGATCGTATGGCCGTTGCTCTGCGGCATGGCAAAGGCGAAGTATTATCTTCTTACCTGCGACGCGCTATCGGGCGAGGAGGCAGAACGCATCGGCCTCGTGTCATTGACCGTGGACGATGCCGATCTCGACGCCAAGGCGCTGGAGGTCGCGACCAAGCTGGCGGGCGGCGCGCCGAACGCTATCAGGTGGACCAAATATGCGTTGAACAACTGGTTGCGTATGGCGGGGCCGACCTTCGATGCCTCGCTGGCGCTCGAGTTCATGGGCTTCTCCGGGCCTGATGTGGCGGAAGGCCTGGGCTCGCATGTCGAGAAACGCAAGCCGAAATTCGACCAGAATTCGCCGCTCTGATTTTCGTCGCCCTGACATTCATGCCGTGAAGAGATCATGATCATAGAACCCGCATTGCTAAGACCGCGTCTCGACAACATGAAGCGTTTGGGCTTCTGGAAGGGCCGTACCGTCCTCGACGACCTCGATCGGAATCTTGTCAACAGTCCCGACAGGACGGCGTTTATCGGCCACAATGCCACGCTCGGTACGCGTGTCGCCTTGACGAGCCGCGAGCTTGACGAACGCGTGAACGCTATCGCGTCGCTTCTGGTTTCGCTCGGGGTCTGCAAAGGCGACGTCGTCGCTTACCAGTTGCCGAATTGGTGGCAATTCGTGGTGATTCACCTCGCGGCCTTGCGAATTGGCGCGATTACCAATCCGATAATGCCGATCTTCCGGCAGCGCGAACTCAAGTTCATGCTGAACCACGGCGAAGCCAAGGTAGTCTTTATTCCCAAGGTCTATCGCGGCTTTGACTATGAAGAGATGTTCGCGGGAATGGCGGCTGATCTGCCGACCGTCGAACAGGTCATTGTCATCGACGGGGCGGGATCAAACGGGTTCGACACCATGGTGTCTCCATTCGCCGGCAAGCCGCTGCCGGCTGACGCTCAAGCCGGACGCGCCGGACCCGACGATGTGATCGAGATTCTTTACACGTCCGGCACGACGGGCGAGCCGAAAGGTGTCATGCACACCTCCAACACGATTATCAGCAATCTCGATCCCTATGCCGAGCGGCTTGGCTTGGGCAAGGACGATGTGGTGCTGATGGCCTCGCCGATGGCGCATCAGACCGGCTTCATGTATGGGCTGATGATGCCGATCTCGCTGAATTGCACGGGCGTCTTGCAGGATGTCTGGGTGCCCGACAAAGCAGCGGAGATTATCGAGAGCGAAGGCGTCACTTTCACCATGGCGTCGACGCCGTTCCTGACCGATTTGACCAACATTGCGGAGAAGAAGCCGGCGGCATTCAAGTCGCTGAAGATATTCGTTGCGGCGGGTGCGCCGATCCCGCGGGCGCTGGCGCGGCGCGCCAGCGAGCATCTTGGCGCCAAGATCGTGTCGGCATGGGGCATGACGGAAAATGGCGCCGTGACGGTGACCCGCCCTGAAGATCCGCCGGAAAAGGTCTTCGAAACGGACGGCGTATGTCTGCGCGGCATGGAAACGCGCGTTATCGGTGGCGATGACCGTCCGGTTGCGCCAGGCCAGGAAGGCCGCTTGCAAGTGCGTGGATGCTCTAATTTCGTTGGCTACTTGAAGCGCCCGCAGTGGAATGCGACCGACGAAGATGGCTGGTTCGAAACCGGCGATCTCGCTCGCATGGATAGCGAAGGCTATGTGCGCATCACCGGCCGGGCCAAGGACATCATCATCCGTGGCGGCGAGAATATTCCGGTGGTCGAGATCGAGGGACTGGTCTACCAGCACCCATCGGTGGCCGAAGTTGCGATCGTGGGGATGCCTGACGAACGGATGGGCGAGCGCGCCTGCGCCTTCGTTGTCGCCAAACCGAATTCGTCCGGCGCTTTGTCGCTGGATGATATCTCGAACTTCCTGCTCGGGCGGAATATTTCAAAGACCTACTTACCGGAGCGGCTGGAAGTTGTCGCTGAGCTGCCCAAGACACCGAGCGGCAAGGTCCAAAAGTTCCGGCTTCGCGAGATCGCCAAGTCGCTGAATGCGGATCGCTGATCCGATGCGCAGTATAGTCGTCAGCAAACATGGCGTGCTGGAAGACATGGCCATCACCGATGGCCCGTCGCTCAAGCCGGGCGCGGGCGAGGTCCGCGTCGGAGTTCACGCCATCGGTCTGAACTTTCCCGATCTTCTTGTAATCTCGGGCAAGTACCAAATTCTACCACCCCTTCCGTTCTCTCCGGGCAAGGAGGTCGCGGGGGAGGTTCTGTCCGTTGGCGAAGGCGTCATGCGCGTCAAGCCTGGCGACCGCGTGATGGTGCAGATAGAGCATGGCGGGTACGCCGAGGAGGTCGTGGCACGCCAGGAAAGCAGTTTCGTGATGCCGCCAGGACTTTCCATGGTGAAGGCCGCGGCGATGGGAATTGCCTATATCACCGCCTGGTTCGGTATTGTCGATCGCGGTCAGTTTCGGTTCGGTGAAACTGTGTTGGTGACCGGGGCGGCTGGCGGCTGCGGTATTGCCGCGATTCAAATCGTCAAGGCGCTGGGCGGGCGGGCCATTGGCGTTGTAAGCACGCAGGAGAAGGCCGATTTCGTGCGCGGGCAGGGCGCGGATGGCGTGATCGTCATTGATAATCGCGACATGAAGGATGCGCTGCGCGACGAGGTCTCCGCTCTCAACAACGGGCGAGGCGCGGATATCGTCTTCGATCCGGTGGGAGGCGACATTTTTGACGCGGCGCTGCGCTCGCTGGCCTGGTCGGGCCGCGCGATCATCTGCGGCTTCGCCGGCGGTAAACCCAATCAGATTCGCAGCAATTATTTGCTGATCAAACACATCAGCGTTTCCGGTTTGCACGCCAGCGACTATCGCGACTTCCACCCGGAAATCTTGGACGATGCGATGGCGCGCATGTTCACGCTCGTCAGCATGGGCCGGCTCGATCCTCCAATTTCGGGTGCTTATCGATTTGAGGATTACGTGCCGGCGCTGCAGGAAATTTCGGCACGTCGTGTTCAGGGCAAAGTGGTGTTGGTTACCGACGTCGGAAAGGCGACCGGTCAGGCTGCCTGACCTCTGCTTCCGCCAGGCAACTTGAGACGCCTATATTGTTTGCTATCGGGGATTGCTCCGCCGCCGCCAGGGCGCGGAAACGCATGCTCAGGACGCCTTGGTCGCCCGCGAAGGTTATTGGTGCTGCCCGTCGCGACTTCGCTTTTGACGCTGGTTAGGTTAGGAGATCGCGGCCGAGGCGCCGATTGTTTTTGATTCGGAATTGTCGGGAATAACAACCATGGGCGGTCACGAATTTGTTCATGCAGCCAATGGTTTATGGTAGGATAGGCTGTTGTTATCGGCCGGCGATGAAACGGGAGCCAGCGCGTGGTGAAGCGATCGGGAACGAGCGACGCGAGAGAATCCCAAGGCATCACCGTCGATGCAAGTCAGGTCCGGAGCCAGGCTAGCGATGTCGATCTGGTCAAGCGCCGTCGAAAGCAGATTGTCGACGCCGCGGTGGAACTGTTCGCCCGCGAGGGGTTCTATCGCACGACCGTGCAGCAGATCGCCAAGCGCGCCAATATCAGCGCCGGCCTGATTTACCACTACGCGCGAACCAAGGAAGACGTGCTGCTGCTGGCGCTGCTGCATGTCCTCGATACCTATCGCTCGGAGACGCCGACCGTCCTCAAAGGCGTGGTCGAGCCTCTCGCGCGCCTGCGCACCGCGCTGGCCTCGTTCTGCCGGATCGTTGACAAAAATCTCGACGCGACCGTCCTGGTCTATCGGTCGACCAAGAGCCTGCCATTGGAGCAGCGGGAACTCGTCAAGCAGGGGGAGGTCGATGCCAACGAGATCATCGCGGAGACGGTTCGCGATTGTATCAAGGCTAAACTGTTCCGCGAGGTGGACGTCGATTTCGCCACCTATCAGCTTATCATGAACATTCACATGTGGGCGTTGAAGCACTGGCATTTCAAGCCGCGGATGAACGTCGAGACCTTCATCGACGAGAGCTTTGATTTCTTCGTCCACGCCCTCGCGACGCCCCGCGGCTTAAAATACTACCAGCAGCGCAAGGCGAGCCTCAGGGGGCCGCGGGCGCGGCCGGCGAAATAGGTTGCCCGCTTTGTCCTTTTAATCTGCACGGCCCAAGGCACGCTTGACACGTCGCCCGTTGTTGAATAATCGTTCAATATTGGTTGAATGTACATTCAATACGGTGCCTCGTGCTCGATGTCCAGCGCTCAGGGAATATAGTCTCAATAACGATGTCGCGCCCACCCGTGAACGCGTTCGACAAGGGTTTTGTCGACGCCTGGAACGGCTGCCTCGATGGTATCGATTTCGCCACCACCGCAGTCCTTCACATCCGCAGCGGCCAGAAAGTGTTCAGCGCCGGCGCGGACCTGAAGATGATGCGCGAAATTTTCAGCAGCGAAGCGGCGGCCGCGAATCTGGTCGAGCACGTCGCGGGCATGCAGAACGTGTTCAACAGGATCGAGGCGTTGTCCTGCGTCACGGTTGCGGAAATTGGCGGCTCGGCGCTGGGGGGTGGGTTTGAACTGGCGTTGTCCTGCGATCTTCGAATTGTGGCGCATGGCGCATTGGTTGGCTTGCCCGAAACGCGTATCGGTCTCATTCCCGGAGCCGGCGGAACTCAGCGGTTGACCCGCTTGTGCGGCGAAGCCGTCGCCAAGAGGATCATCCTCGGTTGCGACATGGTGGATGGCCAAGTCGCCGAGCGCATCGGCCTGGCGCAATGGTCTGTGCCGGATGCCGAACTGAGAGGTTTTGCCGACACGACGGTGGCGCGGATTGCCGGTCTTTCAATCGCTGCGCTCGTGGCGTCCAAGCGCTGTATTGCCGCCGGCGGAACGGACATCAAGACCGGACTTTTGCTTGAGCGGCTCGAAACATTGCGGCTGCTCGATATGGACGACACGCATCAACGCGTTGGCGCGTTTCTTAAAAAATAGGGAGTGCTGATGAACTTTCTTGGCAAGAACATTGTCGTCACCGGCTCTGCATCAGGCATTGGCCTTGCGACGGCGGAGGCATTCACGAATGCCGGCGGCCGGGTCATCTTGGCTGATTTGAATGCCGACAAGGCACGCGAGGAGGCCAAGCGGATCGGCAAGAGCGCCATCGCCATTCCGCTCGATATATCCAAGGACGACAGCATTGCCGTCTTCGCGCTCGAGGCGTTGAAGCAGGTCGGCGAGATCCATGTGTTGGCCAACGTCGCAGGATGGGGCAAGGTTCAGCCGTTCATCGAGAACGACGCTGCTTTCTGGGATAGCGTGGTTGACATCAATTTTCTGGGACCGGTCAAGCTGACTCGCGCGTTGCTTCCGGGCATGATGGAGCGGCGTTCCGGCACGATCGTCAATGTTTCCAGCGATGCGGGCCGCGTCGGTTCCCTCGGCGAGACAGTCTATTCTGGCGCGAAAAGCGGCATCATCGGTTTTTCCAAGGGACTGGCAAGGGAGATGGCGCGCTATTCGATCAACGTGAATTGCGTCTGCCCCGGCCCAACGGATACGCCGCTCTTCGCCAGAGTTCCAGAAAAATACAAGGATGCGTTCATCCGCGCCATTCCGATGCGGCGATTGGCAAAACCGGCGGAAATAGCCCACGCGGTGATGTTCTTTGCCTCTGGTGAGGCTGGATATATTACTGGGCAAGTTCTAAGCGTCAGCGGTGGCCTGACGATGGTCGGTTAGTG
The DNA here is from genome assembly GCA_030651965.1 of Pseudolabrys sp. Classification (GTDB taxonomy): domain Bacteria; phylum Pseudomonadota; class Alphaproteobacteria; order Rhizobiales; family Xanthobacteraceae; genus Pseudolabrys. Next base: position 27,899 of record JAUSBQ010000448.1, on the reverse strand, counting down.
CAACAAAAGCGAAAATGAGGAAAAGACATGCGGCAGTTTAACGCGAGCGCCTACAAGGCAGAGCATTTCAAGTGGGAGGTCCAGGGCAAGGTCGGCATCGTCACGCTGAACCGGCCTGAGCGGAAAAACCCGCTGACCTTTGAATCGTACAGTGAGCTTCGCGATTTTTTCCGCGACCTCGTTTATGCCAAGGACGTCAAGACGATTGTCGTGACCGGCGCGGGCGGCAAGTTTTGCTCCGGCGGCGATGTTCACGAAATCATCGGCCCGCTGGTGAAGATGCAGGAGACCGGCGACACCAATGGCTTGCTCACTTTCACCCGAATGACCGGCGATCTGGTTAAGGCGATGCGCGCCTGCCCGCAGCCGATCATTGCTGCGGTGGACGGGATCTGCGCCGGCGCCGGCGCTATTCTCGCCATGGCATCGGATATGCGCGTCGCGACGGCGCGCTCAAAGACAGCCTTTTTGTTTGTGCGCGTCGGTCTTGCCGGGGCGGACATGGGCGCCTGCGCGATCCTGCCGCGGATCATCGGCCAGGGCCGTGCCTCGGAATTGCTCTACACCGGGCGCGTAATGACGGCGGACGAAGGCGAGCGTTGGGGTTTCTTCAACAAGATTGTCGAGCCGGACGCCGTTGTGTCGGACGCGGTGGCGCTGGCCACCGAACTCGCCGCCGGCCCCACATTCGCGCACGCCATGACCAGGATGTGTCTCCATCAAGAGTGGCACATGACTGTCGATCAAGCGATCGAAGCCGAGGCGCAGGCTCAGGCGATCTGCATGCAGACGCGCGACTACGGTCGCGCCTATCGTGCCTTTGCCGCAAAGCAGAAGCCGGTATTCGAGGGCGATTGATAAATCGCTCGCCGCGTCGAATTCAAGCGCCCGAACCGCATGCTGTGCGTGCGCGGGGAATACCACAGCAAAGCCGGCGCTTGTCGCGCGGCGGCAGGTTCCGGCTGCGCCTGACGACCGTCGATTTCGGCGGACTAGACGCGGTTCTCCGGCACGGCGCGCGGGACATAGCGCACCAGGCCCGGCGCGGTGTCGGCCGTTTCGATCTGTCCCTTGCGCAACATGAGATTCACATGCGCCAAGATTTCGCTGAAGGCGAAGCTGGTCTGCTGCGGATCGAGCGGGCGGTGAAACAGCAGCGGCACCAGTTCGGCGACCGAACGCGGCTCCGTCACGCAGGCCGCGAGAATCTGATCGCAGCGCGCCTGATGGTGCGCCGTCAATTCCTTGATGCGCGACGGCGCGTTGTGGAACGGCAGCCCGTGCCCCGGCAGCACCAGCGCATCCGCGGGAATGATCTCGCCGAGCGCGGCCAGCGAGCGCAGATAATCGTTGAGCGGGTTGCCGTTCGGGATGGTCGCGGTGACGCTGACATTGGGCGAGATCTTGCTCAGCACCTGATCGGCCGAAAAGAAAATTCGTTCCGCCGCGCAATAGAGAACCACCTGCTCGGGCGAGTGGCCGCCGCCGGTGATGACCTGAAAGTCCCGGCCGCCGAGGGTGAGCCGGTCGCCGTCCACCAGCCGCTCGAAAGTCGGCGGCAGCCCGGTGACGAAGCGCAGATAGGCGTGGCCCTGCGTAACGACACGCTGGGTGGTCTCGGCATCGAGGCCATGGCGCAGATAAAACCGGCGATAGTGCTCGGCGTCCAGCGCACCCGGATCGAGATGGATGTTGCGACTGAGCAGATATTCGGTCTCGCTCATGTGAACCGGCAGGTCGAACTGCGCGGCGAGCCAGCCCGCCATGCCGATATGATCGGGATGAAAATGCGTGACGATCAGCCGCGTCAGCGGCCGGTCGATATGGTCGGCCAGCAGCGTCTTCCAGACGTCCTGCGTCTCCTGGTCGCCCAGCCCGGTGTCGAGAACCGCCCAGCCCTCGCCGTCGTCGATCAGGTAGATGTTGACGTGGTTGAGCGCAAACGGCAGCGCCAGCCTGATCCAGACGATTCCAGGCATCACCTCGATCGGGACGCCCAGCGGCGGAGCCAGCATTGAATCGGTAAAGTCGCTGTAGACCAAACGAGTCGTCATTCGCTCAACGATGTGATCGGGACAGGGCCGGCGCGAGGCCGGCGGGGCGGGAGAGCAATCTTACTACAGGATTTCCCGGATTGTCCGAATTTTGCGCGAACCGTGGAGCGGTTACCCGCCCCGGCTCATCAGCGCCTGAACATCCTTGGTTTTCAGCAGATGCTCGAAATAGCCAATGGTCTTGGCAAGGCCTTCTTCCAGCCGGACTGCCGGCGACCAGCCGAGCAACTCGTTGGCGCGCGAAATGTCGGGCCGCCGCTGCTTGGGGTCGTCCTGCGGCAGCGCGCGATGGACGATCCGCGACGGCGAGCCCGTCATCTCGACGATCTTGCCGGCGAGTTCCGCCATGGTGAATTCGTCGGGATTGCCCAGATTGATCGGCCCGGTCACCGCGTCGCCGGTTGCCATCAGCCGCATCATGCCGTCGATCATGTCGTCGACGTAGCAGAAGGCGCGGGTCTGCAAGCCGTCGCCGAACAAAGTGATGTCCTGCCTGGTCAGCGCCTGCACGATGAATGTCGAGACCACGCGTCCGTCGTTCGGGTGCATGCGCGGGCCGTATGTATTGAAGATGCGGGCGACCTTGACTGGCATATTATGCTGGCGGCGATAGTCGAAGAACAATGTCTCGGCGCAGCGCTTGCCCTCGTCGTAGCAGGAGCGCGAGCCGATCGGGTTGACGTTGCCCCAATATTCCTCCGTCTGCGGATGCACGGCCGGATCGCCGTACACCTCCGATGTCGAGGCCTGGAGGATCCTGGCTTTGCAGCGCTTGGCAAGGCCAAGCATGTTGATCGCGCCGATCACGCTGGTCTTGGTCGTCTGCACCGGGTCGCGCTGGTAATGGATCGGCGACGCCGGGCAGGCCAGGTTGTAGATCTCGTCGACCTCGATATAGAGCGGCAGGCAGACGTCGTGCCGGATCAATTCGAAATGCGGATGGCCGTGCAGATGGCCGACATTGAGATGCGTGCCGGTAAAGAAATTATCGGCGCAAATGACATGAGCGCCGGTTTCCAGCAGGCGGTCGCACAAATGCGAGCCCAGAAACCCCGCGCCTCCGGTCACCAATATGCGCCGCTCGAGATGCATCTCGCCAAGACCCGATTGCGTCCTCTGGTTACATTACCACAAAATACACGCTTTAGGGGCTTATTCTGGCGCGCGCTGAAGGCTTGATAAATCGGCGCTGACGCGCTTCGCCTGCCGTCCGTGCGCGTTTGGTGCCAATTGGACGCTACGCGCCCAGCAGGACGACCCTCTTGGGCTCGACCGTGATGAACACGTCCTGGCCAATAGCGATCGGCTCCATGGCCGCGCAGCGCGCGATCAACGGCTGGCCGCCCCAGGCAAGATGAACCTGCGTGAAGTCGCCCTGGAACACACTTTGTTCGACGCGCGCTGGCCAGACATTCACTGTGCCGGTGGGGCGATCGAGGGCGATCTTCAGGTGGACGGTGCGTACCGAAAACTCAAGATCGGCACTCACAGGCCGGCCATAGTCCATGCCGTGGACGATAGCACCGGACGCCGTCTCGAGCGCGATCAGGCCGCCGGTGGACAGGTCGGCCCGGTGCCGGCCGCGAATGAGGTTGGACGAGCCGACGAAGTCCGCCACGAAGGCGCTGGCGGGCAACCTGTAGATCTCGTCCGGCGTGCCGGTCTGCTCGACCATGCCGCCGCGCATCACGACGATGCGGTCGGACATCGCCAGCGCTTCTTCCAGGTCGTGCGTCACGTAAACCGACGTGAGGCCCAGCCGGTGCTGCAAGTCGCGCAGCTCGATGCGCATATCGCCGCGCAGCTTGGCGTCGAGGTTGGACAAAGGCTCGTCAAACAGCAGTACCGAAGGCGAAAACACGATAGCCCGCGCCAGCGCCACCCGCTGCTGCTGGCCGCCGGACAATTGCGCGGCGCTGCGGCTGGCATAATCGCTCATCTGCACCAGGTCGAGCGCGTAGCCGACCTTGTCCTTGATCTCGGCGGCGCTGGCGTGGCGCACGCGCAGGCCATAGGCGACATTGTCGAACACGCTCATATGCGGCCAGATCGCGTAGGACTGGAAAACCATCGACAGGCCGCGCTTTTCCGCCGGCACATTGATGCCGCGCGCCGACGAAAAGACCGGCTCGCCGTCGATGCGGATTTCGCCGGCCGTCGGCCTTTCCAGGCCGGCGATGGCGCGCAAAGTCGTCGTCTTGCCGCAGCCCGACGGTCCGAGGAGCGTCAATTGCTCGCCCGGCAGCACATCGAAGCTCACGCCGCGCACCGCGGACACATTGCCGTAGTGGATTTCGAGATCGCGGACCTCGATATGCGGCTTGGTACTCGGCTTGATACTTGGGTCGATAGCTGGCTTGGCCTCTTGCATACACTCCGACCGGAAGAGTTCTTGCTGAGCCTGTCAACTACGCCGAATGCCCCCACATTGACAAGGGCGGCATAAATCGCAAGGTTTCACGCCGCTTCCGTCCGCGGCCCGCCGCTTTGATCAAAAAAACAGCCGGATAGTCAGAGGAACGCCATGTCGCTTTCACAGGCCGATGCCGAATTCCTGCGCTCGATCGATACGCCGACCGTGTGTAATGTCGTCGAGATGGTCGCGCCCGAGCGCCGTGGCCACGGTTTTACGACGCGGCACCTGCATTGTCCGTTTCCCGACCTGCCGCCGATGCTGGCTTACGCCAAGACCGTGACGATCCGCTCCAAGGACGCCTTCGGGCTCGGCGATGCCGGGTATATGTCGAAACGTATGGACTATCTCGATTACATAGCGTCCGAGCCGCAGCCGAGCGTCGTCGTGATCCAGGATCTCGACGACCCGGCCGGATACGGCGCTTTCTGGGGCGAAGTGCAGTCCAACGTCCACAAGGCGCTGGGCTGCATCGGGACGATCACCAATGGTTCGGTCCGCGACATCCCCCAGATCGCACCGGGGTTTCAGATGCTGGCCGGGTCGATTTCGCCATCCCATGCTTATGTGCATGTCGTCGATTATGGCCGCGACGTCACCGTGCACGGCATGCCGGTCGCGAGCGGCGATCTCATTCATTTCGACCAGCACGGCGCAATCGTCGTCCCGATCGACACCATCGGCGCGCTGCGCGCGGCGCTCGATAAGCTGTTGAAGACCGAAGCGCGCATCATCGACGCGGCGCGCGCGCCGGGCGCCGATGCCGCCAAGATCAAGGCGGCCATTCGCGGTTAGCCGGGCGCGCCACTGGCTATGCCTTGCGCAGAATGCTCACCGGAATATGCCGGCACAGGCTGGCCGTGCCGGTGTTGCCGAGCAGATCGATATATTGGGCTTCGGCGGCGAAGTCGATTTTGGCGTCGATAGCCGAAGGCCACCTCATGCCACCCTCGGTCAGCGTGGCGAAATGGCGGCCGATGGCAATGACAAGCCGGTCGCCTTTCCAACTCCGCGCAAAGGCAATGACATGGGCCGCCTGCGGCCCGGTGACCGCGACCGGCTCATAATCGCCGCGCGCAAACAGGTCGGCGAATTCCTGCCGGATCGCCAGCAGGCGGCGCATCAGCGACAGTTTGATGCGTCCATCGCGCCAGTTGTCGGCGAGAGAAGCCCAGTCGTGGCGATTCTCAGTCAGTGCTTGCCGGCGCGCGTCGAAATCAACCGGCCGCCGGTTGTCGGGATCGACCAGCGACAGGTCCCAGAATTCGGTACCCTGGAAGAAGTCCGGCACGCCCGGCATCAGGACCTTCAGCGCCAGTTGTGACAACCCGTTGAGCGCGCCGAGCAGGGACGTGCGCGCGGAAAATTTCTCAATCGAACCGAGAAAGCCCGCCGAGACTGAAGGATCGAGCAACGCGGCGACATAGTCGTTGAGCGCCTTCTCGTAAAGCTCGTCCGGATTGGTCCAACTCGTTTCCTGCTTGCCTTCGCGCGCCGCCTTGAGCGCATAGGCCTGAACACGTTCGACCAGATCGACGCCGGGCGCCCCCGGCCAGACGCCGATGAGCGCTTGGTACAACATATACTCGTGCGCCTTGCTCGGCCGGCGTTTGCCATTGACGTGTTGGAACAGAGCGGTGTTGCGGCTGCGCCAGTCGGCCACCGCCGCTTGCCAATCATCGGGGATTTCCGACAGCGCCAGGATGCGGGCGCGCGCGTCTTCGCCGCGCTTGGTGTCATGCGTCGCGGTGGCGGTGAGGCTGTCCGGCCAATCGGTGGCGCGGGCCCCTAGCTGCGCGTGAAATTCGGCAAGCTCAAGCGCATGCGCATCGGGATGACCGCCGACTTCGTTGAGCGCCAGCAGCCGGTGGTCGCGGTAGAAGGCGGTGTCCTCCATCGCCTTGGCCATCAGCGGTCCGGTGAACTGCTGCAGCTTGAGCGCAAAATTGCGCACCCGCGCCGCGCTGTAGCCGTCGCGCCCGGCGAGATCGAGTGTGACGGTATCGCGCAGGAAATCGAAAATCTCCGGGTCCGGTCCGGCCCAGCGGCCGCGCGCATCGGCAATCGCGGCGTCGATGGTGGCGCGATCGGCTTGCGAAGCGCCGCCGGCGGTCACGTAAGTGCGGTAGACCGGAAAGGCGAGCACATAGAGTTGCAGTGCCTCGCGCAGCCGGTTGAGCGTGAAGTCGCGCGTGCTGAAATGGCCGGCGGCGATGCGCGCCAGCGCGCGGCTGAGCACGGTGAATTCGCTCGCCAGCATCGTGTCGATGACGCGGCGCTTGGCAGTATCTAGCATGGCCGGAAAGGACGTCTGCTCGCCGGTGAAGGCGCGCCATGTCCGCTCCAGCGCCTCGATCCCCTTGCCGTCGACCAGCACACGGGAAATGACGTTAAGCCATTCATAGCCGGTGGTGCCGGCAACGCCGGTAAAGCGTGGCATGTCCTCGCCGTCGGCGAGGATCTTTTCCACGACCACATAGAACGGCCCGCTGCGTTGGCTATCGCCGCGCGCCTTCTGGATCATCCGCCGCAGCCGCTTGGCGTATTGCGCCGGGTCGCGCAGACCGTCAATGTGATCGAGGCGCAGTCCCTGCAACTTGTCCTCGCGGATCAAGCGCTGCACCAGCGGATGAATGCCGCGAAACACCGCCGGCTGCTCGACGCGCAAGCCGGCGAGGTCATTGATGTCGAAGAAGCGCCGATAGTTCACTGCGGCGAACGCGACGCGCCAATAGGCGAGCCGATAGTTCTGCCGCTCAAGCAGCCGGTGCAGACTGGTGGCGCCGGCTTCGCTGTCGGGACGATAGGCCGGCAGGCCGCGTTCAATGATAGCCGACGCGCCGTCGATCGCTGCCAGGCGCTGCTTCAGCGCGGCGGCGTCGCGATAGGACGGCGTGTGCGGGTTGCGGTGCTCACGCGCCAGCGCGATGAGCTGTTGCCCGGCCGGCTCGCTTTCCGCATGCGCCGCTGTGACCAGCGCGCGAATGATCTCGCCGTAGCGCTGCGGGTTGATGGGCAGTTTGTGATCGAAATGCCATGCGGCAAAGCTGCCGGCTTCAGCGTCAAATCTGAGCGCGATCTCGCCGCTTTGCAGTGCATCGCCGTAGGGCCGCCCGAGGATCGGCAGCAGCACCCCGGGAAGCCGGCGATAAGGCAGTGCCTCCCAGTCGATATCGAAGGCGTTGGCATAAGCGCTGCGCTGGCCCCATTCGAGTACATCCAGCCACCAGTTATTATCGGACTGGCCGACGCCCATGTGATTGGGCACGAAATCGAGGATCAGATCGACGCTGTTGCTCTTGAGCGCGGCGCTCAGGCGGGCGAAGCCATCGTCGCCGCCAAGCTCGGGGTTGAGTCTGTCGTGATCGACAATGTCATAGCCGTGGGTGCTGCCGGGACGGGCTTTGAGAAACGGCGAAGCATAGAGATGCGTGATGCCGAGTTCGCGCAGATAGGGCACCAGCGTTGCTGCGTCGTCGAAGGTGAAGTCCTTGGTCAATTGAATGCGATAGGTCGCGAGCGGAACTGCGGCCGGCATGGCATCAGCCTCCGATCGCGGCATAGACCGACCAAGGCGGCAGGTCGCGCGGCGGACTGCCGCCCCAGACAGGCTGGCCCCATTGCAGATCGTTCGGCCGTTCGTGCCGATTGTCCGACAGGTTGGCGAGCAGCAGCAGCGTCTTGTCGCCGGCTTGCCATCGCGCCGTCAACGGATTGGACGAGAACGCGACCTCGCCTTTCCCTTTGATGCCGGCCAGCAAGGGCACGATCCACTTCTTGCGCGCGGCGAGCAGCGAGCGCGTGAAGGCCAGGCGTTGGGCATGAACCGGATGGCTGCGTGCATCCCAGTCGAGGACAGCGGCGTCGCGCGTCTCTTGCGCGATCGGATCGGGGATTGCGTCGCCACGCTGGGCGTAAGCCTCGGCGAACTCCCTTTTGCGGCCATCGCGCACGGCCTGCGCCAGATCGCCTCTGAAATCGCAGAAGAACGGAAACGGCTCCGTCGCGCTCCATTCCTCGCCCATGAACAACATCGGCGGCGACGGCTGCAACAGCAGCACCGCCAGCGCCGCTTCCACCGCCTCCGGCTTTGCCAGCATGGCCAGGCGTTCGCCGAGCGGGCGGTTGCCGATCTGGTCGTGGTTTTGCAGGAAGTTGACGAAGGCGGTACGCGGCAAAGAACCGCTCGGTTCGCCGCGCAAGGCGCCGCCACGGTGCGGCGAGGCTTCGCCCTGAAAAGCGAAGCCCTCCGCGAGCGTGCGGGTGATGTGTTTTTGGGCGTCGGCATAGTCGCTGTAATAGCCGGCGGTCTCGCCGGTGAGAAACACATGCCAGGCGTGGTGATAGTCGTCGTTCCACTGGGCGCGGTAGCGTCCGGCTGGCGGGTCTTCCTCCGGCGCAAGCACGGCGGCAAGGTTGTCGTCGTTCTCCAGCACCAGATGAATATACCGGTCGGTCTTCGTGGCCAGTTCGCCGACAGCCATGCTCAAGTCTGTCAGCATATGAACCTCGCCCGGCGTGGCGATGGCATGCACGGCATCGAGGCGCAGGCCGTCGAAACGGTAGTCGCGCAGCCAGTGCACGGCGTTTTCGATGGCGAAGGCGCGCACCTCGTCAACTTCGTAGTTGATCGCGGCGCCCCAAGGCGTTTGCGCATCGGAAAAAAACGATGGCGCGATGCGGCCGAGATAATTGCCGTCCGGGCCGAAGTGATTGTAGACGACGTCGAGGAAGACCATCAGCCCGCGACTATGCGCGGCATCGATCAGCGCCTTCAGGTCTTCCGGCCGTCCGTAGGTTGAATCCGGCGCATACAGCAGCACGCCGTCATAGCCCCAGTTCCAGCGGCCGGGGAAATCGGCGACCGGCATCAGTTCGAGCGCGGTGATGCCGGTGGCGACCAAGTGGTCGAGCCGCTCGATCATGGCGCGGAAAGTGCCTTCGCGCGTGAAGGTGCCGGCATGGGCTTCGAGAAAGATCGCCTGTTCCCAGGGTAGACCTTTCCAGTCGGGGGCCTGCCAGTCGTAGTGATGGTCGATGACCTCGCTGGATCCTTGCACGTCGTCGGGCTGGAAGTGCGAGGCTGGGTCGGCGATTTCGATGTCGTCATCTATTTTGAAGCGATAGCGCGTGCCGGCTTTTGCCTTCGGTACGTGCAGTTCGAACCAGTCGCCGTTCTTCGGCATGTCGTGCGGCGCGTCAAGCATCAGGCTTACCCGGCTTGCCGCCGGCGCCCAGAGCCGGAAGGTCACGCCGCGCTTGGTGAGAAGCGGGCCGAAGCTTGGCTTCGCGGTCACGGCTCACCTGCGAAAGCCAGCACCGCGCGCGCCCGCACGGTCCACGGCGATCCGGTGTCGCCCAATATCGCCTGCGGCTCGCCCATCGCGGTGTCGAGCACATTGCGCCAATGGGTCGCGTCCGGCCATTCCGGAAAAACAATCTCCAGGTCTTCGTCGGCGCCGTTGATGATGACGAACAAAGGCGCGCCGTTCTGCTCCGGCGCCGCCAGCACATAGGAGACGAAGCGGCTGTCGGGGAAATTCCAGTCGTCCTCCGACATTTCCTGGCCGGCAGGGGTCAGCCACTTCACGCCATAGGAGCCGTCGTCGCGCTGTCCTTCCAGCCAGCGGTCCTGGCCGATCTGCGGAAAGCGGCGGCGCAAGCCGGTCAATTCCCCGACAAAGGCGGTCAGGTCGTCCTCGGAGCCGAGCGCCGACCAGTCGACCCAGCCGGTTTCGTTGTCCTGGCAATAGGTGTTGTTGTTGCCAGACTGCGAGTTGTTGACCTCATCGCCGGCCAGCATCAGGGGCACGCCCTGCGCCAGCATCAGGCAGGCGAGTTGATTGCGGCGAAGCTGCCGCCTGAAGGCGAGAATACCCTCGTCGTCGGTCGGCCCTTCGACACCGCAATTGATGCTGGTGTTGTCGTCTGACCCGTCGCGATTGTCCTCGCCGTTCGCGTCGTTGTGCTTGTTTTCGTAGCTGACCAGATCGGTCAGCGTGAAGCCGTCATGCACGGTGACGTGATTGACGCTGGCGCGGGGCCCGCGCCCATCGTGGTGAAACTGCATCGGCGAGGCGGTCATGGCGCGCGCCAGATCGCCGGCGAGCCCGCCTTCGCCGCGCCAGAACCGGCGCAAGGTCTTGCGATAGACGTCGTTCCATTCCGACCAGCCATTGGGGAAGCCGCCGACCTGATAGCCGCCGGCGCCGATGTCCCACGGCTCGGCGATCAGCTTGACGTTGGCCAGCACGGGATCCTGCCGGATCGCGGCCAGGAACGGCGCGTTGCGGTCGAAGGCGGGCGCGCGCGCCAATGTGGACGCGAGATCGAAGCGGAAGCCGTCGATGTGATAGGCCTCGACCCAGTGCCGCAGCGAGTCCATCACCATCTGCAACACGCGCGGATGCGCAAGCTTGAGCGAATTGCCGGTGCCGGTGAAATCGTCGTAATAGCGCGGCTCGTCCGGCATCAGCCAGTAGTAGGAGGCGTTGTCGATGCCGCGATAGCAAAGCGTTGGCCCAAGATGGTTGCCTTCGCAGGTGTGGTTATAGACGACGTCGAGGATAACCTCGATACCGGCGTCATGCAGCGTGGCGACCGTCGAGCGCAACGCATTGATCTCGTTGCCGGGCGCGTAGCGCGCTTCCGGCGCGAAGAAACTCAGCGTGTTGTAGCCCCAGTAGTTGCGCAGGCCGTTGTCGAGCAGATGCCGGTCGTCGAGAAATGCATGGATCGGCAGCAGTTCGATCGACGTGACGCCGAGCTTGCGCAGATGCGCGATTGTGCCGGGCTGCGACAGGCCGCGGTAGGTGCCGCGGGCGCTCTCCGGCAAATCCTGCCGCTGGTGCGTCAGCCCTTTGACATGTGCTTCGTACATGATGGTGTCTTCCCAGCGCACCTGCGGCCGCCGGTCGTTGGTCGGATGGGCGAAATCGGCGACCACGGATTTGTACATCGTGCGCGCGTTGTCGCGCCGGTCGAAGGCGAGGTCCTGCTGCTTGGCGCCGGCGCGATAGGCGAAATGCGCGTCGCTCCAACTGAAGTGGCCGCCAAGCTGCTTGCTGTACGGGTCGATCAGAAGCTTGTGCGGGTTGAACCGGTGACCGGCCTCCGGCTCGTACGGCCCGTGGACGCGGTATCCGTAAAGCTGGCCAGGGGCGACATGCGACAGATACACATGCCAGACATCGTCGGTGCGTTCCGGCATGGCAATGCGCTCAATCTCGCGTTTGCCCTCGTTGTCGAACAGGCACAGTTCGACCTTCGTCGCATTGGCGGAGAACAGCGCGAAATTGGTGCCGCGGCCGTCCCAGGTCGCGCCAAGCGGATAGGGCGAGCCGGCGGTCGGCTTCCCGTTAGAGCTCAGGAATGAAAAAGAGGGCAGCAAGCGGTGGGAGAACAATATGAAGCTCCTGACTGTCAGACGTGGCAACGGTCGAGACCGTCCCGGCGTTCCCGACATTGCTGCCGCCGTAGATCGCGGAATCCGAATTGAGCGCCTCGCGCCACTTGCCGGCGTAAGGCACGCGCAGCCGGTACCCGTTAATGACCTGCGGCGTGAAATTCACCACGACGACGCAGCGCTCCGACGCATCGCGGCCCTTGCGCAGCCAGGCGAAAACGCTGTTGTCGGCGTCGTCCGTCACCAGCCACTCGAATCCCGACGGGTCGCAGTCAAGCGCATGCAGCGCGGGTGTGTCGCGGTAGAGTTTGTTGAGGTCGCGCACCAGGCGTTGGATGCCGGCGTGTTCGGGCTTTTCCAGCAAATGCCAAGGCAGGCTGGTATCGTGATTCCATTCATTGTCCTGGGCGAATTCGGCGCCCATGAACATCAGCTTCTTGCCCGGATGTCCGAACATGAATGAATAATAGGCGCGCAGGTTGGCGAACTTCTGCCACGCATCCCCCGGCATGCGGCCGAGGATCGAGCGTTTGCCGTGTACCACTTCGTCATGCGACAGCGGCAGGATGAAGTTTTCCGAAAACGCATAGTGCAGGCCGAACAGGATCTTGCCGTGATGGTGCCGGCGATGGATCGGGTCCTTGGACATGTAGTCCAAAGTGTCGTTCATCCACCCCATGTTCCACTTGTAGCCGAAGCCGAGACCGCCCCAGTCGACCGGCCGCGACACCTGCGGCCAGGAGGTCGATTCCTCGGCTGCGGTGGTGGCGTGTGGAAACTGCTTGAATAGTTCTGTGTTGGTGCGGCGCAGGAAATCGACGGCTTCGATGTTCTCGCGGCCGCCATGCTTGTTCGGAATCCAGGCATTGGATGGCCGGCTGTAGTCGAGATAGAGCATCGACGCGACGGCATCGACGCGCAGGCCATCGACGCCGTAGCGCTCCAGCCAGAACAGCGCATTCGATACCAGAAAGTTGGTCACCTCCGGACGCCCGTAATTATAAATCAGCGTGCCCCAGTCGAGATGGCGGCCTTGCATCGGGTTGGCGTGTTCGTACAGGCCGGTGCCGTCGAAATTCGCCAGCCCATGCGGATCGTCGGGAAAATGTCCCGGCACCCAGTCGAGCAGCACGCCGAGTCCGGCTTTGTGCAGGGCATCGACGAGGAACACGAAATCTTCCGGCGTGCCGAAGCGGCTGGTCGGCGCAAACATTCCGGTCGGCTGATAGCCCCATGAGCCGTCAAACGGATGTTCCGACACCGGCAGCAGTTCGACATGGGTGTAGCCCATATCGGCGGCATAGGCCGGCAGTTCCGCGGCAAGCTCACGATAGGTCAGCCAGCGGCCCCCTTCGATGGCATTGCGACGCCAAGACCCGAGATGAACTTCATAGATCGACATCGGTTGATCATGCGCATTGATATTCTCGCGCACCCGCGATGGCTGCGGTAGCGTCGTGGCATCGACCACGATAGAGGCAGTCAAAGGGCGCATTTCGCCTGCAAAGGCGACTGGATCGGACTTCAGCGGCAGCAAATGTCCAGACTGGGAGACGATCTGGTACTTGTACTTGTCGCCTGCCTGCGCGCCGGGCACGAAAATCTCCCAGTAGCCGTTGCCGCGCACGCGCATGGCGTTCCGCCCGCCGTCCCAGGCGTTGAAGTCGCCGACAACGCTGACGCGTTGCGCATTTGGCGCCCAGACCGCGAAGGCCACGCCGCTCACGCCATCGAGCGTCATCGGATGCGCGCCGAGCTTGTCGTAAAGCCGCAGTTGGTTGCCTTCGCCCAGCAGGTAGAGATCGAAGTCCGAAAGGACCGGGCGTTCATCCGCCATCGTGGCTTCGGCCGATAGTTTGCTCATGAGACGATCACTCCGCGCTGTTGGAGAATGCGCAGCGTCGCGTCCAGCGGAATATGCAGCCAGGCCGGACGGTTGGTGAGTTCGTACTCGATTTCATAGAGCGCTTTCTCGAGCAGGAAGATATCGAGCAACTGCTGCGCCTGTTCCTCTTTGGCCGGCCACAGAGCGACGTCGGCTGGGGTTTCGCGGTAGCTGTCCCAGAACGCGGCGGTGAGCCTGTCGCCCCAAGCCTGCATCAATGGCCGCAGTACGCTGAGGTCTTCCGGACTGAGATCGGTCGAGTGATCGATCGCCGCGCTGATGGCGTAGTCGATCGAGCGGACCATGCCGGCGACGTCTCGTGCTGGCGGTGCCTTGTGACGGCGCTCCTCAAGCGAACGGCGCGGCTCACCTTCGAAGTCGAGCAGATAGGCGTCGTCCTTGGAAATAAGGATCTGTCCGAGATGGAAGTCGCCATGGTGGCGAATCTTGATGCCGTCGATCACGATGTCACGCCATGAGTCGATATACGCAGTGATCGCCGCGCTATTGTTGAGCAATTGCTTGGCCAACTCGCGCGCCGGCTCCGGCAGAGTGCTCAGGCGGTCGGCGAGCATATCGAAACGCTCTTTCGCGCGAGCATTGAGCGTATCGGCCCACTGTGCGATGTCGCCGGCGCCAATCGGCTCCGGCGCAAAGGCTTCGATATCATTGCGGCTGCCAAGAGCTTGATGCAACTCGGCGGTGCGGCGGCCGATCTGGCGCAGGCGCTGCAATAGAACCAAAGTATCAGGTGTCTCTTCGATCGGTTCGGCGAGATTGAGTTGCTGCGTGTCTATCAGGCGTTCCAAGGAACCCAGCACCAGACTCCATGCATCGCCCTGGTTTTCGACAAAGGCATGCACCACGGCCAGCGCGCTGCAATCATCGCCTTCCTCCAGCTCGATTGCGCCGAGGAGGGCTGGCGCATTCTTGTATGAGGTTTCGTCGGTCAGGAAGCGGCCAACCTCGATCTCGGAATGAACGCCGGGCGCGATGCGGCGCAATATCTTGATGACGTACTGACCGTCGACGATGACGCTGCTGTTGGACTGCTCGCCGTCAATGGCCTTGACTGTCTTCACGTCGGGCAATGCCTGTGACGTGAACGTCGCGGTCGGACGGAAGTGGAGGTACTTGCCGTCAGCGCCCACGGTTTCATTGGCGTGAATTTTGGTCAGCAGGGCGTTGACGAATTCCGGCTCGGCGACGGCATCGAGCAGCGTTCCTTCACGGGGGCCGCGGCGCACGGCGGCGAGCACGCAAGCGGGTGCGCGGTCGATGGACGTGTAGCGGGTCCAGCGGATCGTCAACGGCAGGAAATAGCGGCTGGTGCCGTGATTGCCGCCGACATCGGCGATGACAGCGACAAAGCGGTCGGGCCCGTTCTCGAACGGGATTGCTGCCGAAACCTTGGCGGTCAGGCTGCGCGAGGTCTTGTCGGCAAACCAGCGCCGGATGCCGATATAGCCGGGCAGAACGTCGAGTTCGAACGTGCGCAACGTCCAGCCGGAAACCATCTTGGCCCAGTCGGGGCCGAGCACGAGGGTCGAGACCTCGCGCGGGAGCGACTGTTGCGCGACGTCCTCGGCTTCCTTGTGCAACTGAAACCAGAAGAAGCCGAAGGGCGGCAGGGTCACCATATAAGGCAGGTCGCCGATGCGCGGGAAATTGACGCGCCCCAGCATTTCCTGCGGGATGCGGCCTTTCCACGTTGCCAGGTCGAGTTCGACCGCCTGCGCGGTGCGGGACAAATTGCAGACGCAGAGAATGGCGTCGTCGTCCATCTGGCGCACATAGGCCAGCACGGCGCGGTTCGCCGGCCGCACGAAAGTGAGTGTACCGCGGCCGAACACCCTGCTGGACTTGCGCACGCTGATGAGGCGCTTCATCCAGCTCAGCAGCGACGATGCCGAACGGCTCTGCGCTTCGACATTGAGGCTGGAATAGCCGTAAACCGGATCCATGATGCAGGGCAGGTAAAGCTGCGCCGGGTCGGCGCGGGAGAAACCACCATTGCGGTCGGGCGTCCATTGCATCGGGGTACGAACGCCGTTGCGATCGCCGAGGTAGATGTTGTCGCCCATGCCGATTTCGTCGCCGTAATAGATGATCGGCGTACCCGGCATCGACATCAGGATCGAGTTCATCAACTCGATTTTGCGCCGGTCATTGTCCATCAAAGGCGCCAGCCGGCGTCTGATGCCGACATTGATGCGCGCACGCGGATCGGCCGCGTAGGTCGACCACAGATAATCACGTTCCGCGTCGGTGACCATTTCGAGCGTCAGTTCGTCATGATTACGCAGGAACATCGCCCACTGGCAGTTGGCCGGGATTTCCGGCGTCTGCCGCATGATGTCGGCGATCGGAAAGCGATCTTCCTGCGCGATCGCCATGTAAATGCGCGGCATCAGCGGGAAGTGATAGGCCATGTGGCATTCATCGCCATCGCCGAAGTATTGCTGCACGTCCTCCGGCCACATATTGGCTTCGGCGAGCAGCACCTTGCCGGGCGCATAGCTCTCGATCTCGGCGCGCAATTTCTTGATGATCTCGTGCGTTTCCGGCAAATTCTCGTTGCTGGTGCCTTCGCGTTCGATCAGATACGGCACGGCATCGAGCCGGAAGCCATCGACGCCGGTGTCGAGCCAGCGCTTCATCACTTGCGTCACCGCGCTGACCACGCGCGGATTATCGAAGTTGAGATCCGGCTGGTGCGAGAAGAAGCGGTGCCAGTAATAGGCTTTCGCGTCGGCATCCCAGGCCCAGTTGGATTTTTCGGTGTCGGTGAAGATGATCCGCGTTTCGAGGAATTTTTGGTCGGTGTCGCTCCAGACATACCAGTCCCGCGCGCTGGAGCCCGCAGGGCTGCGCCGCGCGCGCTTGAACCAGTCGTGCTGATCGGACGTGTGGTTGACGACAAGCTCGGTGATGACACGCAGGCGGCGCTTCTTGGCTTCCACCATGAAGCGCTTGAAGTCTTTCATCGTGCCGAATTGCGGATTGATGTCGCCGTAATCGGCAATGTCGTAGCCGTCGTCGCGGCCCGGACTCGGATAGAACGGCAGCAGCCAGATCGCCGTAATGCCGAGATCGCGTAGATAGTCCAGCCGTTCGGTTAGGCCGGCGAAGTCGCCGATGCCGTCGCCATTGCTGTCGGAAAACGCCTTGACGTGAAGCTGATAGATGATGGCGTCCTTGAACCACAGTTCGTCGTCTGCCGGCGTGGCGGTTGGCGTGCCGTGATCGATGGTAGGCTTTACGTTCATAAGTGCTTCAAACCTGACAACGGAAAAGGAGGGCGGGATCGGCGGCGGGATCGATGCGCAGGCGGATGCCGTTCCATTCGAGCCAATGGCGTTCGCCGGTCACGAGATTTTCGATCAGCCGCACCGGGCGTTTGGCGCCGGCGGGGCCGATCTGGATATCGCCGAAGTGCAGCCAGAAATCCTTCTGGCCGTTGGTGAGCGCGATCGCCGCCGCAATGGCGTTGTCGCCCGTCGTCGATTCCTTGACGAAACCGATGACGGTGTCGTGGTTGGTTTGCAGGAAGCGCAGCTCGGCGGTCTGCAACAGCGCGGGATTGGCGCGGCGGATCGTGTTGATGCGCTTGAGATAGTCCTTGATGTTGCCGGGCTTGTTCCAGTCGCGCGTCCTGATCTCGTATTTTTCAGAGTTGATGTATTCCTCGCGGCCCGGCAGCGGTTCGTGCTCGATCAACTCGAAGCCGTTATAGATGCCGTAATTGCCCGACAGGGTCGCCGCCAGCGCGGCGCGCGACTTGAACATCCAGGTCTCGCCGCTTTGCAACTGCACCGGCAGGATGTCCGGCGTGGTGACGAAGAAATTCGGCCGGTAGTATTCGCGTTCCGGATAGCCGGTGAGCTCGCTCAGATAAGCCTGGATTTCGGCCTTCTCAGTGCGCCAAGTGAAATAGGTGTAGGATTGCGTGAAGCCGAGCTTGGCGAGCGCCTTCATCACCTTCGGCCGGGTGAAGGCTTCGGCGAGAAAGATGACGCCGGGGTCGCGCGCTTGGATTTCGCGGATCGCCCATTCCCAGAATGCCAGCGGCTTGGTGTGCGGATTATCGATGCGGAAAATGCGCACGCCCTGATCGACCCAGAACAGCAGCACGTCGCGCAGCGCCTTCCACAGGCCGATGCGGTCGTCGCAGTTGAAGTCCGGGTTGACGATGTCCTGGTATTTTTTCGGCGGGTTTTCGGCGTATTTGATCGTGCCGTCCGGACGCTGGCGGAACCATTGCGGGTGCTCCGTCAGCCAGGGATGGTCGGGCGCGCACTGCACCGCGAAGTCGAGGGCGATTTCCATCTTGTGCGCGTGACAGGCCGCGACCAGCGCGCGGAAGTCGTCGAGCGTGCCGAGCTTGGGCTCGATCGAGTCATGACCGCCGTTCATGTTTCCGACGGCGTAAAAGCTGCCGACGTCGCCTGGCTCGGCCTTCACCGCGTTGTTCTTGCCCTTGCGGTTGGTGCGGCCGACTGGATGGATCGGCGTCAGGTACAAGACGTCGAAGCCGAGCTCCGCCACTTCCGGAACGCGCGCGATGCAATCCTGGAACGTGCCGTGCTGTCCCGAGATTTTGCTCTGGCTGCGCGGCACCATTTCGTACCAGGCGCCGGCCCGCGCCAACTCGCGGTCGGCGACCAGCGGCACGGCATCGCTGCGGTTGAGGTCGGGGCGCGCGGCGCTCGCGGCCATTGTCGCGGCCAAGGTCTCGTCGAGCAGCGCGGCGTGCTGGCCGGTCGAGGCGAACAGATGCGCCGCCGCCTCGGCGATGCCGCGCGTATAGCTGTCGGACGGCATCAACTGCGTGAGCAATTCATGTCCTTCGCGCGCTTCAAGGGAAACATTCTGGCCGGCAGCCTGCTTGAGCAGAAACTCCTTGCGCCAGGTCGCATATTGATCGGTCCAGGCCTCAATGGCGAACAGGTACCAGCCTGGCTGCGGCGGCGTGAAGCTGCCATGCCAGCGGTCGTTGTTGACATGAACCATCGGCTCGCGGTGCCAATCGCCTGAATCTGACGCATCCTGCGCGCGCCACAGCACCGCCGCCGCGAGGACATCGTGGCCCTCGCGAAAAATATCCGCCCAGACATCGACCATTTCGCCGGCTATGCGTTTAACCGCATATCGTCCGCCATCCACGCAAGGAAAAATGTCTTCTATGCGAAAGCGGGGGCCGGTCGGATCGGTGGGGGTAATGTCGAGAGTTCCATCCAGGGGAATACGCCTCACGGTCATGGCGGCACCTTCCATTGCATTGTGCCGCTTCATTTTCTTCCTGCAATCGGGTTCTTATAGAACCGGTGCGACATGTTTAAGTTCCCGAATTGGCCGGAATCGACGCCGAAATGAATGAAATTGAAGTCGCCGCCGACAAATTGGGCATCGAACCGGGCTATTATGACGTTTTCGGCCATTGGCATGCCGTCAGCCCCGAAACCTTGAGGCGGCTGATGACGGCCCTGGCGGGCGCCCAGGCAGCGCCGGCGCCCCCGGGCGTCGATGCCGCGCCGGTGCGCGCCTTTCAGGGCGATGGGCGACGGGTGTGGGGCCTGGCGGTCCAGCTTTATGCCCTTCGGTCATGTCGCAACTGGGGACATGGCGATTTCGGCGATCTCAACCGGCTGATGACGCTGGCGGCGGCGCGCGGGGCCTCCGCCGTCGGCCTCAACCCGTTGCATGCGCTGTTTCCGGACCGGGCCGGGCAGGCCAGTCCCTACGCGCCGAACAGCCGGCTGTTTCTCAACGTCCTTTATATTGATGTCGCCGCGATTCCGGAGTTTCCCGGCGTCGAGGCGGCCGGGCTCGCCGGCGATATCGCGGCCGCGCGCGCCGCCGCGCTGATCGACTATCCCGCGGTCGCGGGCGCCAAGCTCGCCGGCCTGCGCGCCGCCTATGCCGCTTTCGATTCCGCGGCGGCGCCGGCGCGGCGCGCCGATTTCGAGGCCTACCGCGCCGAGCAGGGCGACGGCCTGTTGCGCTTAGCCTGCTTTGAAGTGCTGCGCATGCGGCACGCGCCTTTGCCCTGGCCGCAATGGCCCGAGCCCTGGCGTCAGCCGGACAGCGCGACGCTGCTCGGCTTGCGTGCCGATCATCGCGCGGAGTGCGAGTTTCAGGAGTTCATGCAATGGGTCGCGGCGCGGCAGTTGCAGGCCTGCAAGGATGAATCGCATCGACTCGGCATGTCGATCGGCCTCTACACCGATCTCGCCGTCGGCATCGATCCGCACGGCGCCGACGCCTGGAGCCGGCAGGATGCCGTGCTCGCCGGTCTGTCGATCGGCGCGCCGCCCGATGAGTTCAACACCGGAGGGCAGGATTGGGGGCTGGCGCCGTTCAATCCGCATACGCTGGCCATCAACGACTTCGAGCCGCTGCGCCAGTTGATGCGCGCGGCCATGAGCCATGCCGGCGCCGTGCGCATGGATCACGTGCTCGGCCTCAACCGCATGTATCTGATCCCGCGCGGCTTGAGCGCGCGCGAGGGCGCCTACGTCCGCTATCCGTTCGAAGCGGTGCTGCGCGTCATTGCCGAAGAGAGCAACCGCGCGCGCTGCATCGTCATCGGCGAGGACCTCGGCACCGTGCCGGACGGCTTTCGCGAAACGATGGCGCGCTGGGGCCTGTGGACCTATCGCGTGATGCTGTTCGAGCGCGAGCACGATGGCCGCTTCCGCCAGCCGGAAACCTATCCGGCCGAAGCGCTCGCCACCTTCAACACCCACGACCTGCCGACATTTCGCGGCTGGTTTATCGGCGACGACTTGGCGACCAGGCACACGATCGGCATCGATCCCGGTGAGACCGAGGAGGCGCGCGCGCATGCGCGGGAGACATTGCGCTGGATACTGACCGAGCGTGCGCCGTCATACGCACCCGACGACATTGCCGCCGTCGCCGCCGTCCTGGCGCAAACGCCGTCGCGGCTGGTCACGGTCGGCCTCGACGATATTCTCGATGTCGTCGAGCAGATCAATATTCCCGGCACCGTCGACGAGCATCCGAACTGGCGGCGCAAGCTGCCCGTCGATGTCGAGGACCTCGGCTCGCATCCCGGCCTGCAACGGGTGGCGCAGGCTTTCGCGGAAAACGGCCGCGGCCAATAATCAGGCCACCGGCACGTTCCAGATTTCGCGGGCATATTCGCGGATCGTGCGGTCGGACGAGAACCAGCCCATGCGCGCGGTATTGAGAATGCTGGCGCGCCACCACGCATGCGGCGTGCGCCACAGCCGGTCGACCGTGCGTTGCGCGTCCCAATAGCTGTCGAAATCGGCGGCGACCATGAAGCGGTCGAAACCGCGCAGCGCGCCGACGATCGAGGCATAGCGGTCGGGATCGTCCGGCGAGAATTCGCCCGCCGCGAGGCTCTCCAGCACGCGTGTCAGGCGCGGCGACGCGGCCGCCGCCTCGTTGCCGGTAAAGCCTGCCTGCACGCGCGCGGTGACTTCGGCGGCGGTCATGCCGAAGATGACGACGTTGTCGCGGCCGACATGGTCGCAGATTTCGATATTGGCGCCGTCCAAAGTCCCGATAGTGATGGCGCCGTTCAAGGCCAGTTTCATGTTGCCGGTGCCGGAGGCTTCCATGCCGGCGGTCGAAATCTGCTCGGACAGATCGGCGGCCGGGATGATCGCTTCGGCAAGGCTGGCGCTGTAATTGGGCACGAACACCAGCTTCAGGCGTCCGGCGACGACGGCATCGTTGTTGACCGTCTGGCCGATATCGCCGGCGAGCTTGATGATCAGCTTGGCGCGCTCGTAGCTCGCCGCCGCCTTGCCGGCAAATATCTTCACGCGCGGCACGAAGTCGTCCTGCGGCCGCTCGCGGATGTCCTGATAGAGCGCGATGGTCTCCAGCAGATTCAGCAGCTGCCGCTTGTATTCATGCACGCGCTTGATCTGCACGTCGAACATCGCATGCGGATCGACCCGAACGCGGGTCTTCACCTGCAACAGGCCGGCGAGTTTCGATTTGTTGGCGGTGCGCGCATATTCGTAGCGCGCGATGAAATTCTCGTCGCTGGCGTATTTCTCCAGCTCCTTGAGACAACCCGGATCGTCGAGAACGCGCTCGCCGAGCACATCGACGAGGAGCGCGGTCAATGGCGGGTTTGCCTCGTAAAGCCAACGCCGGAAGGTGATGCCGTTGGTCTTGTTGATGACGCGGGTCGGCGCGCTGTCCGGCGTCGCCCTGACCAGGTCGTGAAACACCGTCTCTCGCAACAGGCCGGTGTGCAGGGCCGAGACGCCGTTGACGCAATGGGTGCCGACAAAGGCCAGATGCGCCATGCGCACGCGCCGTTCGCCGCCGGTGTCGTCGACCAGCGACACGGCTGCGATGAAGTCCGGGCTATTGAGCCCGCGCTTCTCGATGTCCTGCAGATGAATCAAGTTGATCGTGTAGATGATCTGAAGATGGCGCGGCAGCAGGCGGCCGAGCAGATCGACCGGCCAGCTTTCGAGCGCTTCCGGCAGCAGCGTATGATTGGTGTAGCTCAAAGTCGCGCGCGTGATGGCCCAGGCTTTCGGCCAGGCGATCTCATGCTCGTCGACCAGAATGCGCATCAATTCGGCGACCGCGATCGCCGGATGCGTGTCGTTGAGCTGGATCGCGGCCTGGTCGGCAAGATTTTCGAGGCTGTCGAATTCCTGCAAGTGACGCTTGGTCAGGTCCTGCAACGTCGCCGAGGTGAAGAAATACTCCTGCCGAAGCCGCAACTCCTGGCCGACGGCGGTGCCGTCATTGGGATAGAGCACGCGCGAAATCGCCTCGGCTCGCGCTCGCGCCGCCGTCGCGCCGACCAGATCGCCTTCATTGAAGGTGGCGAGATGAATGGGGTCTGCGACGCGCGCCGACCACAGCCGCAGCGCGTTGGCGTGGCGGCCGCGCCAGCCCGCGATCGGCGTATCGTAGGGCACCGCCAGCACGATCTCCGCCGGCATCCACACCGCGCGCATCGTCGCTTCGGTGTCGCCGACAAATTCCACCGAGCCGCCGAAGCCGATCGGGATTTTGGTGTCGGCGCGGATGAACTCCCACGGATTGCCGTTGGCGAGCCAGTCCTCCGGCACCTCGTGCTGCCAGCCATCGACGATGCGCTGCTCGAACAGACCGTTCTCGTAGCGAATGCCGTAGCCATAGGCCGGAATGCCGAGCGCCGACATGCTGTCCATGAAGCACGCCGCCAGCCGGCCGAGGCCGCCATTGCCAAGCGCCGCGTCGGGCTCGCCGTTGCGCAGGCGCTCGAGATCGACGCCCATGCCGGCCAGCGCGCGGCGCGTCGGCTCCACCAGACGCATATTGGTCAAGGTGTCGAACAGCAGCCGGCCGATAAGAAATTCGATCGACAGGTAGTAGACCCGCCGCTTCTTCAACCGCTTGGCCTCGCGGCGCGACTGGATCCAGACGTCGACGACGCGGTCGCGCACCGCCAGAGCGGTCGCTTGATACCAGTCATTGTCGGTCGCGGAGTTGACGCTTTTGCCGAGGCTGTAGGTCAGCTTGGCCAGAATGGCGTCGCGCAGTTCGCCGTCGGCCTCGTGCGACTCACGGGCTTTTGACGGCAATGGCTGCGTTTTCAATTGGTGCATTGCTTGATCGCTTGCTTGCTTCATCGGGGTGAAAAAAATTTGCCGGGGCGCGGCCGACACGCTGCCTTACCGGCAATAAACAGGGTCAAACTTATCTACATAGGCCCGACGGACGCGAAGGTCCATCGGACGCAAACGCCGTCATCATGCCCAAACCATGGGCAATGAATGTGGCGATCGTGCTGAAACGAATCGGCAGCAATATGGCGAGATCCGGCCCCGTTGGAACAATCAGCCTAAGCGTTGGCGATCTTCTCGACCAGCGTGACGATTGCCTGTTGAAGTGCCGGGTCTTTGACGCGCGCGAAATCCTTGACCAGCTTCACCGCCCGCGCCGTGTTGAGGAAATTCAGCACCGCTTCGTTGGTGGCTTCGCTCGCGTCCTGGGTCGCGGTGTCTTCGCCGAAGAAGACGTTGACCGGCAGTTCGAATATTTTAGCAATCTGCTGCAACCGGCCGGCGCCGACGCGATTGACGCCGCTTTCGTATTTCTGAATCTGCTGAAACGTAATGCCCAGTTGCCGGCCGAGATCGGACTGCGACATCTTGCGGACAAGCCGCTGGGTTCGGATTCGCTTGCCGACGAGAACGTCGAGCGGGTCCAGTCGTCTGGGATTGCGGCGTTCGGAGTTCATCGCGTTCGGGCCTCGGCTGCTTCGGGATCGGGTGGCTTATGCTGAAAAGGACGGCTTGGGGAAGTCGGCGAACCCTGGAAAGTCATTCGGCTGCGACGGATCGTGCTGTACGAAGCCTTCGAACAGATTGATCAATGGTTCGCCGAGATAGCTCTTCGGCAGGTCGTAGGGGTGGATGAACTCATCGCCAAACCAGGGAAACTTCTTCGCGTCGAACGATTCCTTGATCCAGTCGATGACCCGGCGCACGCGCGCGATCTTGGTGACGTTGGGATGATAGGCGAGCCATACGTCGAGTTGAAAGCGCGGGCCGACCTCGACCGGTTGAATGCGGCCGCCGATCAGGTGCGCGTAGGTCGGCAGCCAGCCGATGCCGATGCCTTTTGAGATCGACCACAGATGAGCGCTCGCGGTGTTGGTGGTCATCGCCACCAGGCCGGTCCATGGCTTTCCCGGAAACAGATCGGTGAACAGTTTCTTGGCCTGCGTCTGTTCGGAGACATGCAGGGCGTAACGATGCCGCCCCATCTCCTCGATGCTTTTCGGAACGCCAAACAGATCGATATAGGACTGCGCGGCGAACGGCATCGTGTGCAGTCGGCCGAGCCGCGTGATTTTCAGATCCGGCGCCGACGGCCGCCGCAACTGCACGGAAATGTCGGCTTCCATGTTGGATACATCGGCCGGGTTCATCGTGCAGTTGAAGTCGATCAACAGGCCGGGATAGGCGCGCTGCAACTCGACCAGCCGCGGGATCAGCCAGAATGTGCCCGTGCCCTCGGTGGTCGAGATTTTGACGTTGCCGGAGATCTGCGTCGACATCGACTTGTTCGTGCGCACGATGTCGTGCGCGGCGATTTCCATCTGCCGCGCCGCGCCGGCGATTCTTTCGCCTTCGGCGGTCAGGCGGATGCCGCCGGTGTGACGGGTCATCAGCAGCGTGCCGAGGTCGCGTTCAAGGGCGACGATGCGCCGGCGCACGACGCCGAACGAGATGCCGAGGCGGTCGGCGGCCGCGCGCAAGCTGCCCGAGCGGACGATCTCAAGAAAAATCCTGACGCTCTCCCAATCGGCGTTCTTGCCGAAGGCGTCCGGTGCGGCGTGATCCCCCTGTGGCTCACCCTGCGTCGCCCGACGGTGCATACCGAGGTCTCCTAATCTGGATAAATAATCGCAGAGTCTTCAATTGGGTACAACAAGTGAGTGCGCGTGATGAATATGCACGACTCCCAAGCGGGAACGAGCAGCGGCCCGCAAGGCCTTCGATCGTGGGTTTCGACAGCAGCGGTTACCGCGTGTTCTACATCAAATGCACAACCGAAGGACGTATTGTCCGACAAAGACTCGCAGGCCGCACATCCGGCACGCAAATCAAGGCCGAACGCCAATCACACGCTAGGACACATCGATCCGCGGCGTTTGGCGCGTCGGCTGGTCATATTCACGCCAACCGGCGCCGAAATCGACATGCTGATGGACCGCGCGCGGCAGGACCTGCCGGGGTTGGGCGGCAACGAAGTGGTTCATCGCGTGGTGTCGCACAACCCGGATTCATTCTGGGCAATTGCAAAGCGTGAAAACTTCACCTCGAAGGAACGCCGGCCGGAAGGGTTCCAGGCTTATTTGATGCTCAACCATGAAGGCTTGCGCCAGCTTGTCGCAGGCACCTTCAAGGGAACCGATCCTGACACTTCGCTGCTGGCGTCGCAGCACGAGAAGCCCGCCGGCATCTATATCTGGTGCACGCACGCCTGGGGCGCGTTGTCGGGCGGCATG
This sequence comes from Pseudolabrys sp., assembly GCA_030651965.1. Taxonomy (GTDB): domain Bacteria; phylum Pseudomonadota; class Alphaproteobacteria; order Rhizobiales; family Xanthobacteraceae; genus Pseudolabrys. The sequence goes on along the minus strand of JAUSBQ010000448.1, from coordinate 2,114 downwards.
TCGCTGACGCTGCAAAAGATCAGCACGCCGATCTACCGGGACGTCGACGTCTATTCCTGCGCGTCGACTCCGGAAGGCAAGTACACGCTGGAAGGTCTCGGTTTCACCTGCGGCGCCAGTTATGACGGCATCATCAGCGACAGCGTCTACAAGTACACCCGGTCGCAACCGGAGGTTGCCAAAGCGCCGATTTATGATGATTACGCTGCCGACGAAACGGCGGCGCCGTCGATCACGGTGGCGCGCACCATGGAAGAACTGACGCGTGTCTTTGCCGTGCGCAGCGCGGTCTATATGGCCGAACAGCGCTGCCCTTACGGCGAAGAGTTCGACGGCAACGATTTCTCGGCGACGCATCTGCTCGGCTATGTCGGCCAGGAGCCGGCGGCGTGTCTGCGCATCCGCTACTTCGCCAACTTCGCCAAGCTCGAGCGGCTCGCGGTGCGAAAGGAATTTCGCGGCCACAAGCTGGCCCAGCAGATGATCCGTGCCGGCATCGAGATGTGCCGCATGAAGGGCTACACCCGCATCTACGGCCAGTCCGAAGAGAGCCTGGTCGGCTGGTACGGCCAATTCGGTTTCCGCGTGCCGAACGAGGCGCGTGAACTCTCCTTCTCCGAGTTCGGTTTTGTCGAGATCTTGCTGGACGTCGCCCCGCATCCCGACGCGGTCTCCATCGAGTCCGATCCTTACGTCATCATCAGGCCCGAAGGTCGCTGGCACACGCCCGGAATTCTGGAGAAATCCGCGGCGCGCGATGTCACGCGGCCGGGGGCGTTGAGGCAAGCGTGAACCAGGTCATCGATCTGAGAGCTTTCACCAACCCGGCCAGTCTGCCGACTCTCGTGCTGATCGATATGCAGGCGGAGTATCTTGCGACGTCGCGCGCCCTTGCGCTGCCGAACGTCAATGATGCTTTGGCCAATTGCCGCAACGCGCTCGAGCATGCGCGGCTGATGGGCATGCCTGTCGCCTACACGCGCTGGCTCGGCTCGACCTTCTTCAATCCGGCGACGCGCTCTTCCGGTTGGATCGAGGGCTTCGAACCGCATGGCTCGGATTCGATATTCGAGCGCCGGCAGCCGTCCTGTTACGCCAGCCCGCATTTCGCCGAGGTCATGACCAACAACAGCGGCAATTTCATCATGGCGGGTTTCGCCGGCGAGGCGGCCTGCCTGTCGACGGCGATCGATGCGTTTCATCGCGGACATCGCGTGACCTATCTGGCGGATGCGTCCGCCAGCCATGGCCTTGCCGACCGGCCGGCCACGGAGGTGCATGATTTCGTCGGACAGTTGATGGGACTTTGGGGGACCGTGATGCGGACCGACTCCTGGATCAGGACGACGTCGCGCATCGTCGGGTGGAAGCACGCAGCAACGCTGGGGGACAGGCCGTGAAACGACTTGAGGAAGCACTGCGCTCGATCAGTGAAGCGATCGAGGTCGTCCGGGTCTGCAAATGCGAGAGCGCTGCCGCGCTGCTCGAAATGGCAGAACTCGAATTACGCATGAAGGTTCACGATATCTCGGAGGCGGAGCTGTCGGCCTTCTGCCATGAACTGGAAAACCGCGTGTCGACGCGCGGCAGGGGCCAGGTTATCCCGCTGCGGCCGAAGTTCGAGAAGATGGTGCGCCGCAAGTCGACTTGATCGACGCAAGCCCGGCGTGCCACTCTGGCGGCCCGGCTTTCGCTGACCTTGCGGGCTTCATGCGTGCTCATTCTCAAAAATCGGCACGCCAGGGTGCCGCGCTGCCGCGAGGCGATGGCGCACTGCCGCGAGGCGACATTGTCGCCGTGTCCATCGGCAACGCGCTCGATTGGTTCGAAATCGTCGTCTACGGCTATTTCGCCGGCATCATCTCGACGCTGTTTTTCCCGGCCGATACGCCGGGCGTCTCGCTGCTGCTAACGTTCCTGACCTTCGGCGTCACCTTCGTGATGCGGCCGCTGGGCGCCGTCGTGCTCGGGGCCTATGCCGACCGGCACGGCCGCAAGAGCGCCATTCAGCTTTCCATCGTGCTGATGGCCGGCGCCTCGGCGGCTATCGCGCTGGTCCCCGACTACCGCTCCATCGGCATCCTGGCGCCGGCCATTCTGGTCGCCGCGCGCAT
>JAUSBQ010000442.1 GCA_030651965.1 Pseudolabrys sp. | reverse complement strand
GTCGGTCTTGCCGGGGCGGACATGGGCGCCTGCGCGATCCTGCCGCGGATCATCGGCCAGGGCCGCGCCTCGGAACTGCTCTACACCGGGCGCGTGATGACGGCGGACGAAGGCGAGCGTTGGGGTTTCTTCAACAAGATTGTCGAGCCGGAAGCCGTTCTGTCGGACGCGGTGGCGCTGGCTACCGAACTCGCCGCCGGGCCGACCTTCGCGCACGCCATGACCAAGATGTGCCTGCATCAAGAGTGGCACATGACCGTCGATCAGGCGATCGAGGCCGAGGCGCAGGCTCAGGCGATCTGCATGCAGACGCGCGACTACGGCCGCGCCTATCGTGCCTTTGCCGCAAAGCAGAAGCCGGTATTCGAGGGCGATTGATGGATCGCTCGTTTCTCGCTTGGCCCTTTATCCCAGCGGACGCGGCCCCGGTCTATGACCGGGCCGACGCTTGGGGCGGTGAGAAAGTGTCGACTCTGATCGACGAGCGAGATGAATCCATGGCGGCGGCGTGCGATGGGGTTCGCACGCTGGTGGCGGCAATGGGACGGGACGGGATACTCGATATCTCGACGAGCCTGAACGGCCCATTGTCGGCCACGCGTCTCAGTCTGACGCGCGACGCGCTCGCCAAACACTCGGGACTGGCTGACTTCGCTTTCGCCATGCAGGGGCTTGGCACCGGGCCGATCAGTCTATTCGGCTCGGACGCGCAAAAGCGCGCGTATCTTCCTGGCGTCGCGGCGGGAAAGGTTATTTCCGCTTTTGCGCTGTCGGAAAAGGAAGCCGGATCCGACGTGGCCGCGCTGGCGCTGACCGCGCGTAAGGACGGTGATGATTACGTCCTCGATGGTGAAAAGACCTGGATTTCCAATGCCGGCATTGCCGGGCTCTATATCGTCTTCGCCCGCACGGGTGAGGCGCCCGGCGCCAAGGGCTTGTCCGCCTTTATCGTCGAAGCGAAGACGAAAGGTCTCAGTGTCCCGCAGATGATCGATGTGACCGCGCCGCATCCGCTGGGAACGGTTCGCTTCGAGAATGTGCGCGTGCCGAAGGCGCAGATGCTGGGCGATCCGGGCCACGGCTTCCGGATCGCCATGGGCACGCTGGATGTCTTCCGCACGACGGTCGGGGCCGCCGCGCTCGGCTTTGCTAGGCGGGCACTTGAAGAGACAATCGTCCACGTCAACAACCGGCGCATCTTCGGCGGCCGGCTCGCCGATCTCCAGATGACACAAGGCGCAATCGCCGAGCGCGCAACCGCGACCGATGCGTCGGCGTTGCTGGTCTATCGTTCCGCCTGGCGCAAGGATCAAGGACACCGGGTCAGCCGGGAATCGGCGATGGCCAAGCTCTACGCCACCGAGGAAGCGCAGAAGACGGTGGATACGGCGGTTCAGCTCTTTGGCGGATTGGGCGTCGTGCGCGGCCATATCGCCGAGCGACTATATCGCGATGTCCGGGCGCTGCGCATCTACGAAGGCGCGAGCGAAGTGCAAAAGCTCATTATCGCGCGCACCTATCTCAACGACCAGAGCGGCGCCGCTAAGAGTCAAAGCGGCTGAGGCACGACGGCTCCGGGCCGACGAAAGGTTCGGGCAAACAAAGCGTCTTCAAGGGCACACGGGAGCGAGACAGCTATGCTACTGACCGAGCAGCAAGAGATGATCCAGACCATGGCGCGCCGCTTCGCGCAGGAGCGGCTGGCTCCAAACGCTGCCGAGTGGGACAGGACGAAGTATTTCCCAAAAGCGGAATTGCACGACATGGGCAAGCTGGGATTTCTCGGTATCACCGTGCCGGAGGAATGGGACGGCGCGGGAGCCGATGTCGTCACCATGGCGTGCGTGCTCGAAGAACTCGCGGCGGGCGAGGGTGCAACGTCGACCATTGTCAGCGGGCATAATTCGGTGGCCTGCATGCCGATCGCCCAGTTCGGCACCGCGGCGCAGAAAGAGAAATTTCTCAAGCCGATGGCGCGTGGCGAATGGATCGGAGCCTTCGCGCTGACCGAAGCGCACGGCGGGTCCGATGCCGGCGAGTTGACGACTCGCGCCGTCAAATCCGGCAATCGCTACGTTCTCAACGGCTCCAAACAGTTCATCACCACCGGCAAGAACGGCGATATCTGCATCGTATTTGCGAAAACCCAACCTGAACGAGGAAGCAAAGGCATCTCCGCATTCATCGTGCCCACCGCGACGCCTGGCTACAAGGTCGTCCGAGTGGAATCGAAAATGGGGCAGCGTGCCTCCGATACCTGCCAGATTGCCTTCGAGGACATGGAAATTCCCGCGGAAAATCTGCTCGGGCAAGAAGGCGAGGGCTACAAAATCGCGCTCGCCAATTTGGAATGTGGCCGTATCGGCATTGCCTCTCAGGCCGTCGGTATCGCGCGTTCGGCCTACGAAGTCGCCGTCCGCTATGCCAAGGAGCGCAAGGTATTTGGCAAAATGATTATCGAACATCAAGCCGTAGGCTTCCGGCTTGCGCGCATGGCGTCACGCATCGAGTCGGCGCGGCAATTGACGCTGCATTCGGCGGTGCTGAAGGATGCCGGCAAGCCCTGCCTGATGGAAGCCTGCATGGCCAAACTCGAAGCGACGGAAACCGCCGAACTGGTTTGCTCGGACGCGATCCAGACGCTCGGGGGCTATGGCTATCTCAGCGACTTTCCCGTGGAGCGGATGTCTCGCGATGCGCGCGTGACGAAGATTTACGAGGGAACCAACGATATTCAGCATCTCGTGATTCTGCGTGAATTGCAGCGCCGGCCGCTGGTGAGCTGAACCATGCGGGCAGTTGTCACCGGAGGCGCGGGCGACATGGGGCGGGCGATTGTCGCGCGCCTCAACCGCGATGGCTATTATGTGTATGCGGCCGATCTCAAAGCCGGACCTCCGCCCGAAAAGGGCGAGGCGGTCGCGCTTGATGTGACCGACCGGGCGGCTGTGTTTGCGCTGGCCGAACGCGCCGGTGCCGACGGCGGCCTGTCCGTTTGGGTGAATGCGGCAGGCATTTTCATTCCTTGCGATGTCCTGGACGCGGGTGATGGGGACTGGAGCCGTATCATCGCGGTCAATCTCACCGGCGTCTTTCACGGCTGCGCGGCGGCAATGTCCGTCATGATGCGGACGGGCGGCGGGCGGATCATCAATATCGGATCTATTTCCGGGCAAGTGGGCGGCACCGCGGTCCACCCGGCCTATGGCGCCTCGAAAGCGGGCGTCCATGCGCTGACCAAAACCTACGCGCTCGAAGGCGCGCGTTTAGGCGTCCTGTGCAATGCCGTTGCTCCGGGCTTGCTGGGCGGCGCGATGTCGTCGCAGTTTTCGCAGCAGCAGCGCGATCGGCTGACACGCGGCACGCCGCTGGGGCGCCTGGGCGAGATGAGCGAGATCGCCGATGTCGTGGCATTCCTGGCCGGCCCGGGTGCCAGCTACATGAATGGAGCGATTGTTCCCGTGAACGGCGGCGCGCTGATGCCGTCGTGACCTCCGGCCGCGCTCTCGATGTCAGGGCGAGGGTTTGATCCGGACCCATAGTCCGCTGGCATTCAACAGAACGGCATCGCCACAGGTGATGGTGCCCTTCAAGAAGATAAGCCGTTTCGTGATCCGCGTAATGCTGGCTTCACCCTCGATCAGGTCGCCCGGCTTAGCGCTGGCCACCAGGTCGCAATTGAGGCTGACGGTGGCGAGAGCGACGGTATCGAGCGCGCGCTGGGCGGTGAGGCCGAGCGCCTGGTCGGCGAAAGTCATCAGCATGCCGCCATGGACGACGCCGCGCGCGTTGGTGTGCTTCGACCCGGCGCGGAACGCGAACCGCGGCCCATTGTCGGTCAGACGGATAAACAGCGGCCCAAGCGCTCTGGTGAATTCGCCATCCGGCATGTCGCAGAGTTCGTAGCCGGATGGCATGTCAGTATTTGTCATGGATTATCATTCCCCGAAGGCAATTTGCATAAATGGCACTACAGTGCCGGCCAGATGCCGCCGGACACGGCAAGAATCTCGCCCGTGATGTAGGACGACTCGTCGCTCGCCAGGAACAGGCAGGCATTGGCGATATCGGCAGGCTCGCCGAGACGCTTCAGCAGCGGTTTGGCCGCATAATATGCCAGGTCTTCCGCCGACATCCGCTGCATCACCGAGGTGCGGATGGTGCCGGGTGCGATGCAATTGACGTTGACGTGGGGCGCGAATTCCATCGCCATGGTGCGCGTCAGCGACGCGACCGCCGCCTTGGCTGCGCCGTAGTCTGCATTGCCCGTCTCGCCGGCGAAGGAGATCGACGAGATATTGACGATCTTGCCGTATCGCCGCTCGACCATGGCGGGCACCAGCAACTTCGCGAGATGGAATATGCCCTTGGTGTTGAGCGCGAAAGTGGCGTCCCAGCGTTCTTCCGATATCGTGAGCATCGGCTCGAACATGGTCTTCGCCTTGATACCTCCGACGATATTGATGATGATGTCGGTGTCGATATGGGCGGCACGGGCGGCGGCGATCACCGCCTCGGCCTCGGCCGCCTGAGTGATGTCGCCGCGCACGGCGATAACCTTGGCGCCGGATGCCAGGAGCGGCGTGACGATAGCGATCGTCTCGGATAGTCGGCTGCCGGATATATCGGTGATAACGACCGAAGCGCCTTCGCGGGCGAAGCGCTCGGTAACCGCGCGTCCCATCGGGCCGCCGGCGCCGGAGACGAACGCGGTATGTCCTTCAAGTCGCATTCTCGGTGATCCTGTTCGGTCTCAGCTCTTCTGCAATGCCACGATTTTCCGCAACTCATCGACGGCCTCGGGATTGACCAAGGCGGATAGATCGCCCGGGTTCTCGTCGAGCAGGACGGCACGAATGACCCGGCGCATGGTCTTCATGTTGCGGGTGCGCGGAAGGTCGCCAACGAACAGCACCTGTTTCGGCCGAAACGAGCCGCCGAGTCCGCTGACAACGGCGTTGGATAAAGCCGTCGCGAGTTCTTGGTCCGGCGCTTCGTTCGGGGCCGCGACGACGGTGCAGATGACGGCCGAACCCTTGACGGGATCCGGCACGGCCACCGCCGCGGCGTCGCTGATCCGGTGTGTTGCCAGCAACAACGCCTCGATTTCCGCCGGGCCGGTGCGTTTGCCGGCGATCTTGATCGTGTCGTCGGAGCGGCCGTGGATGAACCACGAGCCGTCGGCGTCGCGTGAGGCCCAATCGCCGTGCAGCCACATGCCGGGGAAGCGCGTCCAGTAATTGTCGATGTAGCGTTGCGGGTCGCGCCAGAGGCCGCGGGTCGTGCCGATGCAGGCTTGCCGCATGACCAGTTCGCCGACCGTCTCGGCGCCGACGCTGCGGCCTTCCGGATCGACGATGTCGGCGCCGGTGCCGGGGATCGGGCCGGAGAAGCTCGCCGGCTTGATGGGAAACAGCACATTGGTGGCGACGAGGCCGCCGAGTTCGGTGCCGCCGGAATAGTTCATGAGCGGGCCCCGGCGCTGAAGCACGTTCTCATAAACCCACATCCAGGAATCCGGATCCCAGGGTTCGCCGGTGGAAGCGGCGACCCGCAACGAGGAACGATCGTACTTCGAGATGTCCGACGTGCCGTATCGCATCATCATGCGGGCGAGGGTCGGGCCGCAGCCGAGGAAGCTGACCTTGTGGTCCTGGACCAATCGCCACAGCCGCCCGGTATCCGGGTAGTCGGGCGTGCCTTCGACCAGCACACAGGTGGCGCCGGCAAGCAGCGCCGCCGTCACCTGCAGCGGGCCGACCAGCCAGCCGAAGTCGGTCATCCACATCAGCCGGTCGGTTGCTTTGAGGTCGAAACATAAAATGAAGTCTTCGCCGGTTTTCACAGTGAGGCCGCAATGGGTATGCACGGTGCCTTTCGGCCGCCCTGTGGTACCGGACGTGTAGACGATCATCAGCGGATGCTCGGCCGGCAGTTCGACCGCCGCGAAGTCGCTGTTGCCGCGCGCCGTAATGTCGCCCCACCAGAAATCTCGGCCTGCCTGCATGGGCACGTCAACGCCAAGCCGGCGGGCGACGACGACGTGGCGCAATGTCGGCACGTCCTTGATGGCCTCGTCGAGCACCTGCTTCATCTCGACCGGCTTGCCTCGCCGCAGTGATCCGTCGGCGGTGATCACAGCCACCGCTTCGGCTTCGTTGAGCCGCGCCGCGATAGCGGCGGCGCCAAACCCTGAGAACAATGGCAGGACGATGCAGCCGAGCCGCGCCAGCGCCAGATAGGCAACAGCCACGTCGGGGATCATTGGCATGTAGATGCCAACCGCATCGCCGCTCTTAAAGCCAATCGTCGCTAGTCCCGAAGCCAGGAGGTTCACTTCTTTCGCGAGTTCGCGATAGGTGAGAGACCGGCTTGACCCGTCTTCGCTCTCGCTGGCGATCGCGGCATGCTCGCCGCGGCCGGCAGCAAGGTGGCGGTCGATGAGTGAAAGGGTCATGTTGCCGGTTGCGCCGATACACCATTGCGGCCACTCGATGCCTTTCGATTGGTCGAGTATCCGCGTGTAGGGCTTGATGAACTGTACGCCGAGGAAGCGGACCAGCGCGTCCCAGAACCATTCCGGATTCTGCGCCGCCTTTGCTTCAAGCGTCGCATAGTCGCGCAGGCCTTCGGCCGCGATAAAGGCGGCCCAGTTGCTGTCGCGTTTGAATGCGTCAGTTGGGTACCAGGCGAAATCCCCCGATGTAGTGTTGTTCGACATCGTTTACTTGCCGCCGGCAGTATCGTGGTCACAGACGACGATGTCGGCGATGTGGGGTGACATGAATGCCTTCATCTCCTGATGCACGGCAGAGACCTGGTACTGGTCGTGATCCGTGGCTGAGTCGAAGGTCCCGATCACCACCCAGGTGAACCCGTTGGCCCGTGCGGCGTCATTACGGCCGAAATGGTAATCACGAACGTAGGGGAGTTCGCGGCGGATGCGCTCCGCGTAATGGCTTGCGCGGGCGAGGAACGCGTCGTCGGTGTCGGTCAGTCGCATCATGACAACGTGAAAGAACATGCCTTGCATTCCGATCGGATTCAGCGGGTTGGGATCGATGTCGACTCGACCGGTCTGGGCAGGCAATAGGTGAACAAGTGACGCCGGTCGGGGTTGAAAACGCCAGCTAGTTGAACCATCATTCAATCAGAAAAGATCAATAGTTTCAATTGTCAAAAAGCCGGAAAAATGTAGACAAGGATGAAGGGCAGTGTGCTGCCCCAGCGGACTAGGCCGAGCGAACTTGGCCGACCGGGGTCGTCAAATGGGGTGGATAATTCAACGGATCGGGCCGCACAAGACGAAATCAAAGCCTTGCTCAAGGGCGCAACGCGCATGGGCATGGCGGCGGTCTACGCGCCGCGCTCCAAGTACAAGGTCTACTGGGCGTTGATCACGGCCGAGGACGTGAAGTAGGCGTTACGCTGGGGTCACGCCCTTCAACCGGTCCGGCGGCCAGGGCCGGTCGGGCCGATAGAACAGCGACAGCTTGAGACTC
>JAUSBQ010000425.1 GCA_030651965.1 Pseudolabrys sp. | reverse complement strand
GCTGTGACGGCCTGCTCCATGCGCTGCGCCGTGGACGGCTCCAGCCAGGCGCCGAAGGCCAGCACGCGCTCGGCATTGCCCGCGACGATGATGGCGGTGTCGCCGAGGATTTCCGGCCGGTCGTCGGCGGCGGCCCAGGTCACCAGCACTTGCGGATCGGACAGCAGCAATTGTTTGAAGCGGTCGGCCTCGGCCTGCAGCGCGAGCGTCTCGTCGCGCATGCCGGGGTGATGACGGCCCGCATTGCGGCGGGTGCGGATCATCACCACGCCGGCGAGCACGGCAAAGCAGGCCGCGCCGGCGAACAAAGTGAGCGTGACGATTTCCTGGCGGTCGAAAATGGCGAAGGCGCGGTTCAGCGTTTCCGCTCCGGCTTCGGCCGCGCTGAAGGGAATGCAAAGATTTGCAAAGACGGCGGCAGGGAGGAATCCGCCTCGCCTCGGACGAGAACGCAGCCTCTCGTTCGACGTCCGGATCGTCTCCGGCATTTCCGATTTGCCCCAAGGATGCGCCAACGTGCGATCGATGTCCGCCGCACCGTCCGCGAATCGTTGGACTGTACCCCCACGGCGACTCGCGCCGAAAGAGTCCATATAGTGAACGTGAGCGGTAAGCTCAAAACTCCGTTCGTCCCCGCGAAGGCGGGGACCCAGAGCGGTACGAAATAACCCGGAATTTGGATTCTGGATTCCCGCATGCGCGGGAATGAACGGCGTGGGCCGGCTACCGGATGTTATTTCAGCGCTTCGGCGTTCTTGACCATGTCCTCGACATTGATGCGGCCGAGCGCGACGGAAAAGCTGCGTTCCGCTTCTGCCAGCGCCGGGCCCACTACGTCACCGACCAGTTTGGGCAGCGAGGCCTGCGGGTCTTCGTCTTCTTCCGCGCTCGAGGCGGCGCGCAGAATATCTTCGGCGGTGATTTTCTTTTGCTCGCGCGCCAGTTCGTAGCCGCCGTGCGGGCCGCGGATGCCCTTCAGGATACCATCGCGGACAAGCGCTTGCAGCACCGGTTCGAGGTGGCGCGGAGGCAGCTTGTGACGCGCGGCCAGGGCCTTTGCCGATACCGGCCGGCCCTTCGCATTGATAGCCACGTCAATCACAGCGGCAATGGCAAGAATGCCCTTACGGGAAACCAGCGGCATAAACGGCACCACTCGCAACTATTTTCAGAGGTAATAGGCTACAGTCAATAAGCCGTCTAGCCACAAAAAGGATTAAACCAAGCTTCAACCGCCGGTAGAGCCGAAGCCTCCGCTGCCACGGTCTGTTTGGTCGAGAGACGTCACCTCGATAAAGGCTGCGCGCGCCACGGTTGCGATCACCATCTGGGCGATCCGCATGCCACGCGCAATCGCGACCGATTCGGGCCCGAGATTGATGAGGATGACCTGGATTTCGCCGCGGTAATCGGCGTCGATCGTGCCCGGCGAATTCAGCACCGTCAGACCATGTTTGACTGCAAGACCGGAGCGCGGCCGCACCTGCGCTTCGAAGCCTTCCGGCAGCGCGATGGCCAGGCCCGTCGGCACCAGTACGCGGGTGCCCGGCGCAACGGTCAGTGGTGCATCGGCGGGGACGGCGGCGGTGAGATCGACACCTGCGGCCAGTGCTGTTTGATAGGCCGGCAGCGGCAGATCCTGGGCGTGGGGGAGGCGGGTGATGCGGACGTTGGTGATTGTACTCACGTCTGTTCTCCGTTGAGCGTCGCAACCATGCGCGCAATCAGCATCGCGGCGGCGTCTTCCTTGCTTTGTAGCGGCCAGGGCTCGATGCCGGTGACCGTTACAAGCGTTATCGTGTTGGTGTCGCCGCCCATGATGCCGGTCGCCGGCGACACATCGTTGGCGAGAATCCAGTCGCAGCCCTTCTTGGCGAGCTTGGCCTTGGCGTTGTCCAGGACATTCTCGGTTTCGGCGGCAAAGCCGATCACCAGACCGGGACGTTCCGATGCGCGATGCGCGATGGTCGACAGAATGTCCGGATTCTCGGTAAGCGCCAGTTCGGGCGTGGCGCTGCCTGCTTTCTTCTTGATCTTCTGCTCGCCGGCATTGGCGACGCGCCAATCGGCAACCGCGGCGGCGAAGATCGCGACGTCGGCGGGCAGTGCGCGCTCCACCGCCTCGAGCATGTCGCGCGCGGTTTCGACATTGACGAGATTGACGCCTTCGGGCTTCGGAAGATTGACCGGGCCGCTGACCAACGTGACGTCGGCGCCGGCTGAGGCTGCCGCCTGCGCGATGGCGTAGCCCTGCTTGCCGGACGAACGGTTGGCGATATAGCGCACCGGATCGATTGGCTCGTGCGTCGGGCCGGCGGTGATCAGGACGCGCTTGCCTTTTAAGGCTTGCGGCGCGCCGCTGAGTTTCAGAAGTCTTTCGACGGCCGCCGCGATCTCCAGCGGTTCCGCCATACGGCCGAGGCCGCGCTCGCCGCTCTCCGCCATCTCGCCCTGGTTCGGACCGATCAAGCTGACGCCGTCGGCGACGAGCTGGGCGAGATTGCGCTGCGTTGCCTTGTTCGACCACATGCGCGGGTTCATCGCCGGCGCCAGCACGATCTTCGCCGTCGTCGCCAGCAGCACGGCGGTGGCGAGATCGTTGGCGAGGCCGTTGGCCATCTTGGCCATCAGGTCGGCGGTGGCCGGCGCGACCACGATCAGGTCGGCCTCGCGGGCCAGGCGGATGTGGCCGACGTCGAATTCATGATCGGAATCGAACAGGTCGCTGTAGACGCGCTCGCCGCTGATGGCGGATGCGGACAGCATCGTGATGAACTCCTCGGCCGCCTTGGTCAGCACGCACCCCACCTTGAGGCCGCGCTCTTTCAGGCGGCGGATCAGGTCGAGCGACTTGTAGGCGGCGATGCCGCCACCGATGATCAGCAGGACGCGGCGCGGCGAGACTGGCGT
>JAUSBQ010000420.1 GCA_030651965.1 Pseudolabrys sp. | reverse complement strand
GTCGCCCGCATTCGCCGCATGGAGCAGGGAAACCTGGGAGACACCAGGAATCTGAGATCGGGCTTGACGGAGATGCGAGTCGATTATGGCCCCGGCTACCGCGTCTACTTTGTGCAGCGTGGGAAGGCGATCGTGATCCTGTTGTGTGCGGGCGACAAGCGCACGCAGAGGAAAGACATTGAACGGGCTCGTGAACTGGTGGAGAAACTATAATGCTCAAGACGACACGGTTCGACGCGGCCGGTTACCTCGACAGCGAGGAACGGCAGGCGGCCTACATCACGGCGGCGCTGGAAACCGGCGACGCGGCCTTCGTGCGGGATGCGCTCGGCATGGTGGCGCGCGCACGGGGCATGGGGCGTGTTGCCAAGACCGCTGATTTGAACAGGGAGAGCCTTTACAAGGCGTTCGGCGCGTCAGGCAATCCCGAGTTTGGTACGGTGATGCGTGTCATGCGCGCTTTGGGCCTTACTTTGGCAGTTCATCCCGCCGCGCCAAAGCGCTCTGCCAAAAAACGCCGCGCTGCCTAACTCAGCGGCGTTGGCCGCGTTTCAATGAGCGCGCGCAACGTCAGCAGCGTCGACGGATCGGCGACGCCATCGATGCGGGCGGGACGGAAGTGCCGCTGGAACGCCGTCACCACGTCCTTCGTCGCGTCGTCATAGACGCCGGTTTCGGTAATGCCGTAGCCGTAATTGCGCAAGGTGCGTTGCAGACGTGTGACCGGCTCGCCGCGGTCGCCTGGATGCAGGGTGACGCCGTCGAGATTGAGCGGCGCGGCGCGCACCCAGTGGCCGATGCCGGATTCGCTCAGGAGTTCCCACGGAAACTTCTCGCCCGGGTCCTGCTTGCGCGACGGCGCCACGTCGGAATGCGCCAGGATGCGCTCGGCGCTGATCGGACCGCGCCGCGTGAAGATCGACTTGCACAGCGAAATCACCGCCGCGGTCTGCCGCAACGGAAAATCGACATAGCCGAATTCGTGGCCCGGATTGACGACCTCGATGCCGATGGAGCGGGAATTGATGTCGGTCTCGCCGGCCCAGGACGATACGCCGGCGTGCCAGGCCCGCTTGGCCTCCGGCACGCATTGCACGATGCGGCCGCTTTCGAAGACCACGTAGTGCGCCGAGACCTTCGATTCGCGCGTACACAGGCGCTGCAAGGCGGCTTCGCCGGTCTGCATGCCGGTATAATGCAGGAGGATCATGTCAGGGGAGCGGCCGTCGGCGCGTTCGTCCTGGTTCGGCGACGGCACGACGTCGGAGACGATGAACGAATCCGGCTGGAAGACTGACATGGCCGGGACTGCACCGAACTTCGAGGGTTACAAACAGCGAAGCCGCATCATTCGGCCTTGCCCGGGCGGAAATCAACCCGGCCTCTGAATAGCCCGGTTTCGGCAACAAATCCTTAACATTAAGAGTGGCTTAATGGGTCCGCACGCGAAACCGCGCCGCCCTGACCGGACGGCGGGGCCCAGTCATTCGCAGGATCACTTGTCCGACGCCCGCAGAGCCATGGTATCGCACGAAATCTCATCCCGGCCCGATGGCGGCGGCGCGGCCCGGCACGTGCCGGTGCTAGCCAGGCCGGCGCTCGACTTCATGAATGTGCGTGACGGCGGCATCTATATCGATGGCACCTACGGCGCCGGCGGCTACACCGCCGCGATCCTGGCCGCCGCCGACTGCCAGGTGATCGGCATCGACCGCGACCAGACCGCGATCGCGGCCGGCTTCGATCAGGTGCAGGCGGCGCAGGGCAGGCTGACGCTGATCGAAGACCGCTTCTCAAATCTCGACGGCGTTGCGCGCGAATGCGGCTTTGCGCAGGTCGACGGCGTCGTGCTCGACGTCGGCGTGTCGTCGATGCAGATCGACCAGGCCGAACGCGGATTTTCTTTTCGCCTCGACGGGCCGCTCGACATGCGCATGGGCGGTGACGGTCCCAGCGCCGCCGAGGTGATCGCCGTAGCCGACGAGCGCGATCTCGCCGACATCATCTATCTGCTCGGCGAGGAGCGCCACTCGCGCGGCGTCGCCCGCGCCATCGTCAAGGCGCGCACCGAGGCGCCGATCGACACAACGGCGGCGCTCGCCCGCATCGTCGGCTCGGTGGTGCGTTCAAAGCCGCACGAAATCCATCCGGCCACGCGCACGTTCCAGGCGCTGCGCATTTTCGTCAACGACGAACTCGGCGAACTGACCGGCGCGCTCGCCGCCGCCGAACGCATTCTCAAGGCCGGCGGCCGTCTGGTCGTGGTGTCGTTCCATTCGCTGGAAGACCGCATCGTCAAATCGTTCTTGATTTCGCGCGGAGAAGCGCGCGGCGGCTCGCGCCATCTGCCGCAGGCCGAACAGGCGGAAGCGAGCTTCACGACTTTGACCAAGCGTCCGGTTGTCGCCGACGCCGAGGAGAACGCAGGCAACCCGCGCGCCCGTTCCGCCAAATTGCGCGCCGCCGAGCGCACCGGCGCGCCGCCGCATGACGACGCTCTCGCCGATCTGTTGCCGCGCCTGCCGTCGCTCGACGACGTGATGAGGGGGCGCTAGACCATGCGTCTCCTCAATTTGTTGGTGATCGCGGTGCTGATCCTGTCGGCGTCATTCGTCTACAAGATCAAGTTCGATTCCACGTTGCAGGCCGAGCGTGTCGCCAAGCTGCGCGGCGAACTGCGGCGCGAGCGCGACGCCACCGCGCGGCTGCGCGCCGAATGGGCGCGTCTCGATACGCCGACCCGCATTCAGGGACTGGCCGAGCGCCACCTGAAACTCAAGCCCATCCAGGCGACGCAGTTTGATAAGTTCGACGCGCTGCCGGAACGGCCGCTGCCGCCGCCGCCGGCGTTCGATCCGATTGCCAATATCCTCGCGCCGGACACCACCGGCAGCGTGCCGGCCAATCCTGTCAAGAATCCTGCAAAGCAGGTGCCGCGATGAGCGTCGCGCAAGGCCCAACGAAAACGAAACCGGGTGAGTCGCGCTGGCAGCGCGCCATGCGCGCGCTGCTGTACGGCCATGACGTCGACCGCAACGTCAAGGCCAAGGCGCGGCTCGGCCTCGCCATTGTCGCCTTCGCCGCCATCTACGGCATCATCGCGATGCGGCTGGTGATGTTCGCCGCCGTCAGCGACAACCACGCCGGCGCGCGCAGGGTCGCCCAGGACGCCATCGCCACGTCCCGGCCGGACATTGTCGACCGCAACGGCGCCATCATCGCCACCGACGTGAAGATGCCGTCGCTGTTTGCCGAGCCGCGCAAGCTGATCGATGTCGACGAAGCGGTCGAACTCCTGACCGCCGTGATGCCCGATCTCGACGCCACCGAAGTGCGCGAGCGGCTGTCGTCGAAGCGCGGCTTCGTCTGGCTCAAGCGCGAAATCACGCCGAAGCAGCAGCAGGAAATCCACCGCCTCGGCATTCCCGGCGTCGGCTTCCTGTCCGAGAACAAGCGCGTCTATCCCAACGGCGTCACCGTCTCGCACGAGATCGGCCACGTCAATGTCGACAACCAGGGCATTGCCGGCATCGAGAAGTGGCTCGACGGGCAGGGCCTCGCCGCGCTGCATATGGCCGGTCTTGCCACCGACCGCCTGCAAAAGCCGGTCGAACTGGCGCTCGATCTGCGCGTGCAGTTCGCGCTGCGCGACGAACTTGCCAAGGCGCGCGAAAAATTCAGCGCCAAGGCGGCGGCCGGCGTGATCGTCGACGTCAACACCGGCGAGATCGTCGCCATGGTGTCGTCGCCCGATTACGATCCGAACAATCCGAAAGAAGCCAACGATCCGACGCGCATCAACCGGCTGACCACCGGCGTCTTCGAGATGGGCTCGACCTTCAAGGCGCTCACTTTGGCGATGGGCCTCGACAGTGGCCGCATCAATCTCAACACGACATTCGACGCGCGCCTGCCGCTGCGTTACGGCAAGTTCACCATCAACGACTATCACGCGCAGAAGCGCGTGCTGAATGTCGCGGAGATTTTCACTTTTTCGTCGAACATCGGCACGGCGCGTCTCGCGCTGTCGCTCGGCGTCGATTACCACAAGGCCTGGCTGCGCAAGATGGGCCAACTCGACCGGCTGCGCACTGAACTGCCGGAAAGCGCCGAGCCGATCGTACCGAAAAACTGGGGCGAGTTGAACACCGTCACCATTGCCTTCGGTCACGGCCTGTCGGTCGCGCCGTTGCAGGCGGTCATGGGCGTCGCCGCCACGATGAATGGCGGCCTGCTGATCCCGCCGACCTTCCTCAAGCGCAGCGAGGCCGAGGCCAAGGCCATCGCCAAGCAGGTGCTCAAGCCCGAGACCAGCGTCAAGATGCGTTATCTGATGCGGCTCAACGCCGAGATCGGCAGCGGCAAGTCGTCGAACGTCGAGGGTTATTACGTCGGCGGCAAAACGGGCACCGCGGAAAAGGTGGTCAACGGCCGCTATTCCAAGACCAAGCTCTTGACCGACTACATGGCGGTGCTGCCGGCCGATAAGCCGCGCTACCTCGTCTTCGTGATGCTGGACGAGCCGCAGGCCACCAAGGACACCCACGGCTACGCCACGGCCGGCTGGAACGCCGGCCCGACCACGGCCCGCGTCATCGAGCGCGTCGCGCCGCTCCTGGGCATTC
Organism: Pseudolabrys sp.; assembly: GCA_030651965.1. Taxonomy (GTDB): domain Bacteria; phylum Pseudomonadota; class Alphaproteobacteria; order Rhizobiales; family Xanthobacteraceae; genus Pseudolabrys. The sequence goes on along the minus strand of JAUSBQ010000420.1, from coordinate 3,218 downwards.
AGCCGCGTTTCGATCTGCCGAAGGCGGAGCAACTGCTGCTGGTCAATAACCGGGTGTCGCGGTGAATCTGCGCGATCTTTTGCCGCGCGATCTTTTGCCGGATACCGCCATCGACGCGCGCTATTTCGCCGCCGATGTCACCGGCGTAACGTCCGACAGCCGCAAGGTGCAGCCGGGGTTCGTGTTCGTCGCGATACCAGGCACCAAGGCCGACGGCGCGCAATTTGCAGCCAAGGCCGCGCAAGCCGGCGCCGTGGCGATCGTCGCCGAACATAAGCCCGAAGGATTGCCGGACAGCGTGGCCTTCGTTGCGGTGAGCAATGCGCGGCGCGCTTTGTCGTTGGTCGCGGCGAAATTCCACGCACGCCAGCCGGCGACGACTGTTGCCGTCACCGGCACCAGCGGCAAGACCTCGGTCGCGGCTTTCACGCGCGAGATCTGGGCATCTCTTGGATTGCAAGCCGCCAGCATCGGCACCGTCGGCGTAGTGTCGCCGCGCGGCGAGGAGTATGGCTCGCTGACGACGCCCGATCCTGTCGAACTGCATCGCACGCTCGACCGCTTGACGGCCGAGGGCATAACCCATCTGGCGCTGGAGGCTTCATCGCACGGCCTCGATCAGCACCGGCTCGACGGCGTGCGCATCGCCGCCGGCGCCTACACCAATCTGTCGCGCGACCATCTCGATTACCACCCGACCATCGAGGCCTATCTGGCTGCGAAAATGCGTCTGTTCTCGGAGCTGATCGCGCCCGGCGGCACGGCGGTGATCAATGTCGACGATTGCTACAGCGGTCAGGTCGTGACGGCGGCGCAAAAGCGCGGCCTCAAAATCATGACGGTCGGCGAGGGCGGTGACGACATCAAGCTTGTCGGCGGCGCCATTGACGGTTTCGCCCAGGTCGTCGAGATCGCGCATGGCGGCAAGACCTATAAAGTGAAGCTTCCGCTGGTCGGCGGCTTTCAGGTGCAGAATGCGGCGGTCGCGGCGGGCCTGGCGATTGCGACCGGCGCGGAGCCGGCGCGCGTCTTCGCCGCTTTGGAAAAACTTACCGGCGCCAAAGGCCGCCTGGAGCTTTCCGGCACATATAACGGCGCGCCTATTTTCATCGACTACGCGCACAAGCCGGATGCGCTGGCGAAAGCCTTGGCGGCGTTGCGGCCTTATGCCAACGGCGAACTGATCGTCGTGTTCGGCTGCGGCGGCGACCGCGACACCGGCAAACGGCCGATCATGGGCCGCATCGCCCATGACAATGCCGACAGCGTCATCGTCACCGACGACAATCCGCGCAGCGAAAATCCGGCCGCGATCCGCGCTGCTATATTGGCCGAGGCGCCGGGCGCTGTCGAAATCGGCGACCGCGCGCAAGCCATCCGCGCCGGCGTCAAGCAATTGAAATCCGGCGACGTGCTGCTGATCGCCGGCAAGGGTCATGAAGTCGGGCAGATCGTCGGCGGCAAGGTTCTGCCGTTTTCCGATCACGAAGCGGTGGCGGCGGCTTTGCAGGAAATCGGCGCATGAGTGGCATGCTCATTCCTGTCCCGGGCGCGTTGCAACGCCATAAGCGCGTAAACGCGCGTCTTCGACACGCTATGGTGTTGCTACGCAGAACCGGGACCGTTCCAAATTCTGAACCCAGTACGATCCCGGGTCTGCGGTGCGGCACTTCGCGCCGCGCCGCGCCCGGGAAAAGAGGCAACGCATGACCGCCCTCTGGACCCTCTCCGACATAGCCACCGCGATGCGCGCCGATCGATCCGGCGCGCTGCCGCAGGACGTCGACGGCATTTCCATCGACAGCCGCAACCTGTCGAAGGGCGATGCCTTCTTCGCGCTGACCGGTGCACGCGACGGCCATGACTTCGTCGAGGCCGCGCTGAAAGCCGGTGCCGGAGTCGCCGTGGTGGCGCGCGGCAAACGAGCGATGTTTTCAGCCGACGCCCCGCTGCTGCTGGTCGACGACGTGCTTGGCGCTTTAAGCGATCTGGCGCGCGCCTCTCGCGCGCGCACGCATGCGAAGATCATCGCCGTCACCGGTTCGGTCGGCAAGACCGGCACCAAGGAGGCGCTGCGCCTCGCGCTGTCCGCCGATGGTGAGACCCATGCGTCGGCCGCGTCCTACAACAATCATTGGGGCGTGCCGCTGTCGCTGGCGCGCTGCCCGGCCGACGTCAAATATGCGATCTTTGAAATCGGCATGAACCATGCCGGCGAGATCACGCCGCTGGTGCAGCTCGTGCGACCGCATGTCGCCATCGTCACCACGGTCGAACCCGTGCATCTGGAATATTTCGGCACGGTGGAAAAAATCGCCGACGCCAAGGCGGAAATCTTCTCAGGCCTCACACCGGGCGGCGCGGCGGTCATCAACCGCGACAACAGTCAATATGCGCGGCTTGCCGCCGCCGCCAGGGCGGCCGGTGTCGCGCGCATCGTGCGCTTCGGCGAACATGAAGAGGCCGAAGCGCGGCTGGTGCGCCATGCCCTCAAGCCCGACTCGTCCTGCGTCCACGCCTGCATCCTCGGCGAAGACGTCACCTATAAGTTAGGGGCGCCGGGCCGGCATCTGGTGATGAACTCGCTCGCCGTGCTCGCCGCGGCGTCGCTGGTAGGCAGCGATCTGGCGCTCGCCGCGCTCGCGCTCGGTGCGATGCGCGCGCCGGTCGGCCGTGGCGCGCGGATGACACTGACGGTGTCAGGCGGCAGTGCCTTGCTGATCGACGAAAGCTACAACGCCAATCCGGCGTCGATGGCCGCCGCCATCGCGCTGCTCGGCCAGGCGGACGTTGGCCCGCAGGGCCGCCGCATCGCCGTGCTCGGCGACATGCTGGAATTGGGCGACCAGGGCGAGGTTCTCCACCGCGCCGTGGCTCAGGCGGTTGAAGCGGCCAAGGTCGATCTGGTTTATTGTTCGGGACCGCTGATGCATTCGCTGTGGGAGGCTCTTCCCTCCAGCCGCCGGGGCGGCTATGCCGATACCGCGGCGCAACTGGAGCCGGTCGTGCTCTCCGCGATTCGCGCCGGCGACGCGGTGATGATCAAGGGTTCGTTCGGCTCCAAGATGGGTCCGATCGTCAAGGCGTTGGAACGGCAATATTCAGGCAGGCCGGCGCTCGAGCCGGCAAGCCAATTAAGTTAGTACAGGCGCACTGAATTCGACCCGTCATCCTGAGGTGCGAGCGCAGCGAGCCTCGAAGGATAGACGGCCAAAGTT
>JAUSBQ010000411.1 GCA_030651965.1 Pseudolabrys sp. | reverse complement strand
TTGGCCTTCCGCCTTGGCCTCTTGCGAGGCTTCGGCGGAGCGCGCCATCAAGGCTGGCGCGACGCCTCTCGATGCTCCATTGCGGCGTTTTGTGTCCCCGTAGGCCGTGCTTCCTCGCGGGCGCACCGGAAAAGCCACTCGGGCGTTTCCATCCGGGCGGCTCCCGCCACCCTTCGTGTCCCGCGCATCCAGCCATTGAAGGCAGCCCGTCATAATGCGGGCGGACGGCTGGCCGGGGCCTCCCGAGCGCGGGGTTACGAGCCCCGCCCGCAGGCGCCGCACTCAAGTCCCATCGTCGGAACGTCTCGCGACGACGCCCCCGGCCGGACCCAAGCGTGCGGGATATAGCACGGCCTGGGCGCCATGGGAATACGGTCTCACTAAATTGTGATAATAAACCTACTGGGCCGGTGCGGCACTTGCGGCTGGCAAATCGGGGCGAACCGCTTTACGTAAAGCCCCTGACCCGCCGGCCGAGGCGGGATTTCCGAGGTTTTCATGTCCGTCGACGCCCAAACCGTCCGCCGTATCGCCCGTCTCGCCCGCATCGCGGTCGCCGAGGACGAGGTCGAGCATTTGCAGGGCGAGCTCAACGCCATGCTGGCCTTCGTCGAGCAACTCTCGGAAGTGAATGTCGAGGGCGTCGAGCCGATGACCTCGGTGACGCCGATGGCGATGAAGATGCGGGTCGACGAGGTGACCGACGGCGGCAATCCCGAAGCGGTGCTGGCCAACGCGCCGCAGAGTGAGGACGGGTTTTATCTGGTGCCGAAGGTGATTGAATGATGCGCGGCGTCCAATCCGTCATCCTGAGGTGCGAGCGCAGCGAGCCTCGAAGGATTGACGGCCCCAATCTGCGATACCTCGGCCGTCGCCCTTCGAGGCTCGGCCTGATGGCCTCGCACCTCAGGGTGACGGAGATAGTTCGGAACGTGCGGGGACAGTGGTAAATGTGCATGGCCTGCGAGCAGGGCGATCAGGAACGCATCTGGGCGCTGGTGGAGATCATCTCCACCGGACAGATGCCGGCCGGCCATTCGGCCGACGACCTGCGCGCCATGGGCCTGCCGCTGCCGGGCGAAGTCTACCGCGAGGAACAGCCCGACGGCACGATCCTGATCAAGCAGCGCTCGCCGGCGGAAATCGAAGCGCTGAGAACGAAGAATATTTTTGTGTGTGACACGCCTCAATGACCGAACTCACTAAGTTGACGCTCACTGAGGCGCGCGACCGCCTCCGCAACAAAGACATCAGCGCCGTCGAACTGACCAACGCCCATGTCGGCGCGATTGCGAAGGCGCGCGCGTTGAACGCCTTTGTGCTGGAGACGCCGGAGCAGGCGGTGGCGATGGCGAAGGCTTCCGATGCGCGCATCGCCAAAGGCGAGGCCGGTCCGCTCGAAGGCATTCCGCTGGCGATCAAGGATCTGTTCGCGACCAAGGGTGTCCGCACCACCGCGTGCTCGCACATCCTCGGCGATTTCGTGCCGACCTATGAATCGACGGTGTCCTCGCAGCTCTGGCGCGACGGCGCGGTGCTGCTCGGCAAGACCAACAACGATGAATTCGCCATGGGTTCGTCGAACGAGACCTCGCACTTCGGCCCGGTGCAGTCGCCGTGGCGGCGCGAAGGCTCGAACACGCCTTTGGTGCCGGGCGGATCGTCGGGCGGCTCGGCCGCGGCGGTGGCGGCGCAATTGTGTCTTGGCGCGACGGCGACCGATACCGGCGGTTCGATCCGACAGCCGGCGGCCTTCACCGGCACGGTCGGCATCAAGCCGACCTATGGCCGCTGCTCGCGCTGGGGCATCGTGGCCTTTGCCTCGTCGCTCGATCAGGCCGGTCCCATTACCAAGACGGTGCGCGACGCCGCCATCATGCTGCGCTCGATGGCCGGGCCCGACGCCAAGGACACCACCTGCGCCGATATTCCGGTGCCGGACTACGAAGCCTCCGTCGGCAAATCGGTCAAGGGTTTGCGCATCGGCATTCCAAAGGAATACCGGCTCGACGGCATGCCGGCCGAAATCGAAAAGATGTGGCAACAGGGTTGCGACTGGCTCAAGGGCGCCGGCGCCGAGCTGGTCGAGGTGTCGCTGCCGCATACCAAATACGCGCTGCCCGCCTATTATATCGTGGCGCCGGCGGAAGCCTCGTCGAACCTCGCGCGCTATGACGGCGTGCGCTACGGCCTGCGCGTGCCGGGCCGCGACATCACCGACATGTATGAGAAGACGCGCGCCGAAGGCTTCGGCGCCGAAGTGCGCCGCCGCGTGATGATCGGCACTTACGTTTTGTCCGCCGGCTATTACGACGCTTATTACTTGCGCGCGCAGAAGGTGCGCACCTTGATCAAGCGCGACTTCGAGCAATGTTTTGACGCGGGCGTCCATGCGATGCTGACGCCGGCGACGCCGTCGGCCTCGTTCGGCTTCGGCGAAAAAGGCGGCGCCGACCCGGTCGAGATGTATTTGAACGACGTGTTCACGGTGACGGTGAACATGGCCGGACTGCCCGGCATCGCCGTGCCGGCAGGGACCGATGTGCAGGGTCTGCCGCTCGGTCTGCAACTGATCGGACGTCCGTTCGACGAAGAGACGTTGTTCTCGCTCGGCGCCGCGATCGAGCGCGAGGCGGGACACTTCGTCGCCAGGCCGTGGTGGTGAGCGGCATTGCGCCAATTGACTTTTGCGCAGTTCTTTGGTGTATTATTGCCGCACGGATACTATAAATTGTATTGAAGCTGGCCTTCATGAGCGACGCTTCCACGTCACCGCAACCGATCGATGAGGCTGCCGCGATGGCGCCGCGCCGCCGCTGGGCCTCGCCGCATGTCATCGTGTCGGCCCCCGTCGCCAGGGAAACGCGCACCGACGGCTTTGCCGGAACCGATCACTTCACCACCGGCTTCCCGGCCACCGGGAACCCTTCCTAGTTGTGGACGCCTTCATCGGCATAGCGTCGTTATCCGGCGCGCCGATTCATTCCGATATCGAAAACCAGGCGGTCCGGGCAGTCTCCGGTGGCGCGCCGCGCGGCACTCTTGCCCGCCGCGGCGACCACGCTCTGTTCGTGCATGGCCGAGGGGAGGCGGGCCTGCCGCCGCCCGGCCGTGGCGGCAACCTGTTCGCAGCCGTGGCGCGTCTCGACAATCGCGCCGAGCTTGCCGAGGCGCTTGGTCGATCCGCGCCATCGCTGGCGTTGGCTTCGGACGAGGCGCTGCTTTCGCAAATGTTCGAGCGCTGGGGCGGCGGCGGCGTCGCGCGCTGCCTCGGCGCCTTCGGTGCGAGTTCGTTGGACATGCCGATCCCTCCGTTGATGTGTGACTCCGTGCACAGACTAACGAAGTGACATGAACCCGTAACGCACAAGATGTGAAGGTCGGGTGAAGTTGCCTCAGCTGCCGTGCGTACTGAGGTACT
>JAUSBQ010000402.1 GCA_030651965.1 Pseudolabrys sp. | reverse complement strand
GGCGGTAGCCTACGATTTCCTGCCGGTCGCCAGCCTGCCGAGCGTCGAATTCCCCACCATCAGCATCAGCGCGTCGCGGCCCGGCGCCGACCCCAACATCATGGCCGCCACCGTGGCGGCGCCGCTGGAACGCCAGCTCGGCACCATCGCCGGCGTCACCGAGATGACGTCGACCAGTTCCACCGGATCGTCGCGCATCTCGGTGCAGTTCGACCTGTCGCGCAACATCGAGGGCGCGGCGCGCGACGTGCAGGCGGCGCTCAACGCCGCGCTGACCGACCTGCCCGGCGACATGCCGACGCTGCCGACCTTCCGCAAGGCCAATCCGGCGGCGGCGCCAGTGCTGATCCTGGCGCTGACCTCCAAGACCATGCAGGCGAGCGACATCTACGACGCCGCCGACAGCATCATCGTGCAGCGGCTGGCGCAGGTCGACGGCGTCGCCGACGTCACCGTCGCCGGCTCCGAACAGCCGGCGATTCGCGTGCGCGTCGATCCGGCGCGGCTCGCGGCCATGGGCCTGAGCATGGAGGATGTGCGCACGGCGATCGCCAATTCCAACACCGTCGGCCCGCTCGGCACGTTCGACGGGACCAAACGCGCGGTGTCCATCGCCGTGAACGATCAGTTGCGGAAAGCCAGTGACTACGATCCGGTTGTGGTGAAGACCGTCAACGGCAACGTCATCCGGCTGTCGACGGTGGCGAGCATCCAGCCGAGCGTGCGCAGCAGCCGCTCGGCCGGCTGGTACAACCGCGACCCATCGGTGCTGCTGATCATCACCAAGCAGCAGGACGCCAATGTCATCGACACAGTCGACCGCATCTATGAGCTCTTGCCCGAACTGCGGCAATGGATTCCAGCGGGGCTGCAAATATCGGTGCTGACCGACCGCACCCAGACCATCCGCGCTAGCGTGCATGACATGCAGCTCACGCTCGCCGCCTCGGCGGTGCTGGTGATGCTGGTGGTGTTCCTGTTCCTGCGGCGGACGGCGGCGACGATCGCCGCCGGCGTTACGGTGCCGCTGTCGCTGGCCGGCACCTGCGCGCTAATGTGGGCGGCCGGATTCTCCATCGACAATCTGTCGCTGATGGCGCTCGCGGTGTGCATCGGTTTCGTCGTCGACGACGCCATCGTCATGATCGAAAACATGTTCCGCTATATGGAGCAAGGCTACTCGCCGATGGCCGCCGCCCTGCGCGGCGCCAAGCAGATCGGCTTTACCGTGGTGTCGATTTCGGTGTCGCTGATCGCGGCCTTCATCCCGCTGCTGTTCATGGGCGGCGTGGTCGGCCGGCTGTTCCGCGAGTTCTCGGTGACCTTGTGTTTTGCCATCGCGGTGTCGACCGTGCTGTCACTGTCGGTGACGCCGATGATCTGCGCCTATTTCGTCAAGGAAGCGCCGCACCCGAACGCCACCTGGCTCGACCGCCGCGTCGAAGGCGCGCTGTCGCGCATGCTCCGCTTCTACGACCGCACGCTGTCCTTCGTCATCGCGCACCGCACCCTGGGGTTGCTGGTGTTCTTCGCGACGATCGCGCTCACCGTGGGGCTCTATATCAAGATTCCGAAGGGCTATTTTCCGCAGGACGACACCGGCCTGATCTTCGGCGGCACACAGGCCTCGACCGACATTTCCTACGAAGCGATGCTGCGATTGCAGTTGCAGGCGATGGATATCGTCTTGGCCGATCCGGCGGTGGCGGGCCTGGGTTCGTCGGTCGGCGCCTCCGGCTTCGGCGGCTCGGTCAATCGCGGCCGGCTGTTCATCAGCCTGAAGCCGATCGCCGAGCGCAACAACGTGCCGACGCAGGCGGTGATCGGTCGGCTGCGCACGAATTTGAGCCGGATCGCCGGCATCCGCGTCTTCATGTTCCCGGCGCAGGAGTTGCGCGTCGGCGCGCGGCAGAGCGACTCGTCCTATCAGTTCACGCTGTGGAGCTCGGATATCGACGCGCTACAGGCCTGGGTGCCGAAGGTGGTCGACCGCGTCAAATCGCTGCCCGATCTCACCGACGTCAACACCGACCGCGAGCAAGGCGGCTTGCAGGCCGACATCCGAATCGATCGTGAGGCCGCGGCGCGGCTCGGCGTGCGCATCCAGGACATCGACAACGCGCTCAACAATGCCTTTTCGCAGCGGCAAATTTCGACCATCTACACGCAACGCAACCAGTACCGGGTCATTCTCGAAGTCGACAAGAAGTACCAGCGCGACCCAACCGACCTGGCGCATCTCTATGTGCCGGGCAACGGCAATGCGCAGGTCGCGCTGTCTTCGGTCGCCAGCGTCACGCGCGGCATCGCGCCCCTGGTGGTGAACCATCAGGGCCTATTTCCGTCCACGACCATCACCTACAACATCAAAGCGGGCGTGCCGATCGAGCAAGCCACCGCAGCGCTGTCGCAGGCGGTCGCCGAACTGCACATGCCCGATGAGATCCGCGCCGACTTTGCCGGCGACATTAAGGCATTCAAGCAGGCGACCAGCGCGCAGCCGCTGTTGCTACTTGCCGCGCTGATCGCAGTCTACATCGTGCTCGGCATTCTGTACGAGAGCCTGGTGCATCCGCTCACCATCATCTCGACGCTGCCGTCGGCCGGATTGGGCGCACTGCTTGCCTTGCAGATCGCCGGCACCGAGCTGACCGTGATCGCCTTTATCGGCATCATTCTTCTGATCGGCATCGTCAAGAAGAACGGCATCATGATGGTCGACTTCGCGCTCGAGGCCGAGCGCCGGCGCGGCCTCACGCCGGCGCAAGCCATTCACGAAGCCTGCCTCGCGCGCTTCCGGCCGATCCTGATGACGACGCTCGCGGCGCTGCTCGGCGCCGTGCCGCTGATCATCGCGACCGGGCCCGGCTCCGAACTCCGCCGCCCGCTCGGCATCACCATCATCGGCGGCCTCCTAGTGTCGCAGATTCTGACGCTCTACACGACGCCGGTGATCTATCTCTGGCTCGACAAATTGCACCACCGCCTTGGCGGCAGCGTGCCGACCTTCATCAAGCGGCGCCGGCCGCCAGAGCCGGGCATTCAGCCGGCGGAATAAGATAGGGTATACCCTATTATTATATTGAATATTGATAGGTTATATTCTATTGACTTTGTTGTATATAATAGGATATAGCCTATCACCATGCCTATCAGCGCCGACCAACTTGCCGAACGTTTTGACGAACTCGCCCCCCTCCTGCGGGCGCAACGCCCGTCTCGCGGATGGATTCGGGCCGTGCGCGAGGCCCTAGGAATGACCACACGCCAACTGGCCGGACGGCTCGGCATGAAACAACCCAGCCTGGTCGAACTGGAAAAGGGCGAGGCGGCCGGCAGCATTACCATAAAGAGCCTAGAACGCGCGGCGGAAGCGCTCGGCTGCCGTTTTATCTATGCCCTTGTGCCGGTTAAACCGCTAACGCAAAAGCTCGAGGAAAGAGCCGTCAAAGCGGCGCGGCAGAAGCTCGCTGCTGTCGACCAAACGATGCGTCTAGAAGATCAAGCCGTGTCGAGCCAAACAGCGCGAAAGGCCGCGGAGCGACGCCTCGTCGACGATTTGCTTCGTCGCCCTGCAAGGCTCTGGGATGAATCGTGACCTCGCCGGATGACGAGCCTACGCACGCAACGCCACTGACGGCGGAGGAACCAGAAGGCCTCATTCCCTCTCACGTCACACTGCGCCGGGAATTAAATGAGCTCGAACAGCAAAACATCATCGATGCCGATACCTGGGCCTTCAATCGGAGACATAATCCGCTGAGCGAAAGATTCCTCCGCGGCTTACATCGGCGTATGTTCGGCAAAGTCTGGCGATGGGCGGGACATTGCAGAACTTCAAATAAGAACATCGGCGTCGATCGCCAACAAATACCGATCGGGCTTCACGAAGCTGTCAGTAACGTCCTCTATTGGATCGAACACAATACGTTTCCTGCGGATGAAGTCGCAGTGAGATTTCACCACGCCTTGGTCTTCGTGCATCCATTTCCGAATGGTAATGGCCGGTGGTCGAGATTGGCAGCGGATATCCTGACTGCCCGCCTGGGTCGGCGTCGATTTACCTGGGGAAGAAGCAGCCTGCGAACTGTGGGCGAGACAAGGCGTGTTTACATCGAAGCGCTGAAGACAGCCGATAATCACGACTTTACCGCCCTGATTGCTTTTGCCCGTTCCTGACGAAAATCAAACCCCCAGATACCGATGCTGCACCTCAGGCGCGGCGGCGAGTTCGGCGGAGGCGCCCGACCACACCACGCGGCCGCGCTCAATCAGGAAATGCCGGTCGGCAACTTTCATCAGTGCGCCGACATTCTTGTCGATCACCAGAACCGACAGTCCGGATTCCTTGAGCCGCGCCAGGCAGCGCCAGATTTCCTGGCGGATCATCGGCGCCAGACCTTCGGTCGCTTCGTCGAGAATGAGCAGACGCGGATTGGTCATCAGCGCACGGCCGACCGCCAGCATCTGCTGTTCGCCGCCGGACAACTGATTGCCCATGCTGGTCTCGCGTTCGGCCAGCCGGGGGAACAGCTCATAGACCTTGTCGAGCGTCCAGGCGCCGTCACGCTTGACCGCCGTGGCGACGAGGTTCTCGCGTACATTCAGATTCGGGAAAATCTGCCGGCCTTCCGGCACCAGGCCGATGCCGAGTTGAGCGACGCGATAGGACGGCAGGCCGCGAATATCCTGCCCCAGAAAGCGCACATGTCCGGCGCGCGCCGGCGTCAGGCCCATGATCGAGCGCACGGTGGTAGTCTTGCCCATGCCATTGCGGCCCATGAGCGTCACCATCTCGCCCGGCGCGATGGACAGCGAAATGCCGAACAGCACCTGGCTGAGGCCGTAGCAAGTCTCGATGCCGTCGAGTGCGAGGATGGCGCCAGAAGAGCGATCAGACATGATCGCCCTCCTTGTCGGCTTCGCCGAGATAGGCCTCGCGCACCAGCGCGTTGGCGCGGATTTCCTCGGGCGTGCCGGAAGCAATGACGCGGCCATAGACCAGCACCGTGATGCGGTCGGCGAGCGCGAAGACGGCTTCCATGTCGTGCTCGACCAGGAGGATCGTCAGTTCCTGCTTGAGTGCGCGCAGCATCGCCACCATGCGCCCGGATTCTTCCGGACCGAGGCCCGCCATCGGCTCGTCGAGCAGCAGCATGCGCGGATTGCCGGCCAGCGCCATGGCCAGCTCCAGTTGCCGATGTTCACCGTGGCTCAGCGCAGCCGCCGGGCCGTCGGCGCGATCGCTCAAGCCGGCGCGCTCCAGCGCGGCGCGGGCGGGCGCCCGCAAAGTCTCGTCCTTGCGTGCATTGCGCCAGAAGTGAAAAGAGTGCCCGGCATGCGCCTGCACCGCGAGCGCGACATTGTCGAGCACGCTGAGATCGAGAAACAGCGAAGTGATCTGGAACGAACGCGCCAGACCCGACAGGCTGCGCTGGTGCGGCGGCAGCGCGGTGATGTCCTCGCCGGCGAAGCGGATGCGGCCGCTGTCGGAACGGAGCTGACCGCTGAGCTGCGCAATCAAGGTGGTCTTGCCGGCGCCGTTCGGGCCGATGACCGCATGCAATTCGCCGCGCGCGACGTTGAGCGTCAGGTCGTCGGTGGCGACGATGCCGCCGAAGCGCTTGGAAAGATTCTCCGCCTGCAGCATCAGGTCGCTCATGAGCGCTCCTTTGCCGAAACTTTCGCGCCGAGTTTGGCCAGCATGCCGTCAATGCCGCCGCGCGCAAACAGCACGACCAGCAGCAGCAGCGGCCCCATGACGATCATCCAGTATTCCGAGCCGCGCGCCGCCGCCGACGAGCCGAAGAACGGCGTTCCAGCGACTTTGATGATGAGCGGCAGAAACTCCTCGAGCAGCAAGAGCGCTATGGCGCCGATCAACGGCCCGAAGGCCGTCGCCATGCCGCCGAGCACGACCATGATGATGAGGTCGCCCGAGCGCGTCCAATACATCATCGCCGGGCTGACGAAGTCGCCATGATTGGCCAGCAACACACCCGACAGTCCACCGAGTGTGCCGGCGATGACGAAGCAAGCGAGCCGGTAGCGATAGGTCGGAAAGCCGATGGCGCGCATGCGCGTTTCGTTGGAGCGCGCGCCCTGCACCGCCATGCCGAAGCGTGAATTGATCAGCCGCCAGATCAGAAAAATGGTGGCGAACAGCAGCGCCAGGCAGAGATAATAGAACTGAATCTTGTTCGACAGATTGAGCGGTTCGATGAACTGGCTGCGTTTGTAGATGGTGAGGCCGTCGTCGCCGCCGTAGCGCGCCAGACCGGAGACAAGATAATAGGCCATCTGCGCGAAGGCCAAGGTGATCATGATGAAATAGACGCCGCGTGTGCGCAATGACAGCGCGCCGATGACCAGCGCAAACAGCGCCGAGGCGGCGATGGCCACCGGCCATTGCACAAAACCGGAGTAGATCCCTTCATGCGCCAGCATGCCGACGGCATAGCCGCCGATGCCGAGATAAGCGGCGTGACCGAAGCTCATCATGCCGCCATAACCGAGGATGAGATTGAGGCTGGTCGCCGCCATCGCCATGATGACGATGCGCGTGAATAGGGTCAGCACGAAGCGGTCGCCGGCGAGGTGCGAATAGACCGGCAGCAGCACCAGCCCGATCACCAGGATCGCGGCCGTCAAATTGCGGACGTTGAGCACGCCGGTCATTTGTTGCCCGCCGAAAACAGGCCTTCAGGCTTGATGACCAGCACGATCGCCATCAGGAGATAGATCAGCATCGACGACAGGGCCGGGGCCAGAGCGGATGCCGCCGTCGGCGACAGCATGGTGCGGAGAATGTCGGGAAAGAAAGCGCGGCCGAGCGTGTCGAGCACCCCGACCAGCAACGCCGCCACCAGCGCGCCGCGGATCGAGCCGATGCCGCCGATGACGGTGACGACGAACGCGAGAATGAGAATATTCTCGCCCATGCCGATCTGCACGGTGAGGATCGGCGCCTGCATCAGCCCGGCGAGGCCGGCGAGCGCGGCGCCGAGGCCGAACACCAGAGTATAGAGCAGCTTGATGTTGACGCCGAGCGCGCCGACCATTTCGCGGTTGGACGCGCCGGCGCGGACAAGCATGCCGATGCGGGTGCGCATCACCAGGATATATAGGAAGGCGGCGACGCCGAGCGTCACCACGATGATCGCCAACCGGTAGGCCGAATACTGGAAGCCAGACAGGATCTGTACCGAACCGGAAAGCCACGGCGGCAGCGGCAGCGACAGGCCGGCGGGGCCCCAGATCAGCCGCACCGATTCGTCGAAGAACAGGATCAGGCCGAAAGTGCCGAGCACATGATCGAGATGGTCGCGGCTATATAACCGGCGCATGACGATGACTTCCACCGCCATGCCGACCACGAGCGTGGCGGCGAGCGCCAGCACCGCGCCGAATACGAAGTTGCCGGTCCAGACCGAGAAAGTCGCGGCGAAATAGGCGCCGAGCATATAGAGCGAACCGTGCGCCAGATTGACCAGATCCATGATGCCGAAGACAAGCGTCAACCCGGCGGCCAGCAGGAACAGCAGCAGGCCGAACTGAAGGCCGTTCAGGCATTGCTCGAAGAAGAGGGTCATCGTTTTCCCCGGACCACAAAAACAAGACGGCAGAAACGTTGCCGCTTCTGCCGCCCTGTCAGCATTGCGCGAAGACTACTTCATCGGGCACTTGTCGTGGAAGCGGTCCTGGCTGTCCTTGACGATGGTGGCGACGGTCTTGAGCACGAGTTGGCCGTCGGCATCCTTGACCACGTCCTGGAGGTAGAAGTTCTGGATCGGCATGTGGTTCTTGCCGAACTTGAAGTTGCCGCGCACCGACTTGAAGTCGGCCTTTTCCATCGCCTTCTGCACCGCCACCTTGTCGGCGAGGTTGCCCTTGGTGGCGACCACCGCCGAGTTGATCAACTGGGCGGCGTCATAGGACTGCGCGCCGTAGAAAGTCGGGCGCAGGCCGGTGTATTTCTTGCGATAGTCGGCGACGAACTTCTTGTTCTGCTCGTTCGGCAGGTCGTTGACCCATTGCTGCGCGCCCGGCACGCCGAGCGCGTTTTCCTTCTGCAACGGCAACGACAGTTCGTCGATCGTGAACGCGGTATAGAGCGGAATCGTGCCCTTGAGGCCGGCAGCAGCATACTGGTTGAGGAACTGCACACCCGCCGCGCCCGGATAAAACACGAAGACCGCCTCGGCGCCGGAGGCCTTGGCCTTCGCGAGTTCGGCGGAGAAGTCGAGCTGCGACGGCCAGGTGGTGAGGTCCTGCCCGACAATCTTGCCCTTGTAGGTCGAAGCGACGCCGGCCAGCATGTCCTTGCCGGCAGCGTAGTTCGGGCCGATCAGATAGACCGACTTCACGCCCTTCGAATTCATGTAGGTGCCCATCGCCTGCGGCGTCTGGTCGTTCTGCCACGAGGTCGAGAACACGGTCGGCGAGCACAACTCGCCGGCGACCTGCGACGGGCCGGCATTGGCGATGACCAGGAAGGTCTTCGAATCGACGATCGGCTTGAGCGAGGCCAGCAGCACGTTCGACCAGATATAGCCGGCGATGAAGTCGACCTTGTCGGATTCGATCAGCTTTTCCGTCTTCTGCTTGCCGACATCCGGCTTCTGCCCGTCGTCTTCATAGATCACCTCGACCGGCAGGCCACCCATCTTGCGGCCGAGATGGTCGAGCGCGAGTTCGAATGAATTGCGCATGTCGTTGCCGATGACGGCGGTCGGTCCGCTGAAGGTCGAGACGAAACCGATCTTGATGGTTTTCTGCTGCGCCCAAGCCGGCGTGACTGCCGGGCCGGCGGCGAGCAGCATCGCGGCGCTCGCGACGAATAAGGCTTTACGCATTTTGTCCTCCCAGACGGGCCGCTTCGGGCCCTCTTGATTGAAGCTCTAATGTACCGGGTTTCCGGCGGAAAGGTCCACCGCGTTGGGGTCGCAATCTGGACCTGCCGAGCCCGGCGCTGGCCGAGCGAAAGCCATGCACCGGCGGCCATTGACCGCCGGCCCACCTCCCCCGCACTCTCAAGTGTGCCCGCGTTTCGGCCGCGGACCCAACGAAATATAATTCTTGAGGAAACGCCATCGTGGCTCAAACGCCAATCAAGACCCTCGATAAGACCTATGACGGCATCATTGTCGGGGCCGGCCACCACGGCCTGATCCTCGGCAGCTACCTGGCCAAGGCCGGGCTCGACATCCTGTTGGTGGAGCGGCGGCTGACCTATGGCGGCGGCCTGTGTACACGCGAAATGACGCTGCCGGGCTTTTACCACAACCTGCATTCGATCAACCATTTCCATATCAGCGAGGCGCCCTGGTTCAAGGACCTGGGGCTGGGCGCCACCGTGAACTACATCACGCCGCGCTACGAATTCGGCCAGGCGCATCATGACGGCACCGCTTTGGTGCTCGGCCGCGATCTGGAAGAATCGCTGGCCAATATCGCGCGCTTCTCGAAGAAGGACGCACAGACATTTCGCGAATGGAATCTGAAGGCGGAAAAAATTACCGCCGAAATCTTCCTGCCCGAGCGCTATGCCGAGCCGCTGCCGCAAGCCGAGCGCGACGCGCTGCTGCGGCAGACGGCGCTGGGGCGTGAATTCCTCGCGGTCGCCAATCGCCAGCCGCTCGATATGGTCGGCGAACTGTTCGAGAACGAGCATGTGCGCCTGCTGTTTCTGTTCAAGGTGTCGCTGTTCGGCACCTGGCTCACCGATACGATGTCGAAGACCTCGCCGATGGGTTCGCTGATCCGCGCCTTCGATCTGGAAAGCGGCTACCAGCTTTGCGAAGGCGGCTCGTTCAATCTGGCGCGCGGGCTGATGGAAAGCTTCATCGCCAATGGCGGTCACTTCCAGCCACAGGTCAATATCGAGAAGATCGTCATCGAGAACGGCAAGGCGGCCGGCATTGAACTTGCCGACGGCCGCACTGTGCGGGCGCGCCAGTTCGTCGCCTCCACGCTCGATGTGCATCAGACTTTCGAGAACCTGGTCGGCCGCGATCAACTGCCGACGCCGTTCCTCAACAAGCTCGATAGCTTCCAATACACCGCCTGGAGCTTGTTCGGGCTGCATCTGGCGCTCAACGAGAGTCCGCAATTCTCGGCGGCCAAGTTCGATCCCAACATCAACCGCGCGCTCAAGTGGTCGATTGGCGCGGAGACGATGGAGGATCTGTTCTCGGCGCATCAGGACACGCAGGCCGGCCGTGTGCCGAAGATTGTACAGTTCGGCTCGGGACCGTTGAGCCTGCTCGATCCGACGCAGGCGCCGCCCGGCAAGCACACGACCTATTGCTGGCATGTAATGCCGCTCAACCCCGACATCGGCACGCGCTCTTACGAGACCTTCAAGGAGGAGTTCGCCGACAAGATTGAAGAAGTGTTCGCCCGCTATTGCCCGAACATGACCAAGGACAACATCCTCGGCCGCTACATCTATACCGGCCGTGAGTATACGGAAGAACTCGTCAACATGCGCGGCGGCGACATCTTCATGGGCGCCTTCAATGCCGAACAGGTGATGTACAATCACTTCGGCTATCGCTCGCCGATCCCGAATCTGTATAACGCCGGCTCGGCCGGACATCCCGGCGGCGCGATCTCCGGCGGCGCCGGCTACATCACCGCCGGCATCATCGCCGAGGAGCTTGGCATCAAGCCGTGGTGGAAGCCGTGGAGCGCGCGCGAAGCCCTCGAACAACACGTCAGGAAAGCGAAGGCCGCATGAGCGAACCCGATCTCCCCAACATTGTCTTCCCGTCGCTGAAGGACCGCGTCGTCATCATCACCGGCGCGGGCCAGGGCATCGGCCGCGTTTTCGCCAAGGCTTTTGCGATGGCGGGCAGCCGCGTCGTCATCGCCGAGCGCAATGAAGAAAAGGCCGCATCTGTCGCCGCGGAAATCCTCAAGGACAACGGCCAGGCGCTGGCCATCACCACTGACGTCGCCGACGAGGCCTCGATCAAGGAAATGGTCGAATTGGCCACCGATGAATACGGCCGCATCGACGTATTGATCAACAATGCCGGGATTTTCTCGACGCTGGAGATGCGCCCGTTCGACCAGATCCCGCTCGAGGAATGGGAACGGGTCCTGAAGGTCAACCTCACCGGCCCTTTTTTGTGCGCGCGCGCCGTGCTGCCGGCAATGCGAAAGGCCAAATGGGGCCGCATCATCAACATCGCTTCCGGCGCGGTGCGGCTCGGCCGGCCGAACTATCTGCACTACATCGCCACCAAGTCGGCGCTGATGGGCATGAGCCTGTCGATGGCGCGCGAACTCGGGTCTGACAACATCACAGTCAACGCGATCCTGCCGGGCGCGACCTTCACCGAGATCGAGCGCAAGACGGTGACGCCGGAGCAGAAGGTGAAGATCGTCGCATCGCAATGCGTGCCGCGTCCGTCGGTGCCGCAGGACCTTGTCGGCGCCGCGCTGTTTCTCGCGTCGGAAGCCTCCAGCTTCGTCACCGGGCAGAGTCTCAATCTCGACGGCGGTGTGACGGGGTCGTAGGATCAGACGGTCGGCGCGTTCTGCATGCGCCGCATGTCGCGAAACGAAATCAGCTTCTTGTTGCTTTCGTCCCACAGCACGAGGCGCACGGCCTTGACGCTTTCCCATAAGGTCACGCGGCCGATTTCGCCGAGTTCGGGGTTTTCCTTCAGCACGCGGTTAAGCCGGTAATAGGGAATGCGGCTGCACAGGTGATGCACGTGGTGGATGCCGATATTGGCGGTGAACCAGCGCAGCACGCCGGGCAGCACGTAATAGGAGCTGCCGTGCAGCGCGACTTCGTGCAGGTTCCACGTCTTGTTGTCTTCCCAGACCGTGTGCTCGAACTGATGCTGCACGTAGAACAGCCAGACGCCCATGGTCGCCGCCAGAATGGTGACCGGCAGATGCACCAGCAGGAAGGCGCCGAGGCCGATCTGCCAGATTAACAAGCCGGCAATTAGCGCCGCGGCGGCGTTGGTCGCCTGCGTGCTCAGCCAAGGCCCCCAGCCGGCGCGCATGAAGCCGACCGGAACACGGTGCTGGATGATGAACATGTAGGCCGGGCCGACGCCGAACATCACCACCGGGTGACGGTACAGCCGGTATTTGAGCCGGCTCCAGCGCGACAGTGCCAGGTATTCCTTGACGGTCAACGTGTCGATGTCGCCGATGCCGCGACGTTCGAGATTGCCGGATGTAGCGTGATGGATGGCATGGCTGCGGCGCCAGAAATCGTAAGGCGTAAAGGTCAGCACGCCGAGCACGCGGCCGGTCCAGTCATTGGCAAACCTCTGGCGGAAGAACGAGCCGTGACCGCAATCGTGCTGGATCATGAACAGCCGCACCAGGAAGCCGGCGGCCGGAATCGACAGCAGCAGCGTCAGCCACCAGAAGCCGTAACGATAGGACAGCCACATGACCACCCAGAGCGCGACCAGAGGACCTGCGCTGACGCCGATTTCGAACATGCTCCGCCAGGTGCTCGGTTCACGGTAGCGCAGCAGGCGCTGGGTCCACGCGCGCGCGTCGGTCGGCCCGGCCAAGTCTGAGACTTTGGCGGCCGGTGCTTTATCTTGCTGCAAGCTGATGTCCTTTGCGTCTAAATGTGCGGTACAAACCGGCTGGCCTGTAGTGGCCGCCGCTTACGCACTTTCGCAAGTCGGGGGGAAACGAAAGCTTGGTATATTTCCGGGGCTTTTTTATGTCGCTCGACGCACATAGCAGCATAAGCGAACCAATTCCAGCATCCGCCGCGGGAGTTTTAACATGATACCATGTGTCGCCATTATTGCGCAGGGCAGCATGGGCGCCGGCGTCGGGCGGCGTCTGACCGATCACAATGTGAAAGTGCTTACCTCGCTGACCGGCCGTAGCGCGGCTAGCGCCAAACGCGCGCAAGAGGCCGGCATGCAGGCGGTTGACGACCGCGCGCTGGCGGAAGCCGACATTCTCCTGTCGATCGTGCCGCCGGGCGAAGCTTTGGCGCTGGCGCAACGGCTGGCGCCGGTGTTGGCCGCCGCCAACCACAAGCCGATTTATGTAGAATGCAACGCAATCAGTCCCCGGACTATGCTGAAAGTCGCGGAAGCGGTTGCGCCAACCGGCTGCGCCTTTGCCGGCGCCGCCATTATCGGGCCGCCGCCCAGGCCGGGTTCGACCAATACGAAATTCTACACCTCCGGGCCGCTGGCAAAGAATGTCGCGGTGCTGAACGACTACGGCCTGATCGTGCGCGTGCTGGACGGCCCGCTGACCGCAGCTTCGGCGTTGAAGATGTCCTATGCCGGCATCACCAAATGCTTCACGGCGCTCGGCGCGGCGATGATGCTGGCCGCCACGCGCGGCGGCTCCGACGCGGCGCTGAAGGCGGAACTGGCCGAGAGCCAGCCGGAGTTGCTGGGCTTTCTCGGCAAATCGGTCCCGGGCATGTATGCGAAAGCCTATCGCTGGGTCGCCGAGATGGACGAGATTTCCGATTTCGTCGGCGAAGAATTCGCTGAGAACGAGATGCTGTCGGCGGCGGGCCGATTCTACGAACGCATGGCTGCCGACGAAGCCGGCCACAAAGAGGAAATCGCCGTGATGGACAAATTTCTACGGGCGCAAAGGTAAAGCGGAATGACGACCGGCAAGGCCAGAGTGCGCGCATTGCGCAGCGTCGAGATCGCGATGACCGACAGAGCGCAGGCGTTGAAATTTTTTACCGATGCGTGGCATCTGACGCCGGTGACCGAGGCCAAGGGCGTGCATTACCTGCGCGGCAGCGGAGCGTTTCATCACATCCTCAGCATTCGCCAGGCGCCGCGAACTGCGCTGATCCGCGTCGTGTTCGACGCCGCAGACCGCGCGGCGGTCGATGCGATCCACGCGCAAGCGGTGGCACATGGCCTTGCGGCCATCGACGCGCCGCGCCCGCTGAAACAGCCTTTCGGCGATTACGGCTTCGGCTACAAGGATCCGGAGGACCGCAATATCGCGGTCATCTGTGGCACGCGCGACCATGCGGACACCGCCGACAGCCCGGACCGGCCGCGAAAGATTTCACACATCAACCTCAACAATTCCGATCCCGACGCCACATTCGCGTGCTTCCGTGACGTGCTCGGCTTCGCGCTCTCCGACACGACGAAGAAAATGCGCTTCATCTCGTGTGGCAGCGATCATCACAGCGTGGTGCTCGGCTTTGGCGGCGGCACGACGCTCAATCACATTGCCTTCGAGATGCCCGATCTCGATGCGGTGATGCGCGGCGCCGGGCGTATGCGCGACAATGGCCGCGGAATCGAATGGGGTCCGGGCCGGCATGGACCGGGCAACAATGTCTTCTGCTATTTCCTCGGGCCGGAAAACCTGCCGATCGAATATACCGGCGAGATGCAGCAGATCGACGCCAGCTACCTCGCCGGCGAGCCGGACGACTGGAAATGGCCGCCGGGGCGTCTCGATCACTGGGGTATCACCGCGAAAACAAGCGAGTGCATGGAAGTGGCCGGACAGAATTATCTCTTTACCGAAGACGGCTGGCGTCTCGACGAGTGGCGATAGGAACAATCAATGAGCAAGCAATCTCTTCGAATCGGCATCGCAGGCTTGGGCGCGGTCGGCCTCGACGTCGCGCGCCGGCTGATCGACGGCGTTATCCCAGGCATGACCCTGACCGCCGTCGCGGTGCGCGATGCGGACAAGGCGCGCCGCGCGCTGCCGCAGATCGGCGATCTGATCGCACTGCGCACACTGGAAACGTTGGCCGACGACTGCGACGTCGTCGTCGAATGCCTGCCGCCGGCTTTGTTTCGCGACATCGCCATACCCGTGATCGATAAAGGCCGCATCTTCATGCCGCTGTCAGCAGCGCAGCTTCTGCACAATGGCGATCTGGTCGAGCGTGCCAAGGCTGCCGGCGCGCGCATCATCGTGCCGACCGGCGCGCTGATCGGTTTCGATGCCGTGCGCGCGGCGGCCGAAGGCACCATCCATTCCGTCGACATGGTGACGCGCAAGCCGCCGGCCGGGCTCGAGGGCGCGCCCTATCTCACCGGGCGCGGCCTATCCGTGATCGGCGTGAAGGAGCCGACCAAGGTGTTCGAAGGCTCGGCGCGCGAGGGCGCGAAAGGCTTTCCGGCCAATGTGAACGTGGCGGCGGCCCTGAGCCTCGCCGGCATCGGACCGGACCGCACCCGCTTGCAGATCTGGGCCGACCCGACCGTCACCCGTAACACCCACACCATCACGGTCGATGCCGACGCCATGCGCTTCACCATGACGATCGAGAACGTGCCGTCGGAAAACCCCCGTACCGGCAAGAGCGTGGCGCCCTCGACCATCGCCGCCCTGCGCGGGCTGGTATCGGAGCTGAAAATAGGTAGCTAGCCGCATGATCCCGAAAAGTGGGTACCGGTTTTCGGATAAGATCATGCGGAAACAAAGAGCCTGGGTGCGTTGACTCGTCCGATCCGAGATCGTTAGCATACAAGCGATTTTAAGGACTGCCGCGCCAGGAAAGCCGATGAAACCAGCGCCCTTCGTCCGCCATGTGCCGCGCACGCTTCAAGAGGCCTTGGCCATCCTGTCGCAGGTGGCCGGCCAGGACGGCCGCATTCTGGCCGGCGGGCAGAGCCTGGTGCCGATCATGGCGTTCCGCCTCGCCAAGCCGGCCCACCTCATTGATATCAATGAAGTCGCGGGCCTCGACCGGTTGGAAAGCCACGGCCAGACCCTGTCGATCGGCGCGCGGGTGCGGCACGCGGCGTTTCATGCCCCGGTCGCCGACAACCCGCTGGCTGCCCTGCTGACCTATGTCGCCCGCCATATCGCGCATTACCCGATCCGCATGCGCGGCACCTTCTGCGGCAGCCTGGCGCATGCCGACCCGGCCTCCGAATGGTGCCTGACCGCCGCCACCCTGGGCGCGACGATGATCGCCATAAGCCAGCGCGGCTCGCGCGAGATCGCGGCATCGGATTTCTTCGAAGGCATCATGTCGACGGCCTTGGCCGAGGACGAACTGCTCGCCGAAGTGCGCCTGCCGCTGCTCGCGGCCGACGCGAAGTTCGGGTTCTACGAATTCAACCGCCGCGCCGGCGATTTCGCCATGGCCGCCGCGCTGGTGACGTATCGCCTTGTCGGCGGATTCATGACCGATGTTCATGTTGGCGTCGGCGGCGCCGAAGCCGCGCCACGCCGCATCATCGAGGCCGAAGCCGCGCTGCACGGCCAGGCGCCCGGCGACGCCGCCTTCCGCGCCGCCGCGCAAGCGGCGAGCGATGCGGTCGACCCTCTGGAAGATCACCAGACCAATGCCGAATACCGGCGCGACCTGGTGCGCGCCGTGGTCAGGCGGGCGCTGGAGCATAGCGCATGATCCCGAAAAGTGGGCACCGGTTTTCGGACAAGATCATGCGCATGGAAAAATGCCGATGAATGCGCCCACCAAAGGCTCCAAAGGCGCCGGGCTGAAATGGGTCGGCCGCGCCATCAGGCGTCTGGAAGACCCGGCACTGGTGACGGGCCAAGGCCACTTCACCGCCGACCTCGCCGCCACGCATTGGGTGCGGTTCGTGCGCAGCCCGAATGCGGCTGGAAAGATCGAGAGCATCACGCGGCCCGCCGGCGCGATGGTGATTACCGCGGCCGACCTGACGGGCGTGAAGAAGATCACGCCGATGCTGCACAAGTTCAATTACAAGGCCGTGGGCCAGCCGATCCTCGCCGACGGCGTCGTGCGCTTTGTCGGCGAAGCCGTCGCCGCCGTTGTCGCGGCGAGCGAGGAAGAAGCCGAGGACATCGCCGATCTGGTCGAGGTCACCATCAGCGACAGCACGCCTCTGGTCGATGCACGCGACGCGCTCGCCGACGGCGCGCCGCGGATTCATATCGAGGCGCCCGGCAACGTCATCCTCAAGGGCGAGATCAAAACCGCCGGCTTCGACGACATGTGGAAGAGCGCGGCGAAGATCGTCAAAATCGATGCACGCTCGCACCGGCAGAACGCCACGCCAATGGAAGCGCGCGCCGCGCATGCGGCCTATGACAAGACCAACGGCCGCGTCACCCTCACCTGCACCACGCAGATGCCGCATCTGATGCGTACCGCCATCGCCGATCTGCTGGGAATGCGGGAGTCCGATCTGCGCGTCATCGCGCCCGATGTCGGCGGCGGTTTCGG
>JAUSBQ010000399.1 GCA_030651965.1 Pseudolabrys sp. | reverse complement strand
ACGAAACGGTTGAAGTCGCGGCGTTGCAGCACCAGGAATTCGCAGAAATCGATCGCGACGACGTCGGCGACCCGGCGTTCGCCGCTGAGCAGCGCCATTTCCCCGAAGAAGCTGCCGGCCTCCAGGCGGATGTCCTTGTGGTCCAGCTTCACCTCCACGGCGCCGGCTGCGATGAAATACATGCCGTCGCCGCGGTCGCCCTTTCGGATAACGCGGTCGCCCGGGGACGCCGAACTCGGTTTGAACAGCAGGAGGAGCTCTTCCAGCGAATGCTCATCGACATGAGCGAATAGCGGGAACGTCTTGATGAGCCGCTGCATCTCCAGTTGATGCTGCGCTTCGCGCTCCTCGCCCAATTCCTTGATGCGCAGCAATTCGGCGTTGAGCGCCTCGCTGCGTTCCCGGCCGTAACTGGCCCATAGCGCCGGCCAGCGGGCGCGGATGACCTTCTGCAACGCATCGCACGCTTTGAAGGCGAGCGGGTTCAAGATGATGGACAGGATGGCGCTGGCAAGGACGAGATCCTGACCTTCGCGCGACAACAGGCCGAGCGAGATGCCGAGGCCGGCCAGGATGAACGAGAACTCGCCGATCTGCGCCAGGCTCGCAGAGACGGTGAGGCCGAGCCCGATCGGATAGCGCAGGGCGATAACGATCAGGAAGGCGATAACCGACTTTCCGACCATGATCAGCGCCAGCGCGCCGAACACCGCCAGCGGCTCGCGCAACAGGACGGAAGGATCGAAAAGCATCCCGACCGAAACGAAGAACAGCACCGTGAACGCATCCTGCAGCGGCAGGGAATCGGCCGCGGCCCGGTGGCTGAGCCGCGATTCGCTCATGACGACGCCGGCGAAGAAGGCCCCGAGCGCGAAGGACACGTCGAACACCACGGCCGCTCCGAAGGCGATGCCGAGCGCGATCGCGAGCACGGTCAGGGTGAACAGCTCGCGCGAGCCGGTGCGGGCGGCCATCTTGAGGAGGCGGGGCACGATCTTCGGCCCGAAGTAGATCGCGAGTGCGGCAAAGGCTCCGACCTTGACCAGCGTTATGCCGATGTTCATCGCGATCGTGAGGGCGTCCGCTTCGGCGCCACTGGCGCCCGCTGTGGCCACCTTGCCGCCAAGCACCCCGGCGAACGCCGGCAGCAGCACGAGCGCGAGCACCATCGCCAGATCCTCGACGATCAGCCAGCCAACCGCCACGCGCCCGTTGGCCGTGTTGAGCATGTTGCGCTCTTCGAGCGCCTTGAGGAGGACCACCGTACTGGCGACCGACAGACTGAGGCCGAAGACAATGCCGGCGCCGATTTCCCATCCCCACAGCGAGCAGAGGCCGATGCCAAGGAGGGTGGCCAATATGATCTGACCGATAGCCCCGGGCACCGCGACGCCACGGACCGCCAGCAGATCGGCTGTCGAGAAATGGAGACCGACCCCGAACATCAGCAGGATCACGCCCAACTCGGCGAGCTGCGCAGAAAGGCCGGCGTCGGCGACGAAGCCCGGCGTCGCGGGGCCGATCAGCATGCCTGCGACGAGGTAGCCGACGAGCGGGGGCAGGCGCAGACGATCCGCGCCATACCCAAGGACTGCGGCGAAAACGAAGGCAAGCGCGATCGTCGCTATCAATGTGACTTCGTGATGCATGCCGGTCGCCCCGATTTTTCCCCGATCTACGATACACCATCGTCGGGCGGGCTGAGCAAGGGGGATCGTCAGTCCACATTTCAGCGATATGTGACTGAGACCGGGCTGGCTGTCGTTCGCTGTAACGCGCTGACGGTGACGTTGGACGGTTCAGAGAAGAAGTTGAAGCAGGTCCTGACGACCAGGACCGTGCACATTAGAAGTGGAATTTTTCGGCGGAATGGAAAAAGCCGTGCAAGGCGACCGGCATCATTTGTATCGGCAATTTGGTGCGCCCTAGGGGATTCGAACCCCTGTTACCGCCGTGAAAGGGCGGTGTCCTAGGCCTCTAGACGAAGGGCGCAGTCTTCAAGTCAGCAATTCGCGCGACGTATAGACAGCTTCGCCGCCATCGGCAAGCCAGCCGGCCGATCGGCCCGATTATCGTGAAAAAACGCCGTGCAGCCCCTCAATAAGCGTCCAAGCCATCAAATTCAGGGGGCGCGGCTGTCGCTAACGCCGGTTCACCACTTGCCGGTGTTCGGCATCGACTTCCAGGGCTCCTGCGGCGCCAGCGCCGCGCCCTTTTGCAGAAGTTCGATGGAATGGCGGTCGGGCGAGCGCACGAAGGCCATGACGCCGTCGCGGGGCGGCCGGTTGATGGTGACGCCGGCCTTCATCAGTTTCTCGCAGGTCGCGTAGATGTCGTCGACCTCATAGGCGAGATGGCCGAAATAGCGGGCCTCGCCGTAGTCTTCGGTGTCCCAGTTATAGGTGAGCTCCACTTCCGGGCCGGGACGGCCATGCTTCTTGCTGGCCTCGAGCGCATCGGCGTCGTCGGCACCGGCCAGAAACACCAGAGTGTAGCGGTTCTTTTCATCCACCCGCCGGCGGGTCTCTTTCAGGCCCAGCTTGTTGACGTAGAAATCCAGCGCGGCATCGAGATTGCTAACGCGCAGCATGGTGTGCAGAAATCGCATGGGAAACCACCTCGTTCAAGATTTTGGGCCGATGCCCAATGCGGGGGACAGCGTCGGGCGTACTATAATGATTACCGCCGATCTTGAAACCGCGATCGACCGGCTGCGCGACCTCATCGAGGCGGCCCGCCGCATCGTGCCGTTCACCGGCGCCGGCATCTCCACGGAAAGCGGCATTCCGGATTTCCGCTCGCCCGGCGGCCTGTGGACCAAGAACAAGCCAATCCCGTTCGACGATTACATGGCCAGCGCGGACGCACGCACGGAGGCCTGGCGGCGGCGGTTCGTGATCGACGAAACATTTGCCAGGGCGAAACCCGGCCGCGGCCACCGCGCGCTCACCAGTCTGTATCGGGCCGGCAAGGTGCCGGCTCTGATCACGCAGAACATCGACAATTTGCACCAGACCTCCGGTTTCTCACCGCAGGACGTCGTCGAACTGCACGGCAATACCACTTACGCGCTGTGCATGGACTGCGCGCAGCGTCACGAGCTGCCGGGCATCCGTGAAACGTTCGAAGAAAGCGGACATCCGCCGGACTGTGCCTGCGGCGGGATCATCAAGACCGCGACGGTGTCGTTTGGACAGGCGATGCCGGCAGCCGCGATGCAACGTGCGCAAGACTTAGCCAATGATTGCGACCTGTTTCTCGCCGTCGGTTCGTCGCTGGTGGTGTGGCCGGCGGCGGGTATTCCGCTGTTGGCGAAACGCAATGGTGCAGTCCTGGTCATCATCAATCGCGAGCCGACCGAGTTCGACGAACTGGCCGATCTGGTCATCCGCAACGATATCGGCGACGCGCTCGGACCCTTCATCGCGCCCTGATTCGCAAGGGCTTCCGCTGTGTACAGAGCTGTGCGCAAGCACATTTTACACTTTGCGGTTTAAGGCCGGGTGTTATCTTCATTTACAGATTCGCCGGAACGCTTTGCAACGAAGCGGGAATAAAGGCGGCGGGGGCCGCACGGCGTCGCAAGACGCGGTTGTCGAACGGGATTGAATCGAATGCCAGATACAAATCTCCGACCCGGCACGGTCCGAGACCTCATCGATGAGACCGCGACCGACCTCATCGAGCTTGCCGGCGTCATCAAGTGGTTTGATGTCTCCAAAGGCTTCGGTTTCATCGTTCCCGACAACGGCATGCCGGACATTCTGCTGCATGTGACCTGCTTGCGCCGCGACGGCTTCCAGACCGCCTATGAGGGCGCGCGGGTCGTGGTCGAAGTGCAGCCGCGCCCGAAGGGCCTGCAAGCCTTCCGCGTCGTGTCGATGGATGAGTCGACCGCGCTGCACCCTGCGCAGATGCCGCCGCCGCGCACCCATGTCTCGGTGACGCCGACCAGCGGGCTCGAGCGGGCCCAGGTCAAATGGTTCAACCGCTTGCGCGGCTTCGGCTTCCTGACCCGCGGCGACGGCACGCCGGACATCTTCGTCCACATGGAAACGCTGCGCCGCTACGGTCTGGCCGAACTGCGGCCGGGACAGACCGTGCTGGTCCGTTTCGGGCCCGGGCCGAAGGGCCTGATGGCCGCCGAAGTGCGCCCCGATGGCGGACCGCTGGGTCTGGCGTCGCACTGACCGCTGCCCGGTTCCAGAATCGCATTCGAATGGCTTGATCCGGCTCGGCTATGCCGGGCTCGGGCAATTGTTATTGCCAGCCCAGGGCCCGGTCGCCTAAATGCGGGCATGCACAGCCTGCGGCGTATCGGCTTCATTATCCTTTCTCTCGGTCTGCTGGCCGGCGCCGGCCGGGCGCTGGCCGCGGATCGGAATGTCGTCGAGATCGCCAGCAAGACCGGCGTGCATGCCTTTGCCGTTGAGCTGGCCACCACCGAGGCCGAGCGGTCGAAGGGTCTGATGTACCGCAAGGAACTGCCCGAGGGGCAGGGCATGCTGTTCGACTTTCACCGCGATCAGGAAGTCGGCTTTTGGATGAGAAATACCTACATCTCGCTCGACATGATCTTTATCCGCAGCGATGGGCGCATCATGCGGATCGCCGAAAACACCGTGCCATTGTCGGAGAAAACCGTGCAATCGAACGGCCCGGTTCGCGGCGTGCTGGAAGTCATCGCCGGCACGACCCGCAAGCTCGGTATCGCGGTGGGCGACCGGGTCGCGCACCCGATCTTCTCCGGGCGCTGAGCCAAAGGCCGGGGATTAGCTTGCTGCACCGCGGGGACGCGTG
>JAUSBQ010000398.1 GCA_030651965.1 Pseudolabrys sp. | reverse complement strand
GGCTCCTGAGAAGCCAGGTCGCTAAAATCAACGCGACTACCGCCGCGACCGCGATGACGAACAATCTGTAGATTGGAAATGGTGTTCCCAACAGAACGACGACGCCCGTCAATATTTCAGGCGTTTTCATCAGGATGAAGTCCTTACCGAAAATGGTGCGGACGACGTCCTCCAGCACGAGTAGCAGACCAAAAGTGACAAGAATGGTGCTGATCGGGTTCTGGTCCTGCAACGGCCGGAAGATGAATCGGTCGAGGATGGCTCCGAGCAGCGACAATCCGAGCATCGAAACGACCAGACCGACCCAAAAACCGCCGAGCGTGGAAACGGCGTAGCCGAGATAAGCCCCCACCATATACAAGCCGCCATGGGCGAAATTCGTCACGCGCCGCAGGCCGAAGATCAGCACAAGCCCCACCGACAGCACGTACAGCAGACTGCCGTAGACAAGACCGTTGAGAACAAGAATGAGCATCGAGTGAACGCGCCCCTGTGGGGAGGGAGATGCTGATGGAATGAAGGTGCATCCCTGGCCGGCACTGCGGCCAGGGATGCTGTGGGTCAGTTAAAGCTTGCAGGAACCGTCCGGCTTCGGCGTTGCCTGCTCGGCCGGAATGGTCATCGTCGCCACTGGCTGGAGCCTGCCGCCGATGTCCTGAATCTGGCCGAAATAGTTCGGCAACTCGAGCTGATGATCTTCCTTGCGCATGGTCGCCGGACCAAAAAGCGTATCGAACGTCGTGCCGGCCATGGCTTTGGCGACGTCGCCCGGCTTCACGCTCCCTGCCTTCTTCACCGCATCGAAAAGCACCCGCATGCCCATGTAGGTTTCGCCTTCGAAGTTGGTCGGCCACGTGCCGGGATACTTCTTGGTCCAGGCCGCGACGAACGCCTTGTTCTGCGGCGTGTCGATGCTTGAGGAATAATTGACGATGCCCCAGATGCCTTTCGAAATGTCGCCCATCGCCTTGACGGTGCTGTCGGTGACAAAGCTCGTACCGGCAACGAATACCTTGTCGAACAGGCCGAATTGCTTGGCCTGGGCTGCGAAATTGATCGCATCGCGGCCAGCGAGCGCGACCCAAAGGCCCTGCGCGCCGGATTCCGTGATTTTCTGGATGTACGGCGCATAGTCGCTTGTACCGAGCGGCGAGAACGATTCAGAGACGATCTGCTTGTTCTGCGGCGTGGCGGCCGACTTGAAGCTGGCGGCGGAATCCCGGCCCCAAGCACCGTCCATTCCGATCACGGCCCATTTAGTTTCCTTGCGGGTCGCCAGCCAAGGCTTGAGCACGGCGGCGTCGGAGGCATCCAGATGGTTCACGCGAAACATGCGTGCGTTGCACGAAGCGCCGGTGATCGCGTTGGCCTTGTTGATCGTCGAGATATACAAGGCGTCCCACTTGGCGAGTTGCGGCCCGATTGCCAGGCCTTCGCCCGAGGCAATGGTGGCGATCAGCAAGTTGTAACCGCTCAGCGCCAGCTTTTCGGCCTGCGCGCGCGCGAGATCCGCCTTGGCTTCGGTGTCGAGGAAGCGCGCCTCAACTTTGCGTCCGTCGACGCCGCCGGCGGCATTGGCCTCTTCAATGGCCAGATCGATGGCCCGCTTCGCTTGATTACCCAGATCGGCATAGGCCCCGGTCTGCGCCGTCGGCACCCCGATCCTGATCGGTTCCTTGCCTTGGGCCAGTGCCTGGCCGCCCAGCGTCGATGCGGCCAGCAGCGCAACTGCGACACTTAGAGCTCTTATCGTCATGATTGGCGTCCTCCCGTTTTTGATATCGAATGAGTATTCAATCAACGAAGCGGCTTGTCAATATTCAATCGCCCCGCCGGCTGGGAGCGGCTGTGCGCCGGGCCAGAGAGCCTTTGCGACCCGTCCGACGAATGCTGCGCTGCAGCTTACGCTTCGGGAAACCGGGCCTTTTTCAACTGAAAGTGCCCAGCAGCAACCGCCCGCGCGCGGGTGGGCCCGAGTTCGCCAGCCCATCTCTCCTGATAATCTGAAATGAGATTTGATTGACCATTCAATTGACAGCGATAGAATATTTTCCCTACCGTATCGCCGTCAGGTCCAGATAGAGGTCTTAATGCGCCCGCTCGAAGGTCTGCTTGTTCTCGACTTTTCAACGCTGTTGCCCGGCCCTCTTGCCACGCTCATGCTGCGACAGGCCGGCGCGCGTGTTCTGAAGTTCGAGCGGCCGGAATCGGGCGACGACATGCGCGGCTATGAGCCGCACTGGGGCGACAGCGGCATCAATTTCGCATTGCTGAACGCAGGCAAGGAAAGCCTGACCATCGACCTGAAGGACCCGGCGAGCGGCTCGGCGTTGCGACCGCTTATCAAAAAGGCGGATATTCTGGTCGAGCAATTTCGACCGGGCGTCATGGCCCGGCTGGGCCTAGATTACGCCGCACTCAGCGCGATTAATCCCAGGCTGATCTATTGCTCGATTACCGGCTATGGCCAGACCGGACCGAAGAAGGACGTCGCGGCCCACGACTTGAACTATATCGCGGAAGCCGGATTGCTCGGCCTGTCGATGGGGACCCCGGATTCCCCGGTTCTGCCGCCGGCGCTGGTCGCCGATATCGCGGCAGGAACCTATCCCGCGCTTTTCAATATCCTGCTCGCGTTGCAGCAGCGCACGAAAACCGGGCGGGGATGTCAGCTCGACGTGGCGATGACCGACAACTTGTTTACTTTCATGTATTGGGCCATCGGCCATCATGCCGTCACAGGTGAAACACCGGCCAACGGCGGCGAACTCGTCACCGGGGGCTCTCCGCGGTACAATCTCTATCCTACCCGCGACGGGCGCATGGTTGCGGCAGCGCCGATCGAACAAAAGTTTTGGGAGAATTTCTGCGCTCTGATTGATCTTGAGCCTGAGCTCCGGAACAGCGCCACCGATCCGGACGCGACCAAACAGCGCATCGCCGAATTGATCCAACGACATGACGCCCCCTACTGGGAAGCGAAGTTCAGGACCTCCGATTGCTGCTGCGCCATTGCGCGTACGATCGAAGAAGCACTGAACGATCCCCACTTCAAAAGCCGCGGGCTGTTTGAAAGCAGAGTTAGGAACGCAGCCGGAACCGAAACGATGGCGCTTCCCTTGCCTCTCGTCGAATGTTTCCGCCCAGCCCCTGGCACGGTCTCCGAGGTCCCCTCGCTTGGCGGAGGCAATGCAAGATATTTCAGCCAATAGCCAGGATGCCGCGTACCACTGAGTTATCTGGACCGAACGCTCGCCCTGCGCCGATTGAGTTTAATATTGACTGATCATTCAACCAATCGTACCCCGGTAGACGGGCGGGCCGGCGGCCCCATCCGCTGAATTTCGGCCGAGCGGGTGTCCTGAGACATCCAAGGAGAGCGTCACGATGTCGTCCCCTGCCCTCACCAAAGCCGGCTCGATGCCGGACAACAATAGCTTCCGCTGGGACGATGCATTCCTGCTCGACGATCAACTCAACGAGGACGAGAGGTTGATCCGCGACACGGCCCGCGCTTATGCCTCCGAAAAACTTTTGCCGCGCGTCAACGACGCCTATCTTCAGGAAACGACCGACCGGGCGATTTTTGCCGAGATGGGCGCGCTGGGGCTGCTGGGGGTCACGATCGCCGAAGAGTTTGGCGGCGCGGGCGCGACTTACGTCGCCTATGGACTCGTGGCGCGGGAGATCGAACGCGTCGACAGCGGCTATCGCTCAATGATGAGCGTGCAGTCCTCGCTCGTGATGCATCCGATCAACGCCTTTGGCTCCGACGCGCAGCGAAAGAAATACCTTCCCAGGCTTGCGTCCGGTGAATGGATCGGATGCTTCGGACTGACCGAGCCGGATGCGGGTTCCGACCCCGGGTCGATGAAGACCCGCGCAGAGAAGGTCGCCGGCGGCTATCGGCTAACCGGCACGAAGATCTGGATCTCCAATGCGCCGATCGCCGACGTCTTTGTCGTCTGGGCGAAGTCGGCTTCGCATGACAATCAAATCCGGGGGTTCGTGCTTGAGAAAGGCATGGCGGGCCTGTCCGCGCCGAAGATCGAGGGCAAGCTCTCGCTCAGGACTTCCGTAACCGGCGAGATCGTCATGGACGGAGTGGTCGTGCCTGAAGAGGCACTTCTGCCCAACGTCTCCGGTCTCAAGGGGCCGTTCAGCTGCCTCAACCGCGCACGCTACGGAATCTCATGGGGAGTGATGGGCGCCGCCGAGGACTGCTTCCAGCGCGCGCGAACCTACGGGCTAGACCGCAAGCAATTCGGCCGGCCGCTTGCACAGACGCAACTCTATCAAAAGAAGCTCGCCGACATGATGACCGAAATATCGCTCGGGCTCCAGGCGAGCCTGCGCGTCGGACGGCTTTTCGACGCGGGCAAGCTCTCGCCCGAGATGATCTCAATCGTCAAGCGCAACAATTGCGGCAAAGCGCTCGATATCGCCCGCGCCGCCCGTGACATGCATGGCGGGAACGGCATCCAGATTGAATACCAGGTGATGCGGCACACCGCCAACCTTGAAACCGTAAACACCTACGAGGGCACTCACGACGTCCATGCCCTCATCCTTGGACGCGCCATCACAGGCCTGCAGGCGTTCTTTTGATCTTTCGATGACCCCTGAGGAAATGCCCATGCATTTGGATAATCCCGATCTGGCTGCGATCACGACTGCCATTCGGCGCTTCGTCGACGAACGGCTTGTTCCCGCCGAGGCGAAAGTCGCCGAGACCGACACAATCCCTGACGACATTCTTCAGGCCATGCGCAATCTCGGTCTGTTCGGCTTGTCCGCGCCGGACGAATATGGCGGTCTTGGACTATCGCTGGAGGCTGAGGTCCGGGTGATGTTCGAGCTTGGCCGGGCTTCGCCCGCCTTCCGCTCGCTGATGGCCACAAATGTGGGGATCGGCTCGCAAGGCATCGTCATCGACGGCACACCGGAGCAAAAAGCCCGCTACCTCCCGCTCATCGCTTCTGGCGAGGTGATCGCTTCTTTCGCCTTGACCGAGCCCGAAGCCGGGTCGGATGCAGCGTCCATTCGGACGACAGCAAGACGCGAAGGCGATCATTACATCCTCAAGGGCACGAAGCGCTTCATTACAAATGCGCCACGCGCCGGTCTATTCACCGTCATGGCCCGCACCGATCCGGCAAAGCGCGGCAGCTCCGGCGTTTCCGCCTTTATCGTCGAAGCCGGCATGCCCGGCCTTTCGATTGGCAAGCCTGAGCGGAAGATGGGGCAGCATGGCGCCCACGTCGCCGACGTCATATTCGATGACTGCCCGGTTCCGGCCTCCAACCTGATCGGCGGCGTCGAGGGAAAGGGATTTCGCACAGCAATGAAGGTTCTCGATCGGGGCCGGATCGGCGTCGCCGCGGCCTGCGTGGGCTTTGCCGAGCGCATCATCGACGACATGGTCGCCTATGCATGCGAACGGCGCCAGTTTGGCTCGGCGATCGCTGAATTTCAACTCGTGCAGGCAATGATCGCGGACTCGCGAACCGAAGCCTATGCGTCACGCTGCATGGTCCTAGCGACAGCGCGGGACAAGGACGCAGGGGCGGATGTCGGAACGGCAGCATCCTGCTGCAAGTTATTCGCCTCGGAGATGGTCGGCCGGGTGGCCGACCGAAACGTTCAAGTGCATGGCGGCGCGGGGTATGTAACCGAATATCCTGCCGAGAGACACTATCGCGATGTTCGCCTTTACCGAATCTACGAAGGCACCTCGGAAATCCAACGTCTCAGGATCGGCCGCGACACCATCAACGCAGCAAAGAGGTCCTAAGGCCGCAGGCGTCACCTCACACTTGCATGCGGATCGTCCTCCTCCGCTGTCTGGACATTTCGAATGCATGCGTCGGCCGACTTGCGGCATTCGGATTTGTCGAACCGCGGCAATTATTTTGCAGAACCAATCGTCTTCAAAATACGGCGACCTAAAACGAGCCTCAAAAGTACAGCACGAAGGCTTGGACGCTAATTCAAGCACGGATCTGCCAACGCGACTTTACGGCCTAAAGGAACCCGATCATTATCAAACAAGGCCGGAAGATCGTCAGCCGCGGGGCTATCTTTTCGTTAAACTGGGCTGTGAACCCGCACTTTGCTGCTCGGATTTGTTCGCGGCCCCTTGATGGAGGAAAGCTTCCGCCGCGGGACGCCCGCCCCTCGACCTTGCCGACCGCCACAGAACATGCATCGGAAAGAGTCGCTATGGCGCGTATATCTCACCGAGCAAATTTCTAATTCTGGCGCCGGATTCGTTGTCGACGATACTGCCGCCCTTCAACAATTTGCCAAACCAAACGGTCTGGTTGACCAGAAGTAATCTCGACGGCCCAAATCGAAAGGGGATTTTCCCTTAGGGTTTTAAACGGCTGGTTTAGGCCGATTGTGTTGCAAGAATCGAAAGTTGTAGGACTCTGACATTCGCACTAACCATGGCGTAACGACCTGCTCCGATGGCTTCGAAGGCCTGGCGCGGCTGGCGGACGGCGGTGTCGATCTGGTCCTTCTCGATATCGCGATGCCCCGCATGGGAGGCATCAATGTACTCGAAAAGATTCGCGCCACGTGCGGTAACGATTTGCCCGTCGTCGCCATGACAGTCAACTTGATGGCGGAACAGATCGCCGAATATCGGCGGCGCGGTTTCCGGCACATTCTGCCCAGGCGGCCAGCTCGCGCCTCAGCTCGCCAAGCTCGACGAACCGGTCGATCGCCCGCAAGAGATGATCGCCGGGAACGTGGCTCTCTAGCGAGAACTCATAGAACAAAGCAGCCTGTTCGACTTGCCGATGTCCCATCATAATCTTCAGTCCTGGCTATAGCCACGACTGAATCAGTAAACGTCATCATGGCGGCGTAAAGATCAGGATCGGCCATGGTCCGAAACCTGCGATGAGCGGACTGGCGGCAGCCGTGAAAAGTCCGCCGCCGACCACAGGTTCGAAAAGCATTGCTTGTAACCGAAACCAGCCATAGCGGGACTTCGCCCCCCAGGGTCGCTAACTCGCAAGAGCGCTGCAGTAGTTCGATTGGAACGCCTACTGTCGCAAGTACTCAGGCATCATGCGGCTTGATCTCATCCTGGAGGCGGAGAGTGAATCGCTCAATCGCTACAAGCTCTCCAAGCAGGCCGACGTGCCGATGCTGTTCTAACTGTTTTCCGCCACGCCGTACCGGAGTGCGTCTGCTAGCCCTTGGCCGGCCGCAAGAGCCCACACCATGGTGCCGAGGAAACTATCGCCGGCGCCAACAGTGCTCAACGGTTCGATCGGTAAAGTACGCACGGCGTTGAGATGAGGAAATGATGAAATAAATCGGCGGAATGCATAGCAACAAAAAGTTGCTGGACAGGCTCTTCCTAAAGGAGCAGCTTCTCCTTAGCCGAGATGTTAGCGCAAGACGTTCGGCTTTCTCAGAACCTTTCCATTGGGCCCTTTTGAGCGCCCTCCGTTTCTTCGCTCCGAAGCATGTCGGACGAAAGGAAAGCGTATGCGTACCCTAGTTGAGCCGCCGCCCTCCTCACACTGTGACGTCTGTGGTGGCGAATTACGACTCAAGCACATTGAGTCAGCCAATCGCGCCCTTGATTTGGACAACGAGATATTCGTCTGTATCAAGTGTGGCCGTGAGCAGGCGTGTACCGTGAGCCACAATCACAACACGCGACATATTCCGGACCCCAAAGCGGCCTAGCCTGGCCGCGCCGCAAGCATCTTTTGGCAATGCTCTGGCGTGTAACGCGCCGCGAACGCATCATCCGAGGAACACGCGGACACGATGGGTGGCGCCGTCATCCACCAGCGTGAGGTGAGTTGAACCGTCAGGCAGCACCTGGTCATCCAATTCCAGGCCGGCAATCCCGCGGCAAACGCCGGAATTATTGTCGACGGACACCTCATAGCGGGCGGTGTGGTGTCGAAATACGATGTCGAAATTTCGCCATGCGCGGGGCACACACGGGTCGAGCCGCAAAGTGTTGCCTTCAACGGTGAAACCCAGGATCGATTCGAGGCCTGCCCGATACATCCATCCGGACGATCCCGTGTACCAGGTCCAGCCGCCGCGCCCGACATGGGGCGCAACGGAGTAGACATCCGCGCAAACTACATAGGGTTCAACCTTATAGCGCTGCGCTTCGGCCCAGGTGCGCGCGTGGTTGATCGGATTGAGGAGTGATAACAACTCGGCCGCCTTGTCGCCGTCTCCAAGCCTGGCAAGCGCTTGTACCGACCAGATCGCCGCATGAGTGTATTGGCCACCGTTCTCGCGGATGCCCGGCGGATAGCCCTTGATGTAACCGGGGTCGAGCGGAGTTTGATCGAACGGCGGTGTGAACAGCAGCGCCAGCCCTTCATCGCGCAAGACGAGATTTTCGTCCGCGGCTTTCATCGCGCGCGCGGCCCGCGCCGGATCCGCCGCACCGGAGATAACGCCCCAGGATTGGGCAATCGAGTCGATGCGGCATTCGCTGCTCAACGCAGAGCCGAGTGGTGTTCCATCGTCGAAATAGCCGCGGCGATACCAGTCGCCATCCCAGCCGTCACGTTCGAGGGCTTCGTGCAACGAGGCTGCGTGCTTTCGCCAGATCGCGGCCCGCGCGTGCTGTTCCCGCTGCTCCGCAAAGGTGGCGAAATTCGCAATGGTGGCGCACAGAAACCAGCCCAGCCAGATGCTTTCGCCCTCTCCGCCGGCGCCGACCAGATTCATGCCGTCGTTCCAGTCGCCATCGCCGATCAGCGGCAGCCCGTGCCGACCTACCGCAAGGCTGCGATCGATCCCACGCGCGCAGTGTTCGAACAGCGTCGCCCACTCGTCCGATGGCATAGGCTGGAAGAACGCGTCGTGCTCATCAGCGGCAAGAATCATTCCTTCAAGAAATGGGATTTTCTCGTCGAGGACGGCCGCGTCGCCCGTCACGCTGACATACTGTGCCGCGGCATAGGGCAACCAGAGCAGATCATCGGATACGCGCGTGCGAATACCCTTGCCCGAGGACGGCAACCACCAATGCTGCACGTCACCCTCGGTAAACTGCCGACCAGCGGCGCGCAGGAGATGCTCCCGCGTCAGGCCCGGCTGCGACAAGCAGAGTGCCATCCCATCTTGCAACTGATCGCGGAAGCCATAAGCACCGCTGGCCTGGTAAAAGCCCGACCTCGCCCACAGCCGGCAAACCAACGTTTGATACAGAAGCCAGCGGTTCAGTAGAGTATCCATCGCGCGATCGGGCGTGCGCACCTGCACCGCGCCGAGCGTCTGATCCCAGAATTTACCGACATCGCCGAAAACGGCATCGAGGTCAGCGGTACGATAGCGCTCGGCCAACGCTAGAGCTTCCGCTCCGCTCGCCGCTTCTCCCAGCAAAAATGTAATTTCGACTTCCGATTTGGCCGGAATCTCGACCACGGTCTGCAGCACGCCGCACGGATCGAGGCCGGCGCCGACCCTGTTGGACAGTGGATTTCGGCTGGCAAGCGCGGCCGGCAAAGCGAAGCTGCCGTTGCGGCCGATGAACTCGGTGCGGTCGCCGGACCACGACTGTTGCCGGCCGGCCAGATCGGCAAATGCCACCCGCGGACCGAACTCCATACGCCACGGGTTGCGCGCGAGCATCACCCGGGTTTCCGGATCGATCTCGGTGACGACATAGGGTGCGCAAGCGGCGCGCGAAGGCCCGAGGACCCACTCCACATAGGCCGTTATCGACAGCCGCCGCCGGCGGCCCGAAACATTCCTGATCTTCAGTCTGGAAATTTTGACGGAATCGTCAAGCGGCACGAACTGCAGAAGATCGAGTGCGATTCCATGCGACACATGCTCGAACCGGCTGTAGCCTTGGCCATGTCTGGCAATGTAGCGCGAGGCGTCGTCACGAATGGGAAGCGCAGTCGCCGTCCAGACCTCGCCGCTATCCTGGTCGCGCACGTAGATCGCCTCACCGGGTGTATCGCTGACCGGGTCGTTCGACCGCGGCGTCAGCTGGTTCTCCCGGCTATTGACCGACCAAGTGTAACCGCCTCCCTCGGCCGAGACCTGGAAACCGAACGAGGGATTGGCGATGACATTCACCCACGGCGCGGGCGTCATCTGATCGCCATCGAGGATGGTGACGTATTCCCGACCATCACGATCAAATCCGCCGACCCCGTTGAAGAATTCGAGCGGCGGCGGCGCAACGAACTCCGGTGGGCTCACGCTTCGCGGCGCCAGACGCGGCGGCTCGGCGGCCGGTGTAACTTCCTGCAGACGTTTGACTTGATCGGCAAGGCCACCGCGCCGGCTCACTATCACCACGCGCGCCACCGTCTGCAGCAGGTTCCGCACCTCGGTGGACAGCAGGTCGGCACGCAGCAGAAACACGGCCTCTCTCCGGCGGTCAGGCACTCGGATCACGTTTGCTCGGACGATCGACTCCAAAGAGGATTGCAGGTCCTGAACATAAGAGGCGCTTCGCTCGTTGACGATCACCAGGTCGACCGCGAGCTCCTTCATGCGCCAGTAGTGATGCGCGCGGATTAGTTGGCGTACGGTTTCCAGATGTTCGCCCTCATCGACGCGGCACAGCACGATCGGCAAATCGCCCGAGATGCCGAAACGCCACAGT
>JAUSBQ010000393.1 GCA_030651965.1 Pseudolabrys sp. | reverse complement strand
GCCTTCCAGGAAATGTACCGGCAAAACCAGGCGGATTTTCCGTCGACAGTGCGCAGCTTGTGCAAGCGCGTGTTCCAGCCGACGCGCGGCGACATGGTGCCGCTCGCCGTGCGGCAAGCGTGGAAGACCATGACGACGGGCCGGCCCGGGCCGGTGGTGCTGGACGTGCCATATGATGTGTTCATGGAATCGGCTGCCGAAGAAGCGCCAAATGCCATGGCGTGGAATGGCAACATCTCCAGCCGTTGCGGCGCCGATCCCGACGGCGTCGTCAAAGCCGTCGACATGCTGCTCGGCGCCGACCGTCCCGTCATTTTTGTCGGGCAGGCCATCCGCCACGGTGGCGCGGCGGGGGAATTGCTCCAGCTTGCGGAGCGTCTGCAGATTCCGGTGGCGGCTTCGATGAGCGGGCTTGGCGCGATCGACACCCATCATCCGCTCGCGCTCGGCATGGTCGCGCGCGGCGGCCACTATCAGGCCAACCACGCGACGCGTCAGGCCGATGTGCTGTTGTCGCTCGGCGCGCGCTTCGACGACCGTACGTCGAGTTCGTGGATCCCCGGTTATTCCTTCACGATTCCGCCGACCAGGCTCATTCATGTCGACATCGACCCCGACGAGATCGGGCGAAATTATCCGGTCGCGCTCGGGCTTATGGCCGACATCCGCACTTTCCTGCGTCAGGTTCTGGCCGAACTCGACCGCCGCAAGGACCTGAACAAGAAGGCTGCGGCACGCAAAAAGTGGCTCGCCCTGATAGACGGTTATCGGAAGGAGTGGGACAAGCTTGTAGCGCCTGGCTTTACCGACGATACGCAGCCGATCAATCCGCAGCGCGCGGCGTTCGAAATTCAGAGAGGGTTGCCCGAGGACGCAATCCTGGTCAGCGACATCGGCGTGCATCACAACTGGCTGCTTGGCTATACCAAGCCGCGCCGTCCGGATTCGCTGATCAGTTGCATGGGATTCGGCTCGATGGGCTTCGGGGTCGCAGGCGTGCTGGGCGCGAGATTCGCCGCCCCCGACCGCCCCTGTGTCTCTGTGTGTGGCGACGGCGCCTTCTTCATGCAGGCCAACGTGCTTGGCACCGCGGTCGAGTATAATCTGCCGGTGGTCTGGGTAATCTGGAACAACTACGCCTATGCTTCGATCCGCGGCCTCCAGCGCGGCTATCTGGATAGACGTGAATTGGCGACTGACTTCCACGATCCAAATACCGGCGAGCGCTATAATCCTGACTTTGCCGCGATGGCGCGGTCGTGCGGCGTCGAAGGCGTGCGCATCGACCGCGCCGCCGATTTGGCGGAAGCTATTCGCAAGGGTATCGCCGCCAACAAGCCATATCTGATCGACGTCGACATTTCCGCCGACATCAATCCGGCCGGTGCCGGGGTGTGGGAACTCCCGGGTCTTGGCGTCAGTAAACCGTCTATCGGCAAGCAGTTCATTCCCGACTGATGGAGCGGCCGAAATCGCCGCTGGGTGCGGCGATCTTGTCGAGCCGATAAGCGTCACGTGCGGTCATTGGGTACAAGGGGCACTATGTGCTGAATTCGAGTTATGACGTGATTGTTCTTGGTGCGGGCGCTGCGGGCATGACTGCCGCCGCGGTCGCCGCCAAGAAAGGCCTGAATGTCTTGCTAATCGAGAAGTCTAATTTGGTCGGCGGGACGACCGCGGTGTCGGGTGGCATGGTCTGGATCCCCGCCAATTCCAAAATGGCGTCAGCAGGTCTTTCAGATTCCATCGCAGAAGCGCGAACTTATTTGAGGAGTATTGTCGGCGGTACAGCACCGACCGACATGTTGGAGATTTTTCTCAAGAATGCCGATCGATGCATCCAGTTCCTAGAAAGAAACACCGCGATCCGCTTCCGCATAGTGATCCGTTATCCAGACTATTATCCCCGCTTACCGGGTGCAACGATAGGCGGCCGCGTATTGGAGCCGGTGCCATTTAACGGAGCGCGCTTGGGGGCATATTTCAAATCGTTGCGTTCGCCGCTTCCCGAATTCACTCTGTTCGGCGGAATGATGGTCGATCGCGCCGATATTCCCCATTTTCGCAAGATGACTCGGTCAGCTAGATCGGCTTGCCGTGTCGCATGTCTGCTGCTCCGGCACGGATGGGAACGGTTAACCCATAGGCGTGGCGTTTCGCTCGTCTTGGGTAATGCTCTCACGGCGAGATTGCTGCAGTCCGTGCTGGACGCCGGGGTTACGCTCGCACTGGACACCACGGTGACTGAACTCTTGATAAGCGATCACGCTGTCGCCGGTGTCAAAGTAAAGGCAAACGACAAAGTTCTAGAAATTCACGCTACGCGCGGCGTTGTGTTGGCAACAGGCGGATTTTCCCACAATCAAGCCCTGCGCGGGCGTTATCTTCCAGCAGTCGCAACAGCCAGCGCCGCCTGCGATGTCAATTGCGGCGATGG
Source organism: Pseudolabrys sp. (assembly GCA_030651965.1). Taxonomy (GTDB): domain Bacteria; phylum Pseudomonadota; class Alphaproteobacteria; order Rhizobiales; family Xanthobacteraceae; genus Pseudolabrys. The sequence goes on along the minus strand of JAUSBQ010000393.1, from coordinate 1,237 downwards.
CATCACGCTGGCGCAATCGGCTGGTGCAATTGTAAAGGAAGGCATCAACGGCAATGCGTTCTGGGTGCCCGTGTCCTGCTTCCAGCGGCCGGACGGCTCACGGGGAATTTTCCCGCATACCGTGACCGATCGTGCCAAGCCTGGGCTGATCGCGGTGAACCACTCCGGCCAACGTTTCATCAACGAAGCGTGTTCCTATCATGCGTTTGTATCGGAAATGCTGCGAGCCAATTTTGGGGCGGACACGGCAACTGCCTATTTGATCTGCGATTCAAAATTTATCTGGAAGTACGGGCTGGGCGCAATCCAGCCTTTCACCGTTTCGTTGCGGCGCTATATCGAGCAGGGATATCTCCGTGAGGCTGCCAATTTGTACGACTTGGCTTTGTTGCTCAAAATCGATCCGTCGGGATTGGAATCTACTGTCGCGCACTACAATCAAGGCGCTGCCGAAGGCAGCGATCCCGATTTCGGACGGGGCGGCGACGCTTATCAACGGCATCTCGGCGATAGCGATGTGGCGCCCAATCCTTGCGTTCTCCCGATCAACCACCCCCCATATTACGCAATCGCAGTTCATCCTGGAGATCTCGGAACCGCGGCCGGTCTGGCGGTAAACCAACACGGCAACCTGCTCGATGCGGCTGGCGAGAGTATTCGCGGCCTTTACGCGTGCGGCAATGACATGGCCTCGGTCATGGAGGGTTCCTATCCGGGGCCGGGGATCACGCTGGGTCCGGCTCTGACATTCGGTTTTTTGATTGGCGAGCGATTGGCCGCCCTTCATGCGCCTGACGATGCCCCGCATTCTACTAAGGCATGACCGCTGCATCCCGCTTTTCTCAGCTTACCCGGCGCCTGCTGCTGGTGGCGCGGCGGCTACCATTGTGTCCCTGGCGGCTTACGGATTGGCGAACGGCACGATGGCCATCGTATGCGCGTATTGCGCGCCTCCGACCCAAAGATGATAATGTGTCTGAAAATGCTCTCTGAATCTGAAAAACTCGGATCGGCAGCGCAATATCGCGGCGATGGTGGCCTGGGCCAAAATAGCATTTATGCCAAATGGTTACCGTCGGTTATGCTGTGATCTGTAGGCGTATTGTCGATTGGAAGCGTCGACTGAATAAAGGGGAGCCCTCCTGCTGTATCGATGGGGCGCCAGCGAACTGGCCGACTGGTACGTGGCGGCGGCCCCGACACAAAAGGTAATCTGACGTGGATATGAAATTGAAAG
>JAUSBQ010000385.1 GCA_030651965.1 Pseudolabrys sp. | reverse complement strand
GGCATCGATATTCATCGGCGCCGGGGTCGGCGTCTTCATCTTCGCCGGCGGCTGGCTGGCCGGACATCCGACCAACTGGCGGTGTCAGGATTTTCTGCGCTGGTCCGTGTCCGGTGTGATCTATGGCGGTCTGGTCGGCCTCGGCGCGCATCTTTACGCGCTGCTGATGCCCTATTCCAATCTGTGCCCGCCGTGGATCTGGCACCTCCTGTTGCCGGTCATTCTCGGCGTGCCGTGGGTGCTGCTGTCGCAATTGTTCGCCGATACGGTTTTCGTCGGCCTCGTCAGCTTCGAGAGGAACTCCGATGCCGATCGCGAATGGCTCGGCCGCGCCGCCGGCTGGGTGATGGCGTCGTCGGCGATCTGGATCGCGACCACCTTCCTCAGCTTTGCCGGCGGCTATTTCCTCATCGACGTCGCCGGGCCCTGGATTGGCACATCCATTGGCGCGGCCGGCGGCGCCGCCGGCATCGCCACGGCCTGGATCGGCAAAAGCGGCAAGGCGACCAAAGCGAAAGCCGACGACAAGAAAGACGAGTCGATGCTGAGCAAGATCGGCATGGCCATCGCCGGTCCGCTCTTCGCCGCGGCCCTGGTTGTCGGCACCGCGGTGGTGCTGGACTTGGTGCTGCTCGGCGATTCGCTGGTGAAGGGACTGACGGCGAATCTGTGGACCTACGGCTATATTTTCGTATGGCTGACGATCGGCTTCCTGGCTGCCTTGTTCGTCGCCTGGGTCGCGTCGAAGAACGTCAACATCAACCGCTTCTCGATCCACGCGCTCTATCGCAACCGTCTGGTGCGCGCCTATCTCGGCGCATCGCGTCAACGCCGCTGTCCCGATCTGTTCACCGGCTTCGACGAAAACGACAACATGAAGGCGCACGACCTGTGGCCGCCGCGCAAGAGCGCCGCCACCGGCCACAACACCTATTGCCTGTTCCACGTCGTCAACATCACGCTCAATGTGGTGAAGACCGCGCGGCTGGCCTGGCAGCAGCGCAAGGCGGAATCCTTCACCGTGACGCCGCTGCACTCCGGCGCCGCCTTCAAGGGCTATCGGCCGAGCATCGAATATGGCGGCAAGCGCCGGCCCTATGGCATTTCGCTGGGGACCGCCATGGCGGTTTCGGGCGCGGCCGCCAGCCCGAACATGGGTTACAATTCGTCGACCTCGATCACGCTGCTGCTGGCTTTGTTCAACGTGCGGCTCGGATGGTGGCTCGGCAATCCCGGCAAGGAAGGCGAGGCGACGTATAAGGAAGAAGGCCCGGTGACGGCGATCCGGCCGCTGGCCGAGGAAACCTTCGGCCTGACCACGGATAGCAAGCCGTGGGTCTACCTGTCCGACGGCGGCCATTTCGAAAATCTCGGCATCTACGAAATGGTGCGGCGGCGCACCCGCTTCATCCTCGCCATCGACGCTGGCTGCGATCCCGAATTCAAGTTCGAGGATCTCGGCAATGCGGTGCGCAAGATCTACATCGATCTCGGCATCCGCATTTTCATCGACGACCTCGACAAGCTCAGAAACAGGTCGGCGGACGCCGACGACAAGACGCCTTACATCGCCGTCGGCGTCATCGGCTACCGCGAGGCGGACGGCGCCGGCTGCGAAGACGGCGTGCTGCTTTACGTCAAGCCGGCCTTTCACGGCGTCAGCAAGATCGAAGGCAGCGGCGTGCGCAGCTACGCGATGGAAAGCAAGAAGTTTCCGCACGAGTCGACCGGCGACCAGTGGTTCACCGAGTCGCAATTCGAAAGCTACCGCTCGCTCGCCTTCGATATCGCCCGGACCTTCATGAAGGGCCAGCGGATCATCCAGCCGGAAAGCGGCACGCCCGCCATCACCGTGGGCGAGATGCTCGCAACGCTGTCGCCGACCGCGCGGCGCAATGACCAGACAAGTGGGGGGTTGTGATGACATTCCGCCGTTGTGTCGCCGCGGTGGCCGCCTGCGCCGCTCTGTTCATCCTGTCGGGTTGCGACAGGCAACCGGAGCCCGGCACGGTCCTGGACGAGGCGATGGCGAACGGCCGCGATGCGTCGACTTTCCCTGCCGCCAACGAGGACTACTTCGCCGACATGGATGGCGGCTACAAGCGCGCCACCGATCCGACCGTGGTGCTGACCGAAGGCGAAGTGAGGGGCCGCAATAACTGGATCGTGTGGAGCGGCGGCAATGACCGCTTCTGGGACTACTTGGCCAACAATACTTTCGGCGCCTTCGATCTGCTCAAGATCATCTCGTCGTCGCCGCGCATCGGCTTCTGCGTTGGGCCGGACGGCAAGACCAATGCCTATTCGGACTACGCTTCGTTGACCGAAAAGGACTGCAAGGACAAGAAGTACACTTGGTACACGCCGAACCGCGGCAACCGCTTCAAATGGTACGGGCTGATCAACGAGCCGTGCTTTACGCAAGCCGAGAAGCCGGACAAATACGGCCTCTGGCTCGACCTCCGCAACGGCAAGGGCCCGGGTTGCGACAAGCCCGATCCCTTCGCCAATGAAGCGAAATATCCCGGCGTCAAATTCGGCGCGCGGGGCAGGAACTTAGCCGTAGGCTCCTTTTACGGCGAGCCCACCGGCGTCGTCGGCTTGCGGCTGTTCCCCAATCCGGCCTTCGACGCGGCGGCGGAACGGAAATGGCTCGCCGCGATCAAGGACAATCCGGACGCCTTCTATGCCGATCCGAAATTCTACAACAACAAGGAAGTCATCCGGCCCTATCGCGTCGGCATGTCGTGCGGCTTCTGCCATGTCGGGCCGGCGCCGAGCAATGCGCCGGCCGACCCGGAAAATCCGCAATGGGCCAATCTGAATTCCAATCCGGGCGCGCAATACTTCTGGGTCGACCGCATCTTCATCTGGAATCCGAAGGACGTAAAATCCAACTTCATCTTCCAGCTCTTCCACACCTCGCAGCCCGGCGCGCTCGACACCTCCTTCGTGTCGACCGACAACATCAACAATCCGCGCACCATGAACGCGGTCTATGGTCTGGCCGCCCGTTTGAAAGCCGGCGAAGCCTGGAAGGAAAAGCTCGCCGGCGGCGGCCTCGACAACAAGCAGTTCCATAACTATCCGCAGACCGAGATCGCGACCAAGGGGTTCACTCCGCCGGGCCTGTTCATCCCGAAAGACACGGTCTACACGCCGCGCGTCCTGAAGGACGGCTCGGACTCGGTGGGCGCGCTCGGCGCGTTGAACCGCGTCTATCTCAACATCGGCCTGTTCAGCGAGGAATGGCTGCTGCACTTCAACCCGCTGGTCGGCGGAAAACGCATCACGCCGATTCCCATCGCCACCAACGAAAAGAATTCGTCGTACTGGAAGGCGACCGAGAACCAGACCGCCGACCTCGCGCTGTTCTTCGTCAAGACCGGCCGGCCGGACAAGCTTGCCGATACGCCCGAGGGCAAAGCCTCACCGCCCGATGCGGCCCGGCTCGACCGCGGCAAGACCGCCTTCGCGGAAAACTGCGCGCGCTGCCACTCGAGCAAGCAACCAACCAATCTTTGTCTGGCTGGCCAGCCATGCCAGACGGGACAGATCGTCGAGAACACCGGCGCCTATTTCGACTGGATGCGCACGGAGGTGAAGAAACCGGATTTCCTCGACAACAACTTCCTCTCGACCGACCGCCGCGTCTCGATCCAGGAGATCGGCATCAATGCCTGTTCGCCGCTGGCGACCAATGCGATCGGCGGCAACATCTGGGACAACTTCTCGTCGCAGACCTACAAGACGCTGCCGGCGACCGGCAAGGTGACGTTCTACAACCCAATCGACGGCACGCCATTCGATTACGACATGCCCGGTGGCGGGCGCGGCTATGTGCGGCCCGCCTCGCTGATCAGCGTATGGACGTCGGCGCCGTTCCTGCAAAACAACTCGGTCGGCGATTTCAACGGCGATCCGTCGGTGAAAGGCCGATTGGCGGCATTCGACCAGGCGATCGAGCAGATGCTGTGGCCGGAAAAGCGCGCCACCGACCCCATCATCGGCAAGCAGATCCCCGGCCCAAGCCACATCCTGCGCACCACCGCGCGAAGCTATCTCAAAGTGCCGGCCGGCTATCTGCCGGGCGATCTCTCGACACTCGCCGGCAACTGGGGCGCGTGGCTGCATTATCTGGCGCCCTGGCTGTTCACCACGGCGGGCGATGTCGAGATCGGCCCGATCCCGAAGGGCACGCCGGTCAACCTGCTGGCGAATCTCAATCCGCTGTCGGAGAGCACGGACCTCAAGGATCGTGCCGCGCACACCAAGCAGCTCATCAGCCTGGTGCTCAAGCTCAAGCACGACCTCAAGTCGCTGCCGCCGAACGCGACCGACGCGCAGGCGACCGAAGTCTTCATCAAGCGCGTGCCAGAACTGCTGGCGCTCAACAAGTGTCCCGACTTCATCGTCAACAAGGGCCACTATTTCGGCAGCAATCTCGCCGACGACGACAAGCGCGCGCTGATCGAGTTCCTGAAGACCATGTAGAGGCAGAACCGGCTCTTTGACGGCGAGTTGGGGGGAGGGGTCCGTGAACGCGCAATCGCCTGGTTACGAGTATATCGTCGTCGGTTCCGGCGCGGGCGGCGGTGTCGTCGCCGCGCGCCTGGCGGAAGCCGGCCACACTGTGCTGCTCTTGGAAGCCGGTGGCGATCCGAAGCTGCTGCAAGGCGATGGCCCGGTCAGCGCCAACCGCCTGCCGGCGGATTACGAAGTGCCGACGTTCCATCCGATGGCCTCGGAGAACGAGGCGATGAAGTGGGACTTCTTCGTCCGCCATTACGGCGACACCGCGCAGCAGGAACGCGACGACAAATTCGTCAAGGCGCAAGACGGCGTTCTGTACCCGCGCGCCGGCACGCTCGGCGGCTGCACCGCGCACAACGCGATGATCATGATCTATCCGAACAACGAGGATTGGGACCATGTCGCGCAACTCACCGGCGACCCGTCATGGGGCGCCCGCGCCATGCGGCGCTACTTCCAGCGCCTGGAAGACTGCAATCACCGCTTCCTGCTGCGCTGGCTTTACAAACTCACCCGCATCAATCCCAGCAAGCACGGCTTCTCCGGTTGGCTCTCCACCGAGAAGGCTATTCCGAAGGCAGCGATACGCGACCACGAACTGGTCGACATCATCAAGAAGTCGGTATGGACCGTGGTCTGGGAATTGTCCGGCTTCTGGGACCGCGTCGGCTGGTTCTTCAAGGGCAAGGGCGATCCGAATGACTGGCGGCTGGTCAGGAAGAATGCCTTCGGCATTCACTATCCGCCGCTGACGACGCGCGGCCACGCCCGCAACGGCACGCGCGAATTTCTGCTCAAAGTGGCGCGCCGTTATCCCGACCGGCTGACCATCGAACTCGACGCGCTGGCGACCGAAGTGCTGTTCGACGAGCGCAACTGCGCCATCGGCGTCGCTTATCTCAAAGGCGCCAGACTGTACCGCGCGTCCTACGCGCCGACAGAGGCCCCCGGCACGCCGCGCAAGGCTTTCGCCTCGCGCGAGGTCATCCTCTCCGGCGGCGCCTTCAACACGCCGCAAATGCTGATGCTGTCCGGCATCGGCGCCAAGGAGGAACTGGAAGCGCTCGGCATCAAGACGCGGGTCAACCTGCAAGGCGTCGGCAAGAACTTGCAGGACCGCTACGAGGTCGGCGTCGTCAATAAGCTGAAACAGCCATGGTCGGTGCTGAAAGGCGCGACCTTCACCACCGGCGATCCGCAATACAAGCACTGGAATCACTGGTGGCGCAAAGGCGTCTACACCACCAATGGCGCGGCGATCGCCGTCATCAACCGCTCGCAAACGTCGCGGCCGGTGCCTGACCTGTTCATGTTCGCGCTGCTCGGCAAGTTCAAGGGCTATTTCCCGGGCTACTCGAAGCTGATCGCCGATAATCTCGACGTGCTGACCTGGTGCATCCTCAAGGCGCACACGGAAAATCACGGCGGCACCGTCAAGCTGCGCAGCAAGGACCCGCTCGACCCGCCGGCGATCAATTTCCATTACTTCGACGAAGGCACCGACAGAGACGGCGACGACCTCGCTTCGGTGGTCGATGGCGTCAAGTTCGTCCGCACCTTGACCGCGCCGATTGCCGACCTGATCGTGGAAGAGGAAATACCCGGCAGAGCGGTCGAGACCCGCGAGCAGATCGGGCAATTCGTCAAGGACAATGCCTGGGGCCACCATGCCTCCTGCACCTGCGCCATCGGGCCGCGCAGCGATCCGCAAGCCGTGCTCGACTCGAACTTCCGCGTCTATGGCACCAGCAATCTGCGTGTGGTCGACGCCTCGGCCTTTCCGAAAATCCCCGGGATGTTCATCGTCTCGGCGGTCTACATGATCGGCGAGAAGGCGGCCGACGCGATCCTCTCCGCTGCCGGCCACGGCAAGTTGTCGAAATGCGTCTATGGCGAAGGCTTCTGGTGCAAGGTGCGCCGCGCTTTATGCCGCGCCGCCGACGGCATCGCCGCCGTGCTGGCGGCCCTGGCGCCGGCGGCCTCGGTGCTGCTCGGCGTCGTGGGCACGGCCGCGGCGCTGCTGGCGGTCGTCGTATTGGCGAGATGGTTCTATTTCGAAGTGCCCTCGGAGACGCCCGATCCGAACAAGGAGCAGGCGGCGATCGGCGGTCTCGTCAAGCTCGCGGTCGCGCAGGAGGAGGCGCAAATCAAAGCGCACGGCGCGACGCCGGCAGCCAATGCCTGCGTCAAGGCGAACGTCACGGTCAACGAGTACCAGACGCCGCGTCTCAATGTCGGCTTCCTCGCCGGCAAACCCGGCGGCGAGCGCACCTACAAGGCCTGGGTGCGCTTCGCCAATGCCGCTGGCGTGCCGAGCGACGACCGCGCCGCCGACTTCCGAGCCATGGCGATCAAGCTCATCGGCGTCAGCGGCGAACGCAATGCCGTGGCCGCGGACGAGGGCAACACGCAGGACCTGCTGTTCAACGGCCATGCGGCCTATTTCGCCGGCGATCCGCAGCAGCTTCTCGATTACGAGACGGCCTGCGTCAAAGGCGGCGGTTGCGACACGGTCAGGAATCCGTTTGTCGCCTTCGACCACATCATCCATCCGCGCGGCGCCTATAATCTCTGGAAAGGCAGTAAGGTCTATCCGACGCTCCAGAGCGTCGCCTGGTCGAGCGTGACGCCGTTTGTGCTCGGCGATTCGCAGGTGAAGTACGCGGCGACGCCGTGTAGCCAGCAGGCGCAGTATGGCGGTCCCGGCGACAACGCCTATTATCTGCAACAAAGACTGCAGGCGCGACTTGACCCCGCCAACAACAACCATTTCTGCCTCGATCTGAAGGTTCAATTGCGCAACGACCCGCCGCGCCAGCCGATCGAGAACGCCCTGGTGCGGTGGGACGGCAAGGTCACCGGCTGGCTGACGGTCGCCACCATCGACATTTATCCTCAGGCCTTCACGTCATTGGCGCAGCAGCAGTTCTGCGAACGGCTCGCCTACAATCCGTATCAGGGCTTGAAGGTGCATGCGCCGCTCGGCGGCATCAATCGCGCGCGCGGCGCCACGTTGCAGGCCGCGCACGACGCCCGCCTGAAAGCCAACGGCTGGAAGCCCTTCGCGCCCGCTGAAGTGACCGGCGACGAGACGTTTTAGTTTTCCCAACTTTGATATAGATCGGTTGCGCGCGGCGGCTTCAGCGTGTTCTCTCCCCCCACAGAACTCGGGCTTGCCCGAGTTCTGATCTAACTTGCGCAAGTCGGGCAAGCCCGACTTGCGATGGGCAGGGTTAGGGAGGGGGGTAATGGTTTTGAATCATTGCAATTACCCCCACCCCCAACTCCTCCCCACAAGGGGGAGGGGAGTACTCAGCATTCGTTGCGCAGTTTGTGGCGCTACGCCTTCGCCTTGCCCGGCTCGCCGAGAATATCCGCCATCATCGCCATGCGCACCAGATCGGACAGGCTGTTGGCCGCCATCTTGGTCATCACATTGGCGCGATAGATTTCGACCGTGCGCGGGCTGATGCCGAGATCGAAGGCGATGGTCTTGTTGGCATTGCCGGCGACCAGACCGTCGAGCACCTGCCGCTCGCGGTTGGACAGCGCCGCCAGCTTCTCGCTGACGTTGTCGAGTTCGGCCTGGCGCTTGACCGCGTTGGCGTCGCGGTTGAGCGCCGAGCGCACCGCCGCGATCAACTGGTCGTCGTCGAACGGCTTCTCCAGGAAATCGACGGCGCCGATCTTCATGGCTTCGACCGCCAGCGAGATGTCGCCATGGCCGGTAATGACGATGACCGGCAAAGCCGGATGCGTGTCCTTGAGCCGGCGCAACAGATCGATGCCGGTGATTTCCGGCATGCGGACGTCGGTGATGACGCAGCCGGAATTGATTTGCGGCAGGACCTCGAGAAAGGCCTTGGCCGATTCGAAGCCGCGCACCGTGATGCCCGCGGTCTTGAGCAGGAATTCCAGCGACTGCCGCACGGCGTCGTCGTCATCGATCACATAGATGATCGGTTCAGGCTGCATCGTCGGCATCCCCATTCTCCACGGCGGCAAGGGTAAAATTGAAAGTGGTGCCGCCTTTGGCATTGGCTTCCACCCAGATGCGTCCGCCATGCGCCTCGATAATGGTGCGCGAGATCGACAGGCCCACGCCCATGCCCTGGCGCTTGGTGGTGACGAAAGGCTGGAAAAGCTGTTCGGCGATTTCCGGCGCGATGCCGGAGCCTGTGTCCGACACGCTGACGCGCACCTGATTGGCCTCGTCCGGCGCGACCGCGATCAGGAGTTCGCGCTCCGGCGCGGTTTCCATCGCGTCCATCGCATTGCGAATCAGGTTGAGCAGCACCTGCTGCACCTGGACGCGGTCGGCCAGCACTAGATCGACGCGCGGGTCGAAATGGAACTGCACGCGAATGCCGCGGTCCTTGACGCCGACCAGGGCCAGCGCACTCGCTTCCTCGATCAGCTTGGTGATGTTTTCGACCCGGCGCTCGCTTTCCCCGCGCGAGACGAAGTCACGCAGGCGCCGGATGATGTGTCCGGCGCGCATGGTCTGATCGGACGCCTTGGCGAGCGCGTCGCGCAAGGTCGTGGATTTCTCGTCGGTTTCGGCCTCCAGCATGCGCTGCGAGCCTGTGATGTAATTCGAGATCGCCGCCAGCGGCTGGTTGAGCTCGTGCGCCAAAGTCGAGGCCATCTCGCCCATCGCGGTGAGGCGTGAAATATGAACGAGTTCGGATTGCAGTTCCTGGAGGCGCGCCTCGGTCTGCTGGCGTTCGGTCAGGTCGCGGATGAAGCCGGTGAAAAACCGTTGGGTGCCGGATTTCATTTCACCGACCGCCAGTTCCATCGGAAAGGTCGAGCCGTCCATGCGCCGGCCGACGACGACGCGGCCGATGCCGATGATGCGGCGTTCGCCGGTCGAGATGTAGCGGTGCAGATAACTATCGTGATTCTCGCGATACGGCTCCGGCATTAAAATTCTGACATTCTGGCCGACCGCGTCGCCGGCGGTGCAGCCGAACAGACGCTCGGCCGCCGAACTGAACGATTGAATGATCCCGCGCTCGTCGATGACGATCATCGCCTCCGGCACTGTATCGAGGATCGATTGCAGATGGGCCTCGCGCGCCAGCGCGTTGCGGGTCAGGATTCTGGCGCGCATTTGGCCGCGATGCATCAGTTCGCCGCCCCACGATACGCCGATGGCCAGCACCAGAAACGTCACGCCGCTGACGATGGAGACCGTGGAAAACTCGGCCAGTTCGGGCATCAGCACGTATGCGGCGACAAGCCCGATGGCGGTCGCCAGCAGGCCGGGCCCGAGACCGCCGATACCGGCGGCGATCAGCACCGGCGGCAGAAAATACAGAAAAAGCGAATCGGTATGCAGGATCGGCAGAAGCAGGGCGCGCATGGCCAGGGCAAACGCCACCGCGGTCGGCGCGGCGCCATAGCGCCACAGGCGATGGCCTTCGTCCCGTGAAAAAACCCTAGTTGAATCAATGGTGTATGGCATGCCGCTCGATATTGTGGGGATTCGGGCCGGCGGGCCGCGCCAACGTCCGTCCGCCTACGGGAAACTACCTATGGAGATTATCTGAATTTCGGCGGCCTGGCGCCAGCGGTATCGAAGACCATCGAATTCACAGAGGGCCAAGCGTCATGCACACCCAGGCAACGATCCAGCGCAACACCTTCTCCCACCCGGCCAGCCGCACCGTACGCCCCGCGCCGCACACCCCGCTGCTCGGCGAATCGGTCGAGTTGATGGGCGCGGCGATGCCGTTTGCCCGCAACACCGAAATCTACGGCGAGAACGAGCCGGCCGAATATCTTTACAAGGTCATCAGCGGCGCGGTGCGCACCTACAAGGTGCTCAACGACGGCCGCCGCCAGATCGGCGCCTTCTATCTGCCGGGCGACGTGTTCGGCCTCGAAATCGGCGAACTGCACAGCTTCTCCGCCGAAGCGATCGTCGAATGCAAGGTCATGCTGATCAAGCGCAGCACCCTGGTCACCTTGGCCGGACGCAGCCACGACGTCGCCAACCAGCTCTGGACCATGACAGCCAAGGAATTGCAGCGCGCGCAGGCGCACATCATGCTGCTGATCAAGACGGCGCAGGAACGGGTCGCCGGCTTCCTGCTCGAAATGGCGGCGCGCACGCCGGGCAGCACAGCGGTCGAACTGCCGATGTCGCGTCAGGACATTGCCGATTATCTCGGCCTAACCATCGAAACCGTTTCGCGCACTTTGACGCAGCTTGAAAATTCCGCGGCGATCTCGGTGCCGAGTTCGCGCCGCATCGTTCTGCGCAATCAGGCCGCGCTGACCCGCCTGAACGGCTAATCCCTTTGCGCCGAACGTCGTCTTCCCCGACGTTCTTGGTGAACCTTGCCCCGGCTCAATTGGCCGGGGCATTTTTGTGCGCGGCATTCGCCGTTGACCTGCATCAAGGGTGGATTGCGCCGGCCGTGGTCAATTCAATGCGGAAAACAAAGGGAGATCCGCCATGATCGCCAGCGATGTGATGACCCGCAAAGTAATTTCGGTCGATCCGGATTCAACCGTGCTGCAAGCGGCGCGGCTGATGTTGCAGCACCGCATCAGCGGGCTGCCGGTGCTGGACAAGAACGGCAAGCTGCTCGGTGTCCTGTCCGAAGGCGACTTCCTGCGCCGCCGTGAGACCATGACCGAACGTCAGCGCTCGCGCTGGCTGGAATTCCTCATGGGGCCGGGCACCATCGCCACCGAATACACGCACTCGCACGGCAACAAGGTCGCCGAGGTGATGACCACCGATGTGCGGACCGTCGACGAGAATGCCTCACTGGAGGAAATCGTCGAGCTGATGGAAAACCACCGCATCAAGCGCGTTCCCGTCATGTCCGGCAGCATCCTGGTCGGTATCGTCACGCGCTCCAATCTGATGCGGGCGATGGTCAGCATGGCGCGCGTCGCGCCCGACGTGGTTCAGGTGAAGGACGACGAATCCATTCGCGAAAAACTGCTCGAAGAGATGCAGAAGGAGCAGTGGGCGCCGGCGGCTTTGACCAATATTGTCGTGCATGACGGCATCGTCGAACTGTGGGGCGTGCTGGCCGACGATAGGCAGCGCGCCGCGCTCAAGGTGCTGGCCGAGAATATTCCGGGTGTCAAAGCCGTGAAGGATCACATGGTCTGGGTCGAGCCGATGACTGGCATGACGATCGAAGCGCCGGACGACGCGGCCGCGCGTTGACCGCGTCGGCCGTTTCAATTCACCGGTCGGCGCGAATATCGAAAAGCCATAGCCATTGCTCGAGATGGGTGCGAACGATCGGCTCGATCGTGGCATTGAGCTTGGCGACGTTGGCCGCGAGATCGGCTTGGCTGTCGGCAGTCCGCTCGATATCGACGGGCGGCATGAACGTCACTTTGAAACGGGCGCCGTCGAGGCGGGTGCAATAGACCGGGATGACGATGGCGTCGGTCATCGCCGCGAGACGGGCGGCGTTCGCGATATTGCCTTCGAGCATTGCCGGGCGGCCGAAGAACGGCGCGTAAACCCGCCCGTTCACGAATTCGTCGATATACAGCAGCAAGACACCGCTCGCATCGGCAAGCGCCCGGTAGGCGATACGGCCGCCGGCGCGGCCCGGTGGCACCAGCGCCGCGCCGTATCGACGCCGTGCCGCGACCGCCATGCGATGATCGAAACGATTGATCGGCTTCTGATAGACAATCGTCGTTTTATGACCGAGGCCGATTAGGGCAGGCCCGATGGTTTCCCAGTTGCCGACATGGACGCCAACCACAAGTGTGCAGCAGCCGGTCGCCCGCGCCGCGGCGAGGTGTTCCGCGCCCTCGACGGCGATGCGCCCCTCGGGCCACAACCGATGCAGCACCGAGAATTCAAGATAAGTCTGCGCACCCTGCCGGTAGGCTTGCTCCATGACCGCTTCGACCGTCGCGGGACTATTGTCGGTTGGCCGCAGCCACGCCCAGTTCTGTCTGGCCCGGGCTTCATCGCGGCCGCTGCGGCGAAACTCGCCGATATCGAACCGAATGTGGTTGCGCGCAAAACTCCCGATCGCGGATCCGATCGAGGAGCATGTGTCGGTCGGCGCCAGTCTGAAGACATAGTGAAAGGCCAGGTAGACAAAGCCGAGGATTGTATCGTTCACCCAATATTGCCAGGCCACGCGGCGGTGTTGCGCGGATTTGAAGAACCAGCCGATCGACGGCGTTGCGTCCCGCTCAAGCATGATGAAATGGACAGGACAGGCTTTGCCCTGGAACTGGCTTGCCGTCACCGCTCACCGCCGGTTCGCGGCGGCTGACTTGCATCGGCAGGCTCGACCCCGGACGCAAGGTGATGCGGCACTCCGCTTCCACGACATGCCCGGGCTTCAGACCAAGCTTGAATTCGCGCGCCAGCGTCGCGATGCAGAGAATGGCTTCCGTCAAGCCGAAGGCCATGCCGGCACAGATGCGCGGGCCGATGCTGAACGGAATGTAAGCGAACTTCGACACCGGCTCATCGCTCTCGGGGAGGAACCGCTCGGGCATGAAATGATCCGGTTTGCGCCACAGCTTCTTATGACGATGGAGCAGCCACGGCGCGACGATGACGATCGAGCCCTTGGGAATTCTCACATTCTGGAACGTTTCCTCCTTGAGCGCTTCGCGCGACAGGATCGGCACTGGCGGATAGAGACGCATCGCTTCCTCGAAGACCGCCCGCGTATAGATTAGCTTCGGCACGTCGGCCAAAGTCGGCGGCCTCCCGCCCAGAACGCCGTCGACCTCGCGGTGAAGCCGTGCTTCGGCCTCAGGCGACTGCGAGAGCAGATACCAGGTCCAGGCCAGGGTATTCGCCGTCGTTTCGTGCCCGGCCATGAAAAGCACCGCGATTTCGTTGCGTAAGGCCTTGGCATCGAGCGGTGCGCCGGTATCGCGATCGCGAGCATTGAGCAAGCGGCCAACGATCGATTTGTCGTCACGATCATTTTGCACGCGCAGACCTTCGATGATGTCATCGAGCAACGCATGAATCCGCCGAACCGAGCGGCGGATGCGCGCGGAGTACCAGCGCGGCATCCAATCCGGAAATCCGAGTAGCGACAGAAGATCGATTTGCCCGATATGGCGCTGATACTCGCTGAAGCTCTCGACCAGGACCGAGGCATGCTCATGGCCGAGTTGGCGGCCGAAAATCGTCCGGCTCAGTATTTCCGCCGTCAGCCGCGCCATCTCACCCAGAGCATCGATGTCGCCCGGCGCCGGCAACGTCGCCCATCGATCCCGTACTTCAATAATGGATTCCACCATCACCGGTGCGAATTCGGGCAGTCTGGAAACATGGATGATCGGATTGACGATGCGGCGCCGGCGCCGCCAGACGTCGCCGTCACTGATGAACAAGCCGTCGCCGAGTAGAGGCAGAAGCGAAAATCGCTGCGCCGGGCTCTTGCGTTCGAAACTTTCGTTATGGCTGCCGAATGCGAATTGGACGGCGTCGGGGCTGTTACAAAGGAAAGCGCGGCGCGTGAAAAATTGTGTCGAGACGAATTCATACGCGAAGGCTTCCGCCTCCCAAACGGCGAGAATGTTTTTCCGGCCGAGTTTTATCCGTTGCCAGGCGCTCGGAGGGCTTGGCATTCGATCGGGATGAGGCGGTACGAATTCGGTCAATACATAGGGCCCTGGAGATGACCGAGATGCCTCCGACGGCTTTCGATCCAGCTTCAATAGTCGCGCTGTCAAATCCTAGCACAAGACATTTGCAGGCAACGGACTCCGCTGGATCAGGGTGCAACCTATTGATTTTGTTGGTGTCTTCGGCCTCGTCACAGAGCGCCGAAGTTTGCCGGTCGGCGACCGAGGCGCAGAACGATGCGCCAGCACACCCGCTGCCTTGAGTGAAGGGCGCTGCGAAGGCGCGTGGCCGTGGCCTGAGACAGGCACGGCGCGCGCCTTTGTCATGAAATCTATTCGTCACATTTAAAACTTTAACGGCGCCGTCAGTTCATAAGAATCCATCGTCGGATGTTGCGCTGCGGTGCAGCGCATGAATCATTCGCCAATTGATCTTGCGCAAGGCCCGGCATCGCGGACCCGCGATGATTAGCCACGCGGAATATCTCCGCCGGGGAACATGGCCATGTCGAACATTGCGCAACCGGCGCCGAGCGCTGCGGGTAGTCAACCGGTCAAACAAACCAATTGGTTCGCGTCGAACTGGGGGCTGCTCGCAGCCACCGCGGCCCTGATCGCCGTCTTGCTGATGCCGACGCCGCCGGCGTTGCCGGTCGCGGGACACCATATGCTCGCCATCCTCGCCTTCGCCGTCATCATCTGGATGACCGAAGCGATCGATTACGCGGTCTCGGCCATCGTCATCGCCGTCTTGATGGCGTTCCTGCTCGGCCTGGCGCCGAGCGTCGCGGATCCGAAGGTTCTGCTCGGCACCAGCCGGGCGCTGGCTTTGGCTTTCAGCGGCTTTGCCAACACCGCGCTTGTGCTGGTGGCTTCCGCCTTATTCCTCGCCGCCGCCATGACGGTGACCGGCCTCGACAAGCGCATCGCGCTCAGCATCCTGTCGCGCGCCGGCACCAAGACCCATCACGTCGTCATCGGCACGATCCTTGTCGGCTTCGTGATCGCCCTGATGGTGCCATCGACCACCGCGCGCGTCGCCTGCCTGGTGCCGATCACGCTCGGCATCATCGCCGCCTTCGGCGTCAACAAGCGCAGCGCCTTCGCCGCCATGCTGATGATCACCACGGTGCAGACCGCCAGCATCTGGAATGTCGGCATCAAGACCGCGGCGGCGCAGAACATGGTCGCCATCGGCTTCATCGAAAAGACGTTCAACCAGACCATCACTTGGCTGACCTGGTTCATCGCCGCCGCGCCGTTCTCGGTGCTGATGTGCATCGCGCTCTACTTTGTCATGACCCGCATGATGAAGCCGGAAGTGACGGAAGTGCCGGGCGGCCGCGAAGGCATCGCCAAGTCGCTCGCCGAACTCGGGCCGATGAAGGCATCCGAGTTGAAGCTTCTGGTGCTGTCGCTGACCTTGATCGGCTTCTGGGCGACCGAGGGCGTCCTGCACAAGTTCGACACCAGCACCACGACCATCACCGCGGTCGCACTGATGTTCATGCCGGGCTTCGGCATTCTGACCTGGAAGGATGCCCAGGCCCGCATTCCGTGGGGCACGGTGGTCCTGTTCGGCGTCGGCATCAGCCTCGGCACCGCGCTGCTGCAAACCCAGGCCGCCACCTGGCTTGCCAATATCGCGGTCGCGACCTTCGGCCTGACGAACGCCACCGCCATGTTCATCCTCGGCACGATGAGCCTGTTCCTGGTTGTCATCCACCTTGGCTTTGCCAGCGCCACCGCGCTTGCCGCCGCCATGATCCCGATCGTCATCGCCGTGCTCAAGAGCGTGGCGACGCCCGGCATCAACATCGTCGGCATGACCATGCTGTTGCAGTTCGTCGTGTCCTTCGGCTTCATCCTGGTGGTGAACGCGCCGCAGAACATGGTCGCCTACGGCACGGAGACCTTCACTGCCCGCGATTTCGTCCGCACCGGTCTGGTGCTGACCGTGATCGCGCTGGCTCTGGTGATGCTGCTCGGCGCCACCTACTGGCGCTGGCTCGGTTACGTGTAAAGCGTCTGAAACTTCACCACCTGTGCCGGAGGCACTCATGAGAAAGCTCTCTCTTATCGCTGCTTCACTCGTTTTCGTTGGAATGGTCGCTGTCGCGCCGAGCCATGCCCAGATGGGTCCTGGCGGCGGCTCGGGCGGCGGCCCCGGCTGGGGTTCCATGATGATGGGCCCCGGCATGATGGGCGGCGGCCGTGGCGGCGGGGCCGGCAGGGCCTGGATGTGCGATCCGCGCGCGGCCGGGATGGCGGAATGGCGCATGGACCGCATCGAGCGGCTGATCAAGCCGACCGACGCCCAGCGCACCGCGCTTGAGGGGTTGCGCACGGCATCTGCCAAGGCGGCCGAGACGATTGCCGCGGCGTGCCCGAAGGAATTCCCGGCCGGCGCATCGGCGCGCATGGAAGCGATGGAAAAGCGCATGGAGACCATGCTGGCGGCGATCAAGACCGTGCGGCCGGCCTTCGATGCGTTCTACACGACGCTCACCGACGAGCAGAAGAAGCAACTCGACGCCCGCGGCCCGCGCCGCTGGGGCTGGCACGGCTGGCGCGACCGGTAGAAACTTTCGCGTCCACCAACGCGACCGATAAAAAAGCCCCGGCATTGCTGCCGGGGCTTTTCGCTTGGTGCGGCGACGCCGGAGAAATTTGATGATCAAAACTCGCAGGCGTCACCGCGCATGGCGTCGCCGCGAGCGGCGCACGCTATACCGGGTGCCGCGATCCCAGGAAAACAAGAGAA
This sequence comes from Pseudolabrys sp., assembly GCA_030651965.1. Taxonomy (GTDB): domain Bacteria; phylum Pseudomonadota; class Alphaproteobacteria; order Rhizobiales; family Xanthobacteraceae; genus Pseudolabrys. Next base: position 1,275 of record JAUSBQ010000385.1, on the reverse strand, counting down.
AATGCGGGGTGGGGTTGATCGCCGATTGCCGCCCGATTGACTTGGATCAAGATCGTACCGCCGAACTCGTCGGATATTGGCGCGCAAGGCCCTGTCATTTCCCGGCCAGCCATAAAACGGAACCACTCTCATGGCGAACGCGCTTGCTCCTCAAAAAACCATGACCCTCGGCGAAGGCGGCATGGCCTTGACCTTCACCGCCCTGGCGCTGCTTTGCCTCGTCATCGCCGCCAAGGCCTACACGCCGGAATATGCGTTCCACGCCTATCTGTTCACCGCGGCCAGCATCGCCACCGTGTTTGCGATCATCAATCGCTACTATAATCGCCCGGCCGAGCCCGTGCCGCTGCTGACCGCCGACGGCAAGCCGAACTACAATATGGGGCCGGTCAAGTTCGCGACCGTCATCTCGATCTTCTGGGGCATCGCCGGCTTCACCGTCGGCCTCATCATCGCGCTGCAACTCGCGTACCCGGCGCTCAACTTCGATCTGCCATGGATCAGCTTCGGCCGCCTGCGACCGCTTCACACCTCGGCGGTGATTTTCGCCTTCGGCGGCAACGTCCTCATCGCCACGTCGTTCTATGTCGTGCAGCGGACCTCGCGCGCGCGGCTCGCCGGCGATCTGTCGCCGTGGTTCGTCGTCCTGGGCTACAACTTCTTCATCCTCATCGCCGGCACCGGCTATCTGTTGGGCATCACCCAGTCGAAGGAATATGCCGAGCCGGAATGGTACGCCGATCTGTGGCTGACAGTGGTGTGGGTGACCTATCTGCTGGTGTTCCTGGCCACTTTGTGGCGCCGCACCGAGCCGCACATCTATGTGGCGAACTGGTTCTATCTCGCCTTCATCGTCACCATCGCCATGCTGCATCTCGGCAATAACGCGACGGTGCCGGTGTCGATCTTCTCGCCGAAGTCCTACATCGTCTGGTCCGGCGTGCAGGATGCCATGGTGCAGTGGTGGTACGGCCACAACGCGGTCGGCTTCTTCCTCACCGCCGGCTTCCTCGCCATCATGTATTACTTCATCCCGAAGCGCGCCGAACGGCCGGTCTATTCCTACCGGCTGTCGATCATCCACTTCTGGGCGCTGATCTTCCTCTACATCTGGGCAGGTCCCCATCATCTGCATTACACGGCGCTGCCGGACTGGGCGCAGACGCTCGGCATGACCTTCTCGATCATGCTGTGGATGCCGTCATGGGGCGGCATGATCAACGGCATCATGACTTTGTCGGGCGCCTGGGACAAACTGCGCACCGATCCCGTACT